>VGHR01000005.1 GCA_016868205.1 Betaproteobacteria bacterium
AGGCTGAGAGCGCGTTCTCGCGCGCCAATGCGGTGTACGACACCACCATCGGCTGGCGCTTTGTCAACAAGCTCATGAAGGAAAAGTACGGCGTTGATTCGATGCCTGAGACTGCAGAGAATGTGGCCGTCGATTTCAAGATCGAACGCGAGGCCCAGGACCGCATGGCTCTGGCCAGCCAGATGAAGGCGGTCGCTGCGCAGAAGGCCGGCCACCTGGCGCGTGAAATCACGCCGGTGACCATCCCGCAGAAGAAGGGCGACGCGATCGTCGTGGACAAAGACGAACACCCGCGCGAGACCAGCCTGGAGGCGCTGGCCAAGCTCAAGGGCGTGGTGCGACCGGACGGCACGGTGACCGCCGGCAACGCCAGCGGGGTGAACGATGGCTCCTGCGCGCTGCTGTTGGCCGATGAAGCCTCGGCCGCCAAAAATGGCTTGACCCCCAAAGCCCGGGTGGTGGGCATGGCCACCGCCGGCGTGGCCCCGCGCATCATGGGCATAGGCCCAGCTCCCGCCACCGAAAAGGTGCTGGCGCTCACCGGACTGAAGCTCGCGCAGATGGATGTGATCGAACTCAACGAGGCCTTTGCCGCGCAAGGCCTGGCCGTGCTGCGCATGCTCGGCCTGAAAGACGACGACGAGCGCGTCAACGCCTGGGGCGGGGCGATTGCCCTGGGCCACCCCCTGGGCGCCTCGGGTGCGCGTCTGGTGACCACCGCCATCAATCGCCTGCACACTCAGGGCGGTCGTTATGCCCTGTGCACCATGTGTATTGGCGTAGGGCAGGGGATTGCGCTGGTGATCGAGCGCGTCTGAGTCGGCTGATCTGGGTTTTCCCTGGGGCCTGACCTTGCAACAGTCGCCTTCGGTCTGCGACCCGTAGGTGGCTTTTTCATCTTCGGTGTGTCTGCCCACTTTGGAGGGCTTGCTTTTTCGCTAAGGGAAAAACTGATTTCCGCTGTGTTCCTTGTGGGCGCAGGGCTGCTCCGACAAACTCAACGCAATTTTTCTCATCATCACGGAGACTCACGAATGAGCAAGCGCATTGGATGGATTGGCCTGGGTCGCATGGGCGAAGCCATGGCCAAGCGGCTGATCAAGGCCGGCCACGACGTTCGCGTCTGGAACCGAACTGCGTCCAAGGCCGCCCCCCTGGCCGAAGCCGGTGCCACCATCGTCCCGACCAAGCAGGACCTCTCGGCCTGCGATGCGGTGTTCACCATGGTCTCTACCACCGACGACCTGAAGGAAGTGCTGTTCGCCGAAGGCGGACTGCTGGCCGGCAAGAACAAGCCGCGCATGGTGGTCGATTCATCGTCCATCTCCCGGGAAGGGTCGGCTGAGATCCGCGAGCGCCTCGAAGCCATGGGCGTGGGCTACCTTTGCGCTCCGGTGTCGGGCAATGCCAAGGTGGCCAAGGCGGGCAAGCTGCTGCTGGTGGCCTCGGGTCCTAAGGTCTTGTACCTGGAGGTCGAGCCCATGCTGCAGGCCATGGCCCGCCGCGTGATGTGGGTGGGCGAGGGCGAGCTGGCCCGTGTCTGGAAGATCGCGCACAACACCATGTTTGGCGTGGTCATCCAGAACCTGTGCGAGATCACGGTGATGGCCGAGAAGGCCGGTATCCCGCGCCATGTTTTTTTGGAGAGCATCAATGACTCGGTGGTCGGCTCGATGTACACCCGCTACAAGACGCCCATGCTCACCAATCTGACCTTTGATCAGGTGACCTTCACGCCCAAGCTGCTGCTCAAGGATATGGACCTCGGCCTGGGTGCGGCCAAGGCCTATGGCGTGCCCATGCCGGCGGCCGCGGCCACGCGTGAGTCCATAGCGCGCATGGTTGGACGCGGACATGAAGACATCGATTTTGCGGTCCTGCTCAAGGAAGTAGCGGCCGATTCGGGCTTGGAACTCAAGTCCGAGAATGTGAAGATGAGCGACGGCCTGGAGTCCTGAAGGTATGCGGCCGACGCTCATCCGTGGGGCCACCATCATCACCCTGGACCGTCAGGGTGATCTGCCGCGGGGCGACATTCTGGTCAGCGGCGATGTCATCGTCGAGATCGCACCGCAGATTGCCGCCGATGCGGCTGAGGTGGTGGAGGCGGCCGGATGCATCGTGATTCCCGGGCTGGTTAACGCCCATATGCACACTTGGCAGACGGCCCTGCGCGGCCTGGCCTCCAACTGGACCCTGCTGGAGTATTTTTCCAAGATGCACGCGGGTCTGGCCACGGTGTTCGCGCCCGAGGACCTGCACATCGCCACCCTGGTGGGGGCGCTCAACCAAATCAACTGTGGCACCACTACGCTGGTGGACTGGTGCCACAACAACCCCAGCCCGGCCCATAACGATGCGGCCATCGAGGCCTTGCTGCAGTCGGGCATTCGCGCCGCTTTCTTCCACGGCACGCCTAAGCCCGATCCTCAGCCCGGTCAAAAGCCCTTCTGGGAGATGCCCCATCCGCGCGCCGAGGTCGAGCGCCTGCTCAAGGCGCATCAAGGCCATCGCCTGCTGAGCATTCATGCGGCCGTGCTTGGGCCGCACTATTCCACCTTGGAGGTGGCTCTGCATGACTTTGCCATGGCCCGCGATTTGGGCATATTGGCTTCTTTGCACCAGGGCGGCGGCCCCCCGCGTACCCCCGAGGGCTGGCAGGTGCTGCAGCAGCAGGGTCTGCTGGGGCCCCAGGTCAACATCGTGCATGGTCATGCGCTCGATGACGAACAGCTCAAGCGTTTTTGTGATCTGGGTATGAGCTTTTCGGCCGCAGCTGAAAACGAGATGACGCAGGGTCATGGCCATCCCCTGACCGGGCGGCTGCGCCAGCGTGGCTGCGCACCCTCGCTCGGCGCCGACCTGGAGAGCGTGCTCAGCGGGGACATGCTTTCGCAGGCCCGCATCGCGCTGGGTATGCAGCGCTCGCTTGACAATGTCGCGCATCGCCTGGCCCATGGCACCATACCGCCCACCTCGACCGTGAGCACCCGCGAGGCCTTGACCTGGGTCACTGTGGAGGGCGCTCGCATGCTCGGCCAGTTCGACCGTATCGGATCCCTGGCTCCGGGCAAGCAGGCCGATCTGGTACTTCTACGCGCCACAGACCTGAATATGCAACCGGTGCACGATCCGGTCAGCACGGTGGTGTTCCAGACCTCGCTGGCCAATATCGACAGCGTGATGATCGCCGGCCGCTGGAAGAAGCGGCACGGCCGGATGCTGGGCCTCTCTGTTGAACCCCTGATCGAGCAGTTGCAAGCATCCGGCCGCAAAATCACTCGGGCCATGGGCCTGGCGTGAAGGCGCAGGGCCTTGCCTCGGTTACTGAAAAGTCGTCAAGAAAGCCTTTTATTTGTCTGACAACACCAAGGAGACTGTCATGAAACGCTTGCTGATCGGTGCGTGGGCCGCCCTGGCCCTGAGTGTGGGTTGGACCCAGACTTACCCAAGCAAACCCATCAAGATCGTGGTGCCCTTTACCGCGGGCAGTGCCACTGACATCATGGCCCGAGTCGTCGGTGAAAAGCTGCAAGCCGCCTGGGGCCAGCCGGTGGTTGTTGAAAACCGTCCCGGTGCGGGGGGTACCCTGGGCGCGACCCAGGTGGCCCGCTCCGATCCGGACGGCCACACACTGGTGGTGGTCTCCACCGGCCATGTGGTCAACCCGGTCCTCTACAGCAATCTGCAGTACGACACGCTGAGCGATTTTTCAGGGGTCTCGCCGCTGGCCACCCTCCCCAGCGTGCTGGTGGTCGGTGCGGGCAGTCCGATCAAGTCGGTTGCCGAGTTGATCGCAGCGGCCCGCGCCAAGCCGGGCGCCCTCAATTACGCCTCGGCCGGCGTTGGCAGTGCCACCCATGTCAATGCCGAAAAGTTTCGCGCCTCGGCCAATTTGCAGCTGACCCACATTCCGTTTAAAGGCACACCTGAGACCATTGTGGAGACCAGCACCGGCCGCACCGACTTCATGTTCACCCCGGTCTTGGCCTCGCTGCCGGCCATCCGCGAGAACCGGCTGCGCGCCATCGCTGTGAGCACCGCCAAGCGCTCGGCTGCTTTACCCAATGTACCGACCGTGGCCGAGGCGGGTCTGCCTGGCTTCGTCTTCGATTTTTGGATCGGTATGCTGGCTCCGGCCAAGACGCCCAAGCCCATTTTGGCCCGGCTAAACGCCGAGGTCGCCCGCATCCTGGCCCTGCCCGATGTGAAAGAGCGCATGGCCACTCTGGGCGCAGAGCCTATGCCCATGAGTCCGGACCAATTCGATGCCTACATCAAGGATGAGTACAACACTTTGGGTGCCGTGATGCGCTCGGCGCCCAAGCAGTAGTAGCAGCCCGCATGGTGCAGACCACCGTCCACCTCGAGCTCAACGGCCAACCCTGCGCCCTGGAGGGACCGGCCGCCATGCCCGTGCTGTATGCCTTGCATGAGCGCGGGCTCTGCGGTACCCGTATCGGCTGTGGCGCCGGGCAGTGCGGTGCCTGCCATGTGCTCATCAATGGCAACAGCCGGCCAGCCTGCGATACGCCGCTCGAGGCGCTTGACGGGGCGCGGGTCACGACGGTCGAGGGCTTGGCCACGGGCGGGCAGGCCAGTGCGCTGCAGCGGGCTTTCCTGGAGGATCAGGCGGCGCAGTGCGCCTACTGCATCTCGGGCATCCTGATCAGCGCCGCCGCCTTGTTGCATCGTCAACCGAAACCCTCGGCGCAGGAGGTGCGCCAAGCGCTCGACGGGCACTTGTGTCGCTGCGGCTCGCACCAGCGCATCGTCCGTGCAGTCCTGCGAGCGGCCGCCTCCCTGCAGGCCCCGTCATGATGAAGCCTGCTCTGTCGCCGAGTCTGAAGCTCAATCCGCGCCTGGGTCAGTGGCTCACCTTCGGATCCGATGGCACGGTGACGGTTCGCAGCGGCAAGGTCGAACTGGGCCAGGGCATTCGCACTGCGCTGGCCCAGATCGTCGCCCACGAGCTCGATATTGATATCGGGCGTATTCATATGGTGAGCGCAGACACTGCGCTTTCCCCCAATGAAGGCGTGACCGCAGGCAGTTTGTCCGTCACCGACTCCGGTCTAGCCTTGCGGCAGGTGTGCGCGCAGGCGCGGCGCCTCTACCTCAAGCGCGCGGCCGAGCACCTGAATGTGACCGTGCAGCATGAGGCTCGCCTGCAGGTCTACGATGGCCGCATCAGTCTGCCAGGCTCGCCCGTTTCGACCAGTTACTGGGCCTTGGCCGACCCCGCCTTGCTCGATGTGGATGCAGATGCATCGGTGGAGCCCAGACCCTCACCGCCCCTGCAGGTTCGGCGTCTGGATTTGCACGCCAAGCTGATGGGGCGGCCCAGTTTTTTGCACGACAAGTCCTGGCCGGGGCTCCTGCACGGCGTGGTCATTCATCCGCCTTCGCCGCAGGCCCGACTGGCGCAGGTGGATTGGCAGGAAGCGCAGCATTGGCCTGGCGTGGTCACGGTGGTGCGCAACGGCAGCTTTTTGGGCTTGGTGGCGAAAACACCCTATCAGGCCCGGCGCGCGGGGGATCGCCTCGCCGCAAGGGCCCAGTGGCACGAGCTCCCCAGCTTGCCCGATATGCATGCGATGCTCGATGAGCTCAAGCAGGGGCCGCTTGAAACCACTGTCGTCAACCATCGTAGTGACCCGGCGCGTACCCCTGCCCGGGTGCGGCACGCTGCCACCTACGAGCGTCCCTTTCTGGCCCATGCCTCGATCGCACCGTCGTGCGCGGTTGCCACCTATGCGACCGATCAACCGATTCAGTTGGAGGTCTGGACCCACAGCCAGGGCGTCTTCAATTTGCGCGCTGACCTGGCCATACTCATGGGCTTATCGCCTGAAGCGGTGCGTGTGCGGCATGATGATGGCGCGGGTTGTTATGGCCACAACGGCGCTGACGATGTTGCCGCCGATGCGGCATTGCTGGCGCGCGCCGTGCCTGGCCAGCCGGTGCGGGTGCAGTGGAGCCGGGCCGATGAGCTCGCCTGCGCTCCGTTTGGCGCGGCCATGTGCGCCGATCTGCTAGCCGAGCTCGACGAGCAGGGGCGTATCGTGCACTGGCAACACCAGGTCTGGTCCACCGGGCACAGCATGCGGCCCGGGCGCAGCTCGGTGCCGGTGCTGCGCGCTGCGGGCCTCATCGACCCGCCCTTTGCGGCGCAAGTGGCGATCAACATGCCCTTGGCAGTGGGCGGTGGGGCCGAGCGCAACGCAGTGCCCCTGTACGAATTTGCCAGCCAGGAGGTGATCAGCCATCGGTTGCTGCGTATGCCCTTGCGCACCTCCTCGCTGAGGTCCCTCGGCGCTCACCTCAATGTCTTCGCCGCCGAGAGCTTCATGGACGAATTGGCCGAGCGCTCGGGTGCCGACCCTCTGCAGTTTCGCCTGCGTCATCTTGCCGATGAGCGCGCCCGCTTCGTGTTGCAGCGCGTGGCCGAGTTTTCTGGCTGGAAACCAAGCCCGCCCGCCGAAGGCCAGGGTATGGGTATGGGCGTGGCGCGCTACAAGAACACCGGTGCCTGGTGCGCTGCGGTGGCACTGGTTGAGGCTGGCGCCCAGTTGCGCGTGCTGCGGCTTTGGCTGGTCGTCGACGCAGGCCGCTTGGTCAGCCGGGACGGCGCGATCAACCAGATCGAAGGCGGGGCGATCCAAACGGTGAGCTGGGTGCTCAAGGAACAAGTTCGCTTCGACCGCACCCGTGTGACCTCTGACAGTTGGGACAGCTACCCCATCTTGCGCTTTAGCGAGGTCCCCGAAGTCGCGGTTGATCTGGTGGAGCGACCGGATCAGCCCAGCCTGGGCGTGGGTGAGGCCACCCACGGCCCGGTCGCTGCGGCGATCGCCAACGCCGTGTATGCGGCTCTGGGCGTGCGCATGCGGTCCATGCCTATCAATGCCGATACCATCGCCCGCACGGCGCTGGCTGCCTGAACCGTCTGGAGGGTCGATGATTCGCGTCAATGTGTTCAATACCTCAAGCAACCTGCCCTTGCTGGCAGCGATGCAGGCCGGGTACTTTGAAAGCCTGGATTTGCAAATCGAGTTACAGCACACCCCCAATTCGGACGAGCAGCGTGCCGGTTTGGCGGCGGGTCGTTTTGAGATCGCCCATGCGGCGGTCGATAACGCGGTGGCCTTGATCGAGAGCGGTGCCGACGCAGTCATTGTTTGTGGCGGTGATGCCGGGCTGAACGATTTCATGGTCCGCCCGGAGATCGTGGATTTTTCAGACTTGCGTGGCAAGGTGCTTGCCGTTGATGCGCCGCACACCGCTTATGCCCTGGTCGCTAAAAAAATTCTTAAGGATCGCGGCCTGATTGAGGGGCGTGACTACCAGGTCAAGCTTGCCGGTGGCACGGGCCCGCGCGCGGCGGCCATGGCTGGCGACGCTTCTTTAGCCTGCGCAATGATAAACCCCCCTTTTAATTTCAAGCTGCGCGCCCAGGGTCTGAAAAGCCTGGGCAGCCAGTACGACCTGCTCGGTCCTTACCAGGCCACGGGCGCTTATGTGATGCGCACTTGGGCCCAGGCCAATGACTCGCTCTTGCAGCGATACCTGACCGCCTACATCCGCGGCCAGCGGCGCGTGATGGACCGCAACAATGAGAGTGCCATGAGGGACCTGCTCAAGAGCAACTTCAAGCTCGACGATCAGGCGGCCCGCGACACCTACGAGGCCTTGCTCACCCCTGGCTCTGGGCTCGTCGTCGACGCGGCCTTCAGCCATGAGGGCTTTGCCCGTGTGCTGTCGATTCGAGCCGAAATGGAAGGTCTGTGGGGAGGCGTTTCCCCTGCGCCCGAACGCTACCTCGACCTGAGCGCTTATGGACAAGCGCGGGCGCGGGCTTGAAACTGGAGATCGCTATGACCGTGCCCCCACAACGCCTGCCCTATATCGAGCCGGGCGCAATCGTCGACCCGGCCATGCGAGCCGAGTTCGAACGCGCCGCCCGTGAGGGAGCGCCACGCCCCGAGAGTCATGCCATCCGTGCCCATGTGCCGGCGGTTTTTTGGTCATTTGCTAACGCCTGGAACGATACTTTTGTCAACGGTGTGTGTGACCACGCGCTCAAAGAGTTGTGCCGGCTGTATGTTTCGCAGGCGGTCAATTGCAACTACTGCGGCAACCAACGCTCGCTCAAGGCGCAGGCCCAGGGCCTGGTGGAAGACGATGTGCGCGATTTGCTCGAGTTTGAAAAGTCGAGCCGCTTTGACCCGCGGCAAAAGGCCGCGCTTCGACTGGCTGAAGCCATGACCTGGGGCTTGGAGTCCAGTGACGAACTCTGGAGCGGTCTGCATACGCATTTGTCGGTCCAGCAAATTGTGGAGTTGGGATTTTTCATCGGCTTGACGATGGGCCAGCAGCGTTGGAACCGCCTACTCAATTTGCAGCATGGCAGCTTCATGGGTGGCCGCACAGGGGGCCTGGCGCCGGCGGCCGCGAAGAAGAGTTTCTGAGCATGGCGCGCATCCATTTTCTTGGCGTGGGCAAGATGGGTCTGCCTATGGCCAACCACCTGAAAAACGCCGGCCATGAGCTCACGGTCGGCGACCTCAGCGGCGAGCGCCTGGCGCTGGCGCGCGGCGCCGGCCTGGCCGTGGCCGAACCCGATGCGCTGGCGCAGGCCGACTTCGTGTTGTCGTCCCTGCCGAACGATACCGCGCTTCTGGCAGTGGGCCAGCAGGTGGCGCAAAGCGCCAGCGCGGGGACCGTGTATGTGGACACCAGCACCGTCTCGCTGGCCGCGTCGGCGCAGGTGGCCGATCTGTGCAGTGCGCGCGGCGTGGCCTATTTGCGCACCACGGTGTCGGGCAACAACAAAATGGCCGAGGCGGCCGCCTTGACCGTTATGGCTTCGGGGCCGCGCGCCGCCTATGAGCGGGCCGAGCCGCTGCTTGCCTGCTGGGGGCCGCAGCGCTTCTATCTGGGCGAGGGCGAGCAGGCGCGGCTGATGAAGCTGGTCGTCAATTTGCTGATTGCGCAAACCAGCGCCATGCTGGCTGAAGGCCTCACCCTGGGCCGCAAGGGTGGCCTCGATTGGCAGGACATGTGGCAGGTGTTGTGTGCCAGCGCGGTGGGCTCACCCATTGTCAGGGCCAAAGCGGTGCAGTTGTCGCAACGCGATTTCACACCCACTTTTACGGTCGAGCAGATGATCAAGGATCTTGAGCTCATAGTCGGCGCAGCCCGTGAAGTTCACGCGCCGCTGCCTCAGACGGCCGCTACTTTGCAATTGATGCAGGCTGCGGTCGCTCAGGGCCTGGGCCGCTTGGACTACGCGGCCATCATCCAGGCGGTCGAGCGCAGCGCCGGCCTGAGCACCCCGGACCAAGGACGCCCCTGATGAACGCCTTCGTTTACAACGCTTATGCCGCCCGGGTGGTTTTTGGCGCTGGCAGCCTCAAGCACCTCGAGCGCGAAATCGATGCACTGGGTTACCAGCGTGCTCTGGTCTTGTCCACTCCCGAACAACGCGAATCGGCCGAGCGGGTGGCTCGCTTGCTTGGACCCCGGGCCGCTGGTGTGTTTGCCCGTGCGGTCATGCATGTTCCCATCGAAACCGCGCGCGAGGCTCGCGAGGAGGCGCGCCGGTTGGGCGCTGACTGTGCCGTGGCCATAGGGGGGGGCTCGACCACCGGGCTGGGCAAGGCCATCGCTTTGGAGTCGGGCCTACCCATCATCGCCATTCCCACCACCTACGCCGGCTCAGAGATGACGCCGGTGTATGGCATCACCGAAGGCGGCATCAAGAAAACAGGCAAGGACGCCAAGGTCGTGCCACGGGCGGTCATTTACGACCCGGAACTTACCCTGAGTCTGCCGGCCGGCATGAGCCTGAGCAGTGGCATCAACGCTATCGCCCACTCGGCTGAGGGCCTGTACGCCAGCGACCGCAACCCAGTGATTGACTTCATGGCCACCGATGGTATTGCGGCGCTGGGGCGGGCGCTGCCGGCAATCTGTCGCAATCCCGGTGATCTGGCCGCACGCAGCGATGCGTTTTATGGCGCCTGGCTGTGTGGCATCGTCATGGGCAGTGTGGGTATGGCCTTACACCACAAGCTATGTCATACCTTGGGTGGCACCTTCAATTTGCCGCATGCCGAGTGTCACACGGTGGTTCTGCCGCACGCTCTGGCCTACAACGCAGCGGCTGCGCCGCAGGCGATGGATCGCATCGCGCGTGCGCTGGCTGGCTCAAGTGGCCCAGCGGCTGTCTATGACCTGGCCCGCAACAACGGTGCGGTGGTGTCCTTGCGAGATTTGGGGATGAGGCAGACTGACTTGGACAGAGCCTGCGACATCGCGGTGCACAACCAATACCCCAATCCGCGTCCACTGGACCGCGCGGCCCTGCGGCAATTGCTACAAGATGCCTGGGAGGGCATTCGGCCGGATTAAGAGCTCGGCGCCCTCAAGCCCCAAACCGCGCCGTCCACTTGCGCTCGTAATCCATCTTGGCGAAGTGCTCGACCATGAAGTCGATGAAGGTGCGCACCTTGGCCGAGAGGTGTTTTCGGCTGGCGTAGACCAGGTTGATCGTCAGTCGGGGCAGTTCCCAGTCGTCGAGCAGCGGCACCAGACGCCCGGCCACGATGTCGTCGTAGATGATGTAGGTGGGCTGCACCAGAATCCCCAGCCCATCGAGGGCAGCGGCCCGCAACACCTGACCATCGTTTGATTCCAGCAGCGCCTTGACGGTCATGGCGCTGTGAACCCCTTGCCTGGACAAGCGCAACTCGTAGGGGTTGTTGGCGTGGGTGTAGATCAGCAGTTTGTGGCGATGCAGATCTTCCAGGGTCTGTGGCGTGCCGTGGCGGGCCAGATAACCCGGCGAGGCAGCGAGCAGTCGCCGCGTCTCGGCCATGCGCCGGATGGTGATGTTCGAGTCGGGCTCGGACTCGCGGTTGCGTATGGCCACATCGATGTTGTTGTCAATGATGTCCATGTAGCGGTTGGCCGCCTCCAGATGCACCTGTACATTGGGGTAGCGCTGGGTGTACTCGCGCAGCAGGGGGGCCACATGGTGCATGGCAAATGAAACCGAGGCGGTGACCCGCAGAACCCCGGTGGGGTTCAGGGCGGTGGCGTTGACCGCCGCCTCGGCATCGCGCAAGTCCGACAGGATCGAGCGGGCCCGGCTGTGAAATTCCCGGCCGGTGTCGGTGAGAAACAGCCGACGGGTGTTGCGCTCGACCAGGCGCGCGCCCAGCCTGGCCTCCAGGGCCGCCAAGTAGCGGCTGGCGGCTGCATTGGATAAGTGCAAGGCCTCAGCGGCCCGGCTCAGACTGCCGGTTTCGGCCACTTGCACAAACAGTTCGATTTCGGTCCAGCGGTCCATGGTGGTCGTCGAGGCGGTGTGACCCGCTTGCGCGAGACCTGATGGTAACGGCAAGCCCGAAATTGTGCCGGTTTATTCCATTTGGCGGAAATCTCATTTACGCACGGGCTATTTTTCTTCGTGTTTTGAAAATCTATAGTCCCGGCAGTCGTTTTTCTCAAGGCAAACGGGTGCGCAATCTCAGTCAGAACTCTGTCTACCCGCCGGTGACCCCCCGCCTGGCTGGCACGCCCGATGCGCGTCTGAAGGGGCTCATGAGCCGTCTGACCGAAGCGCGGTGGCAGGCCGGCACCGGGCTGCGGGCCTCGTTAGGGTCGGGTCGATCAGCCGGGGCCTTGCACCCTTGATTTCAATCGCGCCTTGCACAGCGGGCCGACGCGTTGCGTGCTTGTGCCCCCACGAACTGCCCGTTCGGCACTCCAGCCGGCGGTTGAGAGTACTTTCGATAAAAAGGTTATTGGCATGATCAAGCACATCGTCATGTGGAATCTTCGTGGCGACACGCAGCTTGAAAAGGCGCAAGCCGTGGCTGTGCTTAAACGCAGTTTCGAATCGCTACGCGGGCGCATTCCCGGGCTGAGGTATTTGGAGATTGGTGTGGACTCGAGCCGCATCGATTACGCCTGCGATGTGGTGTTGTATTCGGAATTCGAGTCGCAGGCCGCGCTCGATGCGTACGCGCAGCACCCCGAGCATTTGCGCGTTAAAAAAGAACTGGCCGACCTGCGCATCGCCCGTCATCAGGTGGACTATTGGGCTGATCCTGTCAACGCCCCGGAGGAACAGACATGAACGCTGAGCTGCACGATGAATTGGAAATCCGCCAGATGGTCGAGCGCTGGGCGGTCTGGCGCGATGCCGGCCTGTGGGATCAGTTTGCCACGGTCTGGCATCCCGAGGGCGTGATGATGGCCACCTGGTTTCAGGGGCCCTTCCGGGATTTCATTCGCGTCACGCAGGAAGGCTGGGCCAAGGGGGTGAGCATCCTGCATTTTCTGGGGGGCAGTGCGATCGAGGTGGCAGGCGACCGGGCTATTGCCCAAACCAAGATGACCATCTCCCAGCGCGGCATGGTCGAGGCGGTGGGCGGTCCGGTCTTGTGCGATGTGGTCTGTACCGGGCGCTTTTATGATTTTGTCACCCTCCACGAGGGGCGCTGGAAACTGCTGCATCGTCAGCCGATCTACGAGAAGGACCGCATTGAGCCGGTCGACCCCAGCGCGGTGCTGCAATTGGATCAGGCGGCTTTGTCAGCCTTCCCTGAGGGATATCGGCATTTGGCGTACATTCAGACGCGAATCGGCTACAAGGTCAAGATGGACATGCCCATGCTCAAAGGCGAAGGAGTTGCGCGGCTGTATGCGCGCGGCGCTGGCTGGCTGGCGGGGGGACCTCTCGAGCGTTGACATCCGCGGCAGGGGGGCTTGTCCCCCGTCCCTAGTTTTTTGGAGATTCTCAAAATGAACAAGCGCTCCTTCAACCAGACCCTGGCCGTGGGACTGATCGGCGGGCTGTCGACCGTTTCGTCGTGGGCTCAGGCCTTTCCGACCAAGCCGCTGCGGGTGGTGGTCCCGCAGCCGCCCGGGGGGGGCTTTGATGTTGTCGGGCGCTTGCTCGCCGACCGCTTGGGCAAGGCCCTGGGCCCCGGGGCGGTTGTGGAAAATCGCCCCGGCTCTGGCACCCTGGTGGGCACGGAGCTCGTGGCCAAAGCGCCTGCCGACGGCTACACCCTTCTGGTCGGGTCGGTGTCCAACCTGGCCCTGAACCCGGGCTTGTACCCGAATCTGCCTTACGACAGCTTGCGCGATTTCGAGCCGGTGGGTCTGGCGGTGGCGTACAGCTACACCCTGGTGGCGCGTAAGGACCTGCCCTTTAACAACCTGCGCGAGTTAATCGCGCATGCCAGAGCCAATCCGAAAAAACTCACCTATGCCTCCGGCGGCAGTGGCTCGGGGCAGCATGTACTGGCGGCCGCTTTGTGGAATCTGGCCGGCGTGGAACTGGTGCATGTGCCGTACCGTGGCGCGCAAGCGGCCTATCAGGACCTGCTCGGTGGGCGGGTCGATCTGTTCTTCGACCTCTCCCCGACCGCGCGTCCGCAGGTGGAGGCGGGCAACCTCAAGGCCCTGGTGGTCTCTGGCAGTTCGCGTCTGCCCTTTCATCCGGAGGTGCCAACCATTATCGAGACCGGCGTCGTCAATCTTGACCTGGAATCCTGGTTTGGTTTGTTCGTGCCGGCCAAGACACCGGCCGATGTGCAGGAGCGGCTGCGCAGTGAACTCTCACGCATCATCCAGTCGGCCGATTTGGTCGAGACCTTTCGCAAGGCCGGCGGCAAGCCTCTGGCCTTGACCGGCGAGCAGGCTAAGGCGCTGGTCAAGCGCGATGTGGACCGTTGGTCCAAGATCACCCGGGACCTGGGTATCAAGGCGGAGTGAAACTCACCCCAATCCCTGCATCACCGCGCGGTATTTTCAACCTCCCTAACCATTGACTGCCATGCCCATTTCAGACACCAGCCTCGACCAACTTTTCCGCCAAGCCCGCACGGCCAACGGCTTTATCGACAAACCGGTCTCCCAGGACTTGCTGCGCCGGGTTTATGAGCTCGCCTGCATGGCACCGACTTCTATGAACACGCAGCCCACACGCTATGTGTTTCTGACCACGCCGGCTGCCCGCGAGCGCGTCATCCCGGCCCTGTCTCCGACCAATGTGGACAAGACACGCTCGGCTCCGGTGTGCGTGATTGTGGCCATCGACACGCGCTTTTATGAGCACATGCCCCAGATCTGGCACAAGCCGGCGGCCAAGGCGATGTTCGAAGGCAATGCCGGCATGGCGTCGGCTACGGCCATCCGCAACGGCACCCTGGGCGGGGCCTATTTCATTTTGGCCGCGCGCGCCCTGGATTTGGACTGCGGCCCGATGAGCGGGGTGGATCTGGCCAAGGTCAATGCCGAGTTTTTCCCGGACGGGCGCTATCAAAGCAATTTCCTCATCAACCTCGGTTACATGGACAAGAGCAAGTTGTTTGATCGCAACCCGCGGCTGAGTTTTGAGCAGGCTTGTCAGGTGTTGTGAGACATTGACAGCGCGCGCATCGTATTCACGCCAGTGGGTGCATCTTCGTCGGAGAGCCTTCATGAAAATCGGAAAAAACATCGTGCCGCACACGGCCATCAGCACATCGAGCGAGCAGCGCATTGTGGTGCGCGGCATGGATCTGTCGCGCGATCTGATCGGGCAGATTAATTTTGGCGACTATTTCTTTTTGCTCTTGACCGGGCAGATGCCCGATAAGGCGGCCAGTGCCTTGGTCAATGCCACCATGGTGGCCATCGCCGAGCACGGCTTGGTGCCTAGCAACCAGGCGGCGCGTATGACCTTGGCGGCCGCCCCGGATGCGATGCAGGGTGCGGTGGCCGCGGGTATTTTGGGGGCTGGCTCTGTGGTGCTGGGTGCCTCCGAGACCGCAGGCAAGCTGTTCCTGCGGGTCGAGGCCGAGGCCGCTTCCTCGCACGGCGGTGACCTCAAGGCTGCGGCTCGGTCGGTCGTGACCGATTTGCGCTCACGCAAGCAGATCGTGCCCGGCTATGGCCATCCCGAGCACAAGACCGCCGACCCCCGGGTGGCTGCGCTCTTTGAGGTGTCGGCCCGTGTGGGGGGAGGCCAGAAATATGTGCAACTCTCGCGCATCATCGAGTCGGTGATTCCCGAGGTGACCGGCAAGGACCTGCCCATGAATGTATCGGCGGCCATTCCGGCCGTCTTGTTGGGGGTCAATTTCCCGGTCACTGCGCTCAAGGGCGTGCCTATGCTGGCGCGGGTGGCCAGCCTGATTGCGCATCTCAATGAAGAAATGTCCGACCCGATCGGCTTTGCCTTGGCCAACCACGCGGTGGCGCAGCAGCAGTACACCGGGACCCCTGTCAAGGACTGACCATGGCGCAAGTACTCAAAGACATCAAGGTCGTCGAGCACGGCACTTTTATCACCGGGCCCTTCGCCGGCATGATGCTGGCCGATCAGGGGGCCGATGTACTCAAGATCGAGTTGCCGGGCACTGGCGATCCGTTCCGGGCTTATCGCGCGGAGCTTTATAGCCCGCATTTTCAGTCCTGCAATCGCAACAAGCGATCGATCACTCTGGACACAAAGAACGCAGACGATCTCAAGCGCTTTGACGAGTTGATCGCGCAGGCCGATATCTACATCCAGAATTTCCGCCCGGGTGTGGCCGAGAAGCTTGGCGCCGGCGTTGAACGCTTGCGCAAGATCAATCCGCGCCTGATTTACTGTGCCATCAGCGGCTTTGGCCCCGATGGCCCTTATCGCGACCGCCCCAGTTACGATTCGGTGGCTCAGGCCTATAGCGGGTTTTTGGGCTTGCTGGTCAACCCCAACGACCCCCGCGTGGTGGGGCCCGCCTTGGCGGACATGATGACCGGGTTTTATTCGGCCTACGGTATTTTGGGCGCCCTGCATGAGCGCAACCGCACGGGTCAGGGACGGCTGGTCGAGGTCTCCATGATCGAGGCGATGACGCACTTCAACCTCGATGCCTTTACCCATCTGTTCACTATCGGGCAGGTGGTGGACCCTTTCAGTCGGGCCCGGGTGTCGCAGTCGTATGTGCTCGAATGTGCCGATGGCAAATGGATCGCGCTGCACATGTCCTCGCCGCCCAAATTCTGGGAAGGCCTGGCCAAGGCCATGGAGCGTGCTGACATTTTTGAGGACCCGCGCTTTGCCACCCGCGAGGCCCGCATCGACAACCAGGAGGCCCTCATTGCTGTGCTGCAGGAAATTTTTCGCAAGCGCAGCCGAACCGAATGGTGCAACCGCCTGGCGGCGCTCGATGTGCCCCATGCACCGATGTACACCTCGGCCGAGGTGCCTGAAGACCCGCAGATCAAGCATCTGCAAATGTTCGTCGAGGCCCCCTCGCCGGCCCAGGGCACCTTTCGAACGGTGCGTTCCCCCGTCTCTTTCGACGGCCAGCGTCCTCTGAAGGTGACCGCGCCGCCCTTGCTGGGGCAGCACAACGCCGACTTCAAACACGGGTGGCCGCCTCGGCCCGAGTCTTGAGAGGGTCTCCATGATGTGGGTTCGTACGGGATGGAAAGCGCTGTTGAGCGCGTTGGTTTTTTCGGCAGGTTTGGCCTGGGCTCAGGATTTCCCGGTCAAGCCGATTCGCCTGGTGGTGCCCTTTGGCGCAGGGACCACCACGGATATCGTCGCGCGCGTCATGGCCGAGGGCATGGGGCGCGTGCTCGGTCAAGCCTTAGTGATAGAAAACCGGGCCGGTGCCGGGGGTGGAATTGGCTCGGATCTGGTGGCCAAAGCCCCCGCCGATGGCTACACCCTCGTGATGGGCACTGTGGGGACCCACGCCATCAATGCAACGCTCTACAAAAAACTGGCGTACGACCCCCAGCGAGATTTTGCGCCTGTGGCCTTTACCGGTTACACGCCCACCCTGCTCGTGGTCCCCGGGTCGTCCTCGCTCAAGTCCCTCAGAGATTTGGCCGAGCAGGCCCGCCGCACGGACGGGCGGGCGAGCTTCGCCTTTGCGGGTAACGGTACTTCTGGGCATCTGGCCGGCGAATTGCTCAAGTCGCGGCTGGGCGGCGAGATGACGCATGTGCCCTACAAGGATGGCGCCCTGGCCCTGTCGGATGTGATGAGCGGACAGGTGCAATTCATGTTTTACCACCCCGCCGCCGCGCTCCCGCATATCAAGAGCGGTAAGTTGCGCGCCCTGGGCGTCTCCAGCGCCAAGCGAAGTGCGGCTGCGCCGGAGGTGCCCGCCATCGCGGAGTCGGGCTTCGACTTCGACCTGGTCGCCTGGTTCATGGTGTATGCCCCCGCAGCGACGCCGGCACCGGTACTGGCCCGACTGCGTGATGCCGCGGCGCAGACGCTGGCCAACCCGGAGGTGGCTGGCAAGCTCAAGGCCCAGGGCCTGGAACTCAGTGCCATGCGCGCTGATGAGATGTCGGCCTTTGGCCGGGCTGAATTGGCCAAGTGGGCCGAACTGGTACGTCGCTCGGGCGCCCAGGTAGATTGAGAGAGTCTGTTCCCCAACTGTTTTTCAACTGTCACAGGAGACAAGCATGAAGAAGATCGATCGCCGTTCGGTACTGGCGGCCACCGCAGCCGGTGCGGCCATGGCCGTGGCCCCTGCGGTACGCGCGCAGCCAGCACCCATCCGTATTGGCAGCACCCTGGCCCTGACCGGCCCCTTGTCGGCCACCGGCCTGACGCACAAGTTGGTGGGCGATATTTACATTGAGCAGCTCAACGCCCGCGGTGGTCTGCTGGGTCGCAAGGTGGAGTGGATCTGCAAGGACGATCAGTCCAAGCCGGATCTGGCGCGCACGCTCTACGAGCAACTCATTACCGCCGACAAGGTCGATTTGCTGATGGGGCCCTATGCCACCGGCGCCATTCTTTCGGCCATGGGCGTGGCTCAGCGCTACAACAAGGTGTTGGTACATCACACCTTCGGCATTCCCTCGCTGGCCAAGTACGACATGCACTTCCCGGCCTGGTCGCTCGGCCCCAATCCGCAGGTCACGGTGCCCAACACCTTGTTTGACATGCTGGCCGCCTCGCCCAAGCCGCCCAAGACAATCGCGATCGTCACCAGCAAGTTTCCTTCGATCCACTTCTTGTCTCTCGGCGGTCGCGAGATCGCGAAAAAGCGCGGGCTGCAGGAGGTCTTGTTCCTTGAGTGGGAGTTCGGCAACCGTGACTTCGGACCGATTGCCGCGCGTATCAAGGACTCCAAGCCCGATCTGGTCTGGGTGGGCGACATCGGTCTGGAAGGCAATATGTTGCTCGATGCGATGAAGAAGATCGACTACACCCCGCCCATGAACTTTCACCTCTACCCCGCGCCGGGCCCGATGTCCAAGTCGGCCGAGGGCCGCGGCGCACTGTCGCTGACCATCTTTGAAGAGCATCAGCCCTTCGTCAGCAACCCGGTCGGCGCGCAATTCGTCAAGATCTTCAACGAGCGCGCCACGCAGGCCAAACTGGCCGACACCAGTGTTGAAACTCAGGCGGCCGCCTCGTATACCGCCTGGCAGATTCTCGAGGTGGGCATCAAGGGGGCCAACAGTCTGGACGACAAGGCGATTGCTGGCTGGATCAAGGCCAATCGCATCGACACCATCCATGGTCGCCTGCGCTTTGATGGTCCTAACAACTATGGCGATGACCTGATGAAGATCAAGCAGGTGCAAAACGGCAAGTGGCAGGTGGTCTGGCCGACGCAGTTCGCGGCCCCCGGCACCCGTTTGCAGATGAAGTGATCGGACCGGCCCCCCCTGGGGGCCGGTCTTTCTAACCCCGACAGGTCGCTCATGAATTTCCCGAGTTTCAATCTTCTGATGCAGTCCATCCTTTCGGGGGTCTTCATCGGGGCCCTGTATGGGCTCATCGGCCTGGGTCTGGGTCTGACCTGGGGTTTGCTGCGGCAGATCAATCTGTCTCATTTCGGCTTGGTTTTTCTCTCAGCCTACCTGAGCTACCAGATGGCTACAGCCGGTCATGTCGATCCCCTGTGGGCGCTGCTGATCCTGCCGCCGGCCTTCTTCCTGTTTGGCATGCTGATGCAGTGGACCTTGTCCAAGTTTGCGATCACGCCTTTCAATTCCTTGCTGGCCACCTTCGGACTGACGGTGGTGCTTGAATCCATCATCCAAGGCATCTGGACTGCCGACTTTCGCAGGTTGGAATCTGCTTACACCTCGATGAAATTCAAGGTGTTCGGCCTGTTTGTGCCTGTGCCTGAACTCATCACCTTCGGCTTGTCGGTGGGTATTGCTGTGGCCATCTGGGCGGTGATGCGTTACACCGATGTGGGCAAGGCGCTGCGTGCCATGGCCGAGGACGGGCCGATTGCAGCGGCCTTTGGCATCAATCAAAAGGCGCTGTCGCTGTTTCTGGCTGGGCTGTGTGCGGCGCTGGCTGCGGTGGCCGGCGTTTGCCTGGCCCTGACTTTTACCCTGGCGCCGTCACAAATCTTCGCCTGGGTCGGCGTGGTGTTTGCCGCCGTCATGCTCGGCGGACTGGGCAGCCCGCTCGGCCCTCTGGTGGCGGGGATCATCATTGGGGTGAGCGAGGCCATCACCATGGCGGTGGCCTCGCCCTCCTGGGCGCCCATTGTGTCCTTCTCGCTCCTGATCTTCATGCTGCTGCTGCGGCCGGGGAAGGGCTGATATGGACAAGACGTTCTCGGGCATCCTCGCGGCCGGCGCCTTGATGGCCAGTGTGCCCTGGCTGGGTCTGCCGGCTTTCTACGAGTCCTTTCTCTACCTGATCTGCCACTGGATCATCCTGGCCATGTCCTGGAACATCCTGTCGGGTTATTCGGGCTATTTTTCTTTCGGCCATGGCGTCTTCTTCGGGGTCGGCATGTACACCACCGCCGGCCTGGCGGGTAAGCTGGACTGGCCCTTCTTGGCCACCCTGCCGCTGGCGGCGCTGATTCCCGCCGTCCTGGGTGTCCTGCTCGGTGCGGTGGTGTTCCGTGTCAAGGCGGTGCGCGGCGAATTGTTTGCCCTGCTCACCTTGGCGGTGACCTTTGTGGTGGCCACCATCATCATCAACACGCGTATCGACGGTGGGCCCGGTGTCTATCTGATGTCGGTCAGTGTGCCCAAGCTGGGCCCCTCTCAGCCGTCCTCGATGTACCTGATGGTGCTCATCGTTGCCGTGATCACCGCATTGATCGCCTACAAAGTGCAGCAATCGAAACTGGGCGTGGGGCTTTTTGCCATCCATGACGACGAGGATGTGGCCGAGGTGATGGGCGTGCCCACCTACCGCTACAAGTTGCTGGCCTTCGCCATTTCCAGCGCCCTGGCTGGCTTGGCCGGAGGCATACATGCCTTGTTCGTGCAGTATGTGACAGTAGGCGAGACCTTCAACATCACGGTGCCGCTGACGGTGGTCCTGATGAGTTGTCTGGGTGGCTCGCGGCACTGGGCCGGCCCGGCCGTCGGCGCCGTGCTTATTACCACCATGCTGTATTTCTTCACGGCTGGCAACAACCCTGTCATGGGCAAAGCCGTTGTTGGCATCGTGCTCATCGTTGTTATCTTGTTCATGCCCAATGGCGTGATGGGTTTCTTCCTGCGTCGGCGTGCCGAGCAGGCGGCGCGGCGCAGCCGGGATGCCGAGGCGGGCCGGGCCCACGCCCCGCCCGCAGCGGTGCAGCCTGAGCCCCCGGCCCTGCAGCCGTCTTTGCCAACATTCGCTCCGGTGGCCACGGGTGAGGTGTTGCTCCAGGCGCGCGGACTGTCCAAGGCCTTCAAGGGCGTGCAGGCGCTCAGCGATGTGGATCTGCAGGTCTACAAGGGGGAGATCCTTGGGCTGCTCGGACCCAACGGGTCCGGCAAGTCGACCTTCATCAATGTGGTCAGCGGACATTACCCGGCCACCGGCGGCACCTACGCCTTCGAGGGGCGTGAACTGGTGGGCATGGCGGCGCACGAGGTGGCACAGTCAGGTATCGCGCGCACCTACCAGATTCCGCGACCCTTCATGCACCTGACTGTCCTGGAGAATGTGATTCTCTCGGCCATGTTTGGTGGCGCCTCGATGAATCGCCAGCAGGCCACCGAGGAGGCCCGGCGGTGCCTGAGCTTTACCGGGCTGGCCCACAAGGCCGAAAGCCTGCCCGATGATCTGAATCTGCATCAGCGCAAATTCCTGGAGTTGGCCAGGGCGCTGGCCGCGCGGCCGCGCCTGGTGCTGCTCGATGAGGTTCTCTCGGGCATGACGCCCAGCGAGATTGATGAGGCGATCGTGCTGATACGCCGCATTCGCGATCAGGGTGCCACTATCGTCTTCGTCGAGCATGTGATGCGCGCGGTCGTGGCTTTGTGCGATCGGGTGGCAGTTCTCAATCACGGCAAGTTGCTGGCGGTCGGTCCGATGCAACAGGTGATGAGCGATCCGGCTGTAGTCAATGCTTATTTGGGGAAGCCCCATGCTTGAAGTCAATCAGATCTCGGTCAACTACGGCGCTGCGCCGGCGCTCTGGGATGTCTCTATTCGTTGCGGCGATAAAGAACTGGTCTGTGTGGTTGGCCCGAACGGTGCGGGCAAGACCACCCTGATCAATGCGATCGCCGGCTTGCATGGGGTCAAGAGCGGCAGTCTGCTGTTTCGCGGCCAAGATGTGACGCGTCTGTCAAGCCATCTTTTTTGCGAGGCAGGGATCGCCATCGTGCCCGAGGGACGCCGGCTTTTCACTCAGATGTCGGTCATGGAGAATCTGGAGCTCGGTGGATTCATCGCCTCGGCCCGGCCGCATCGCGCCGCCCGCCTGGAGCAGGTGCTCGCTTTGTTTCCGGCGCTCAAGGTCAAGTTGGGCAGTCCCGCCGGTTCGCTCTCGGGCGGTCAGCAGCAGATGGTGGCCATCGGACGCGCCCTCATGGCCGGCCCCACGCTTTTGCTGCTCGACGAGCCATCGCTGGGCCTGGCCCCGTCCATCGTCCTCGATATGTTCGCTGCCATCCGGCGTATCAATGAGCAGGGGACAGCGGTGCTCCTGGTTGAGCAAAATGTGGCGATGGCTCTGGAGACGGCCGATCGTGCGTATGTGATGGAAGAGGGCCGTATCGTCGCCGAAGGACAGGCGCGTGAGATGATGAACAGACCTGAGATCCAGAAGGCTTACCTGGGGATCGAGGCGCACTGATTTTCAGCGCGGGCCCTCTTCGCGCCGCATGGCTCTGCCCCTCATTACCGACCCTTTTTTCTACCTGGTGGCCATCCCCTCGGTGCTGCTGATGGGGGTCAGTAAAAGCGGTTTTGGCACCGGTTTTGGATCGCTGGCAGTGCCGCTGATGGCGCTGGCGGTCAGCGTACCTGAGGCGGCAGCGATCTTGATGCCTGTGCTGCTGCTGACCGATATTCTGGGCCTGATTTTCCTGCGCAGCCACCTCGACTGGACCCTGCTGAGGTTCCTGGTGCCTTGCGGTTTGGTGGGTACGGTGTTGGGCTTCGTGCTGTTCCGACTGCTCAGCCCGGGCGTGGTGGAGGCGGTGGTGGGCATCTCCACCCTGATTTTTCTGGCGCAACGCCTGATGTTTCCGCCCAAGCCCGATGCTGCGCCGCCGCGGCGCTGGGTCGGCGCGATTCTGACCGCCACCTCGGGTTTCACCAGTTTTATTGCCCATGCTGGCGGACCACCCATCAGCGCCTATGTCATCCCCCTGCGCCTTTCGCCGCTGCTGTTTACCTCGACGATGGCCTACTTCTTTTTTGTCATCAATCTATCCAAGTGGATTCCCTACGGTTTTCTGGGTTTGCTGGACCTGCGCAATATGTTGACCTCGCTTACTTTGCTGCCGCTGGTACCCCTGGGGGTCTGGGTGGGGGTCAATCTGGCGCGCCGCATCGACGCCGGGCTGTTCTACAAGTTTGTCTATGTCGGCATGTTTTTGACGGGCCTGAAGCTGCTCTGGGACGGTCTGCGCTCGATGGGTTCGGCCGCTTAGGACCGGACCGTGGGCGGTGCCGCGAAATCGCACTGGCGCCACGCCTCATACACCGCCACCGCCACCGCATTGGACAGGTTGAGGCTGCGCTGGCCTGGCCGCATCGGCAGACGCAGTTGTCGGCCCGGGTCGAAGCTCATGCGCAGAACCGCCGGCAGGCCTGCCGTTTCGGAGCCGAAGACCAGCCAATCGCCGGCCTGAAACTGCGTCTCGAAGGGCGAGTGCGCCCCGCGTGCGGTAAAAGCAAAGAGTCGCTCGGGCGGCGGCTGTTCGCTGCGTAGCAAGTCTTCCCAGCTTGCGTGCCGCTTGACGCAGGCGTATTCGTGATAGTCCAGCCCGGCGCGTTTGAGTTGACGGTCCTCCATCGCAAAGCCCAGAGGTTCGACCAAATGCAACTGGCAGCCGGTATTGGCTGACAGCCGGATCACATTGCCGGTGTTGGGCGGGATCTCGGGGTGGACCAGCACGATATGGAACATGTTGCCGATTATCGGCAGCGATTGCAGCCCGGATGGGCCTTCAGGATGGCGTGCGTGCGACCACCAGGGCTTGAACGCCCTTGGCGCCGGCCTGCAGCAGGCTTTGCGCTGCCGCATTGAGTGTGGCCCCGCTGGTCATTACATCGTCGACCAGAACCACCGCGCGTCCGCGGACGCAGTCCGGGGCCAGGGGCTCGGTCAGGAAGGCGTCGCGGACATTGGCCAGCCGCTGTGCGCGGTCGAGTTGACTTTGCGCCAGCGTGTGTCGGGTGCGCAGCAGCAGTCGGGTCTGCAGTTGTGCCTTGCAGCCGCTGAGCCGGTGCAAGGAGCGGGCAAGCTCCCAAGCCTGATTGAAGCCGCGCTCGGCCAGTCGCTGTGCCGACAGGGGCAGGGGCATCAGCACATCGTCCGACCCCAAGTCCCCCAGCAACGCTCGGACGCCAGCGTCGCGCAGCAGTAAGCCGGCGAAGAGTTCGCTGTAGCCCGATTGCCGCTGAAACTTGAAAGCGGTCAGCAGTTCGTTCCAGGGGAAGGCATAGTCCACCGCGGCATGACAGGCCTCCAGCGCCCAGTCCCGGCAGTCGGGGCAGGGGGCGTCCCCCACCTGTGTCCGGGTCAGGGCGCAGCGGGCGCAGCGTGGTCGCGCGCCGGCAAAACGCTCCAGACAGGAGGCACACAATTGAGGCCGGGGCCAGCTGTGACAGACCGCACAGCGGCTGGGCAAGTGGTGTTTTGGCAGTCCCGGAAACATAGAGCCCCCTATACTGGACTCACGGACCGCGCTTGTCCAGAGAGACCTTGCGGCGCCGGTCCGCTGCCTTGACAGCCCCCACACCTGACTCCACGCCCCCCCATTTTGATCGGCCCGCGCTGCTGCGCTGGCAGCATCTGCATGGGGCAGCGCAGACCCCCTGGCTGCATGAGGAGGCAGGGCGGCGCATGTTCGAGCGGTTGCAGTGGTTTCGGCGAAAGCCCCGGGACTGGACGCACTGGGCCCCGGGCCTGAGCGGCGCTGCGGTGCATGCCGACCTGCTCCGGGCCTGTGGCCCAGGGGCCTGGCTGGTCGAGCCGGTCGACCGGCGCCGGGCGCGCCTTCAGGGGGAGATAACGCCGCCCTGGTGGCATTGGCGGCGCTGGCGCCATGCCAAACCGCGCTGGCAAGAGGCGCCGGATCATTCGCAGGACATGGTGTGGGCCAATATGGTGCTCCACGCCCAGCCCGACCCGGTTGACCTGTTTGCACGCTGGCATCGGATGCTGCGTGTCGACGGTTTTGTCATGTTCTCCTGTCTCGGTCCTGATACGGCGCTCGAGTTGCGTGGCATCTATCAGCAGCAGGGGTGGCCGCCGCCGGCTGCCCCGCTGACGGATATGCACGACTGGGGCGATATGCTGGTGCGCTGCGGCTTTGCCGAGCCGGTCATGGAGATGGAGCGGCTGACCCTGACTTTCAGCAGTGCCCACGCTTTGTTGTCCGAATTGCGCCAGTGGGGGCGCAACCTGCATCCCCAGCGCCACCCCGGCTTGCGCGGACGGACCTGGCATCAGGCGCTGTTGTCGGCCATCGAGCGCGATGGCGCGCGCCAGGCCGATGGTCGCCTGAGCCTGAGCGTGGAACTGATCTTTGCCCATGCCCTCAAGCCGGCGCCGCGACTGAAGACCGATGGGCTGACCCGGGTGGCCGTCGACGAATTGCGTCGATCACTGCGGCCATCAAACCCACGATGAGCGGGTGGATGAAGGAGGCGGCGCTAAACTCTAGCGGTGCCGCCCAATTGACGCTCTTGGAGCTCTGCCCCGCCCCTGATCCACCGGCCCCGTGATGTCAACGCCCCCTCCGTACCGCTTCGCCACTGCCTACTCCAGCGATGAGGAGGGTCGGTGCGCCGGGCTGCGCTGGACGCTGCGTCGCAATTGCAGTTTGTCGCCCGGGCAGTTGCTGCGCTTTTACCTCGGCGTGTGCGCTGTGTCCTTGGTCATCGCTGGCGGTTTCTGGTTCATGGGGGCGACCCTGGTTCTGCCCTTTGCCTCGGTGGAGATTGCGGTGCTCGGTGCGGCCCTGCTGATTTACGCGCGTCATGCCGGTGATGGGGAAACCATCATCCTACAGGGTCCCATGCTGGTGGTCGAGCGAGACCACGGCGGGGCGACCGAGCGCACCGAGTTCTCGCGCGATTGGGTGCGGGTGGAACCCAGCGGTGGCGATGGTTCTCTGATTGAAGTGTCCGGCCAGGGCCGGCGTGTGGTTGTCGGCCGGCATTTGAGGCCAGAGCTCAGGCCTGCCTTGGCGCGGGAGATTCGCATGGCTTTGCGTGGGGCCTGACCGGGGGGCCATCCCAAGCTGTCACCAAACTTTCAAAGGCGCGCTTTCGAGCCCTACGCTCACTGCCTATAATCCCGGGGTTGATCTGATCACGAAACCTTCCGAAGAGCAAAGACGATGAACGCGAGCAAATTTCAGGGCGGCGGTTTGAGGAGCGTTTCGGCGCTCGTCCGATCGATTCGAGACCTCTTGGCATCGGTGGCCGGCAAGGCGTACGGTGCTTTGGCTTTGGTGGCCGCCTCCTGGGCCTCCTCGGCAGCCGCGAGTTCCTTCAACCTGCCCGGCGGCCCGCAGCCTTTTCAGCTCAATTTACCCAGTCCAGCCACCCGCATCGCAGCTGAACAAAACTGGCTGCACTGGGCCATGATGATCATCTGCCTGGTCATCTTCATCGCGGTGTTCGGTGTGATGTTCTATTCCATCTGGAAGCATCGGCGCTCGGTGGGCCACAAGGCGGCCTCTTTTCACGAGTCCACCGCGGTGGAGATTGCCTGGACCGTGGTGCCCTTCCTCATTGTCATTGGCATGGCTCTGCTTTCGACCAAGCTGCTGGTGGCGCAAAAAGACACCTCCAACGCCGACCTGACCATCAAGGCCACCGGCATTCAGTGGAAGTGGGGGTATGAATACATCAAGGGGGAGGGTGAGGGCATAGCCTTTGTCTCCACGCTCGATGCCGGCCACCGAGCGCTGTCCAATGCCGGCGGGCCCAAGCCGGGCGAGATCATCAGCGACTACCTGCTCAAGGTTGACAACCCGCTGGTCGTGCCGGTCAACCAGAAGGTTCGTATCATCACGACGGCCAACGATGTGATTCACGCCTTTGCGGTGCCGCAGTTTGGCATCAAGCAGGACGCCATTCCTGGCTTCGTGCGCGACACTTGGTTCCGCGCCGAAAAAACCGGTGATTTTTACGGCCAGTGCCAGGAGTTGTGCGGTAAAGAGCATGCTTACATGCCTATCCATGTCAAGGTGGTGACGGCCGAGCAGTACTCGCAATGGGTGCAGGCCAAGCTCAAGGAGGCCGCGGCCAAAGCGGATGACCCGAGCAAGGTTTGGCAGCAGGCTGATCTGGTGGCCCGCGGCGAGAAGGTCTACGCGGCCAATTGCGCGGCCTGCCATCAGGCCAGCGGCAAAGGGGCCGGCCCCATCAAGGCCCTCGATGGTTCGGCCATCGTCGTCGATGCCGACCCGCTCAAAACCATCAACATTCTTCTCAATGGCGCTGCTGGCGGTGCCATGCCGGCCTGGAAGCAGCTCAGTGACACCGAGATCGCCGCGGTCATCACCTACACCAAGAACAACTGGTCAAACAAGACCGGTCAGCTCGTTCAGCCCGCGCAAGTTCAATCGGCGCGCAAATAAGTTCAAGAGTTCGTCGAAATCCTATTAAAGGGTAGATCCATGAGTGCAGTCCTCGACCATCATTCGCACGATCACGATCATGATCACCACGCACCCACCGGCTGGCGCCGCTGGGTGTTCGCCACCAATCACAAGGACATTGGCACCCTGTATCTGCTGTTCGCTTTTGCGATGCTGATGTTTGGCGGTGTGTTGGCGCTGGGGATCCGAGCGGAGCTGTTTCAGCCGGGCTTGCAACTGGTCAACCCGGAGTTGTTCAACCAGCTCACCACCATGCACGGGCTCATCATGGTGTTCGGCGCGATCATGCCGGCCTTCGTGGGCTTCGCCAACTGGATGATCCCGCTGCAAATCGGTGCGGCCGATATGGCTTTTGCGCGCATGAACAACTTGAGTTTCTGGTTGATGATCCCGGCCGGACTGATGCTGGCCGGCTCATTCTTCATGCCCGGCGGTGCGCCCGCGGCTGGCTGGACCTTGTATGCGCCGTTGACGCTGCAGATGGGTCCGTCCATGGACGCCGGCATTTTTGCCCTGCATATTCTGGGCGCCTCGTCCATCATGGGCTCGATCAACATCATCGTCACCATTTTGAATATGCGCGCCCCCGGGATGACGCTGATGAAGATGCCGATGTTCGTTTGGACCTGGCTGATCACGGCCTACCTGCTCATTGCGGTCATGCCGGTGCTCGCTGGCGCCATCACCATGACGCTGACCGATCGCCACTTCGGCACCAGCTTCTTTAATCCGGCCGGCGGCGGCGATCCGGTGATGTACCAGCATATCTTCTGGTTCTTCGGGCATCCCGAGGTCTACATCATGATCCTGCCGGCCTTTGGCATCATCAGCCATATCATTCCGGCCTTCTCGCGCAAGCGTCTCTTCGGCTACGCGTCCATGGTGTATGCCACCGGCTCGATCGCCATTCTGAGCTTCATTGTCTGGGCCCACCACATGTTTACGACCGGCATGCCGGTGACGGGTCAGCTTTTCTTCATGTACGCCACCATGCTGATTGCCGTACCCACCGGGGTGAAGGTGTTCAACTGGATCGCCACCATGTGGAAGGGCTCAATGACCTTTGAGACGCCCATGCTGTTCGCCGTTGGATTCCTGTTTGTGTTCACCATGGGCGGCTTCACCGGGCTTATCCTTTCGGTGGCGCCGGTCGACACACAGCTGCAGGACGGCTACTATGTTGTCGCACATTTCCACTATGTGCTGGTGGCCGGTTCGCTGTATGCCATGTTCGCCGGTTTCTATTACTGGGTTCCCAAGTGGACCGGCGTGATGTACAACGAAACACGGGGCAAGATCCACTTCTGGTGGTCGCTGATTTCCTTCAACATCACCTTCTTCCCCATGCACTTCCTGGGCCTGGCGGGCATGCCGCGGCGCTACGCAGACTACCCCATGCAGTTTGCTGACTTCAATATGTGGGCGAGCGTCGGAGCCTTCGCATTTGGCATCGCCCAGGTTTATTTCTTCCTTTTCGTCGTGCTGCCCGTGATGCGTGGCGTCGGCGAAAAGGCTTCGGCCAAGCCCTGGGAGGCGGCTGAAGGCCTGGAGTGGGAAGTGCCCTCGCCGGCTCCCTTCCATACCTTCGAGACGCCCCCCAAGCTAGATGCCACCGCCACGCGCGTGATTGGTTGAGGTGGGCGTGTCCGGTCAAGACGGAAAGAGCAATCGCCGCCTGGGGCTGATTCTGGCCACGGTGGCATTGGTCTTTTTCTTGGGCTTCATGGCCCGCATTGTTTTGCTCGGTGCCTGAGCGTCGATCATGCAAATGCGTCGCGATAACCTGCGGATGACCGGCAAGCTGGTGGTGATTGTGCTGGGCATGTTCGGCTTTGGTTATGCCCTGGTGCCGCTGTACATTGCAATTTGCGAGATGACCGGCATCAATGTGCTGGCGCTCAGTGACAAGCTGATTCCAGGCAACACCTCGCGGCAGGCCGCCAATACCCAGATTGACGCCACGCGTACGGTGACGATCGAGTTCGATGCCAACGCCCGTGGCCCCTGGGACTTCAAACCCGCAGTCCGTTCGGTTCAGGTTCGTCCCGGTGAGCTCACCACCGTCATGTACGAATTCCAGAACATCCAGAACCGGACCATGGCCGCACAGGCCATTCCCAGCTATGCACCGCGACAGGCCTCGCCGCATTTCAACAAGCTCGAGTGTTTCTGCTTTAACCAGTACACCCTGGCTCCGGGCGAGAAGCGTCAGTGGCCCGTGGCCTTCGTCATTGACCCCAAGCTGCCCAAGGATGTGACTACGATTACCCTGTCCTACACCTTCTTCGAGGTGGGCGGTAAGGTGCCCGCAGCCCCTTCAGGCTCGGTGGGCAAGTCGGCCGCTACGGCTGCGTCCGGTCATTCGGGAGCCTGAGTATCGTGGCCGGATTGAACCCTGCTTCCTGGATCGGTACGGTCAAGGCTGTGTTGTGGTCCTTTTTGGGGTTGCGTGCTCGCAGCGACTTCGACCACGATGTGCGCCAGCTCAAGCCGCTGCAGGTGATTGCAGTGGCCTTCCTGGGCGTGTTTGTTTTTGTGGGCGGCCTGGCTGCGCTGGTGCACTGGATAGTGCCTGGTTGAGCCACGGCCTGTTGCTTAGGTTTTTGCAGAGCGATTGAGTCAAAGAGGAAAGAGTATGTCTTCAGCTACGCATGGCACCACGCCTTATTACTTTGTACCGGCCCCATCGCGCCACCCGGTCATGACCGCAATTGGGCTGTTCTTCGTCATCTTTGGCGCGACGCAATGGGTCAATGGGGCTGCTTGGGGAGCTTACAGCCTCTTGTTCGGCCTGCTCTGGTGGTTTATGGTGCTCTTCCAGTGGTTCCGCGATGCGGTCGGCGAGAGCGAGGGGGGCCTCTACAGCGCCCGGATTGATCGCTCTTTCCGCTGGAGCATGAGCTGGTTTATTTTTTCCGAGGTCATGTTTTTCGGAGCCTTCTTCTCGGCCTTGTGGTGGGCCCGCGCGCACGCCCTACCCGCGCTGGGTAGTTTGGACAATGCCCTGCTGTGGCCTGATTTCCGGGCCGTCTGGCCGACGGTTGAGGCTGGCGTCACCGGTTCGCCGGCCGACATCGTCGAGCCCTTTGCCACGATTGGCCCGTTCTGGCTTCCGACTATCAACACGGCCTTGTTGCTGACCTCTGGCGTAACGCTGACCATTGCGCACCACGCGCTGCGCGAGGGGCATCGCGCCAAAACCATCAACTACATGTGGATCACTGTGTTGCTGGGCGCTACTTTCCTGTGCGTCCAGGGTTATGAGTACGCCCACCTCTACCAGGATCTCAACCTTAAGCTCAGCTCGGGTATTTACGGCTCAACCTTCTTCATGCTGACCGGCTTTCATGGCTTGCATGTGTTTGTCGGTATGCTGATGCTGCTGTTTATCACGCTGCGTCTGCAAAAAGGGCACTTCACGCCCGAGCGTCACTTCGGCTTTGAAGGTGCAGCCTGGTATTGGCATTTTGTTGATGTGGTTTGGCTCGGTTTGTACATCCTCGTCTACTGGATGTGAGGCGTTCGCCCCCGGCCCGGCCGGAGGGGCCTGAAGAAAGGCCGCATTTGTCGCGGCCTTTTTTTATGAGATCCGGGGCTCAGCTGCCGGTGGGTAAACCCGTCGGACGGATATAGCCGAGCTTCCAGGCCAGCAAAACGCAGACGAACAGCAGGATGGAAAATCCAACCCGGAAAGCCAAGGCTTTGGCCATGTGCCCGGACTTGGGCTTGTCACCGGTTCCACCCTTGAGCATGAAATACAGAGCGCTGGCCAAGGCCCCGATGATGGCCACAAAAGCCAGTCCAATGAGATATGACATACAGGAGATTATCTGCGCATGCTGGAGTCTGAGCGTGAGTCTGCAGGCCGTTCGGGTCGTTCCCTGCGCTGGTGGGTTGTGACCCTGGCGACGCTGGGGATGGTTGCGTTGACCTTCTCCCTGGGGCGGTGGCAATTGGCCCGCGCTCAGTACAAGACCGAGCGGGCCGCCTCGATCGAGGCCCGGGCTCGGGCGCCTTCCTTGCCGGTGCAGGAACTTCTAAGCAGCTCCGATCTGGCCCACCTGGTGCACAGGCGTGTGGTGGTTCAGGGGCACTGGCTAGCCGATCGCACGGTCTACCTTGATAACAGGCCGATGGCGGGCCGTCAGGGCTTATGGGTCTTGACGCCTCTGCAATTGGAGGGACATGCGCAGGTGCTTTGGGTGCAGCGTGGCTGGATTGCGCGAAACTTTCAGGATCGGCGGCAAGTGAACCCGATAGACACGCCGCAGGGCCTGGTGAGTCTCGAGGGACGCTTAGCCCTGACCCCGGGGCAGCTTTATCAGCTTGGTCCTGAAGAAGTCGGTCCGATCCGACAAAATCTCGATCTGGCGCAGTATCGAGCCGAGTCGGGCTTGCCCCTGCTTTCGGCCCTTCTCATACAGACGGGGCAGCCCAGCGAGGGCCTGCTGCGTGATTGGGACCCGCCGGAGTCGGGGGTGCACAAGCATCAGGGGTATGCATTCCAGTGGTTCAGCCTGTCCGCTTTGCTGGTGTTGCTCTACGCTTGGTTTCAATGGATTGCGCCGTATCGCAGGAAGCTTTCAGCCCCCCGTTCATGAACACCCCTTTGCCCCCCAAGTCCGCGCCGGAGCAGCCCCTGAGCCTGACCGTTCACGACCTGCCTTCGCCCGAGCGGGCCAGTACGGCAGCGGCCGCTGCCGGTCGGGTGCGCATGCTGCTGATTTTGTTGGTCTGCGCCGCGCCGGTGATCGCCTCCTACTTTACTTACTACATCGTTCGGCCCGAGGGGCGGCGCAACTTCGGTGAGCTGATTGAGCCCCAGCGTCCCTTGCCCGCTATCCAGGCCATCAATTTGCAAGGGCAGTCTCAGCCCCTGAACCACCTCAAGGATCAGTGGTTGCTGATCAGCGTGGCCTCGGGCGCTTGTGATGAGCGTTGCCAAAACCATCTGTACCTGCAGCGTCAGCTGCGCGAGTCCCTGGGCCGTGAGAAGGACCGGGTGGATCGGGTGTGGCTGATCGACGATGAAGCACCGGTACCCGCTTCCTTCCTACCGGCCTTGCAGGGAGCAGTGGTCCTGCGTGTGCCGGCCGCCGACCTGAGGGCCTGGTTGCAGCCTGCACCGGGTCAGCAGCTGGCCGATCACCTGTTTGTGGTTGACCCCATGGGCAACTGGATGCTTCGTATGCCTGCCGGCCTGAGCGTGGAGTCGGCCGGCCGTGCCAAGCGGGATCTGGAGCGAGTCTTGCGGGCCTCGAGCAGCTGGGATCAGCCCGGCCGCTGATGGAGCTGCGTCATGACTGAAGTGGCTCTCTACGACTTCGGCCCCACAGGGCGCCTTATGCTCATGGGCGTGCTTGTTGCTCTCGGCCCCCTGGCGTGGGTCTGGCTGCGACAGCGCTCAAGCGATCCGGTGCGGCGGCTGCGCACCCTCACCCTGGTGACTTTGTTCCTGACTTTTGACTTGATTGTCTTCGGCGCTTTCACCCGTCTGAGCGACTCGGGTCTGGGCTGCCCCGATTGGCCCGGCTGCTATGGCAGCGCCAGTCCCTTGGGCGCGCGTGAGGAAATCACCCAAGCGCAGACGGCTTTGCCCACCGGACCCGTGACCCACGCCAAGGCCTGGATCGAGATGGTGCACCGCTATCTGGCTACCGGCGTGGGCGTGCTCATCCTCACGCTGGCCGCTGCCAGCTGGTGGGCGAGTCGGCGTCCGGGGAGCGCGGGATCGATCGTTTCCCCATGGTGGCCGACCTTGACGCTGGTATGGGTGTGTGTACAGGGGGCTTTTGGTGCCTGGACTGTGACCATGAAGCTGTTCCCGGCCATTGTGACCCTGCACTTGCTCGGCGGCTTGTTCTTGCTGGCCCTGCTGCAGGCGCAAGCCAGTCGCTACGCGCTGGCCGGGGGACACACGGACTGGACGATCCTGCCCCGGCGCGTCTACGCCCTGATGTGCCTTGGGTTTGCTTTGCTCTGGGTGCAGATTGCATTGGGCGGTTGGGTCAGCACCAATTACGCGGTGTTGGCCTGTACCGAATTTCCGTCCTGCCAGGGTTCGTTCTGGCCCCCCATGGATTTCCGACAGGGCTTTAGTTTCTGGCGCGAACTCGGCAGTACAGCAGACGGTCAAAACATCAGCTTTGCTGCGCTTACTGCCATCCACTATGTGCACCGGATCGGGGCTTACTTGGTGATGTTGATCTTGCTGATCGTCGCCGGCCTCTTGGGGCGTGAGCCGGCGACCCGTTCGGCCAGCTATTGGCTGCTTGGGCTGGTCATCTGGCAGTTTCTCAGTGGTCTGAGCAATGTCATTCTCGGCTGGCCTCTGGTGGCCGCCTTGGCCCATACCGGTGGCGCGGCTGCCCTGGTGGTACTGCTGACGGCTCTGGTCTCGCGCACCCGCGCCGGCAGCCCGCGGCCCGACAGGGCCTACACTGCGAGGTCCCAGGTGTCCGCATGAGTTCGCCCCAAGCCTCGGCCGCTCCGGCCCTCCCTTTCGCCTCGCGCTGGTCTCAGTTCTACGCGCTGACCAAGCCGCGCGTGGTGCAACTGATCGTCTTTTGTGCGCTGATCGGCATGGTACTGGCTGTGCCGGGCTTACCCCGCTGGACCGATGTCAGCCTGGCGCTGGTTGCTTGTGCGGGCATCTGGCTGGTCGCTGGAGCAGCGGCTGCTTTCAATTGCATCGTCGAGCGTCACATTGATGCACGCATGCGGCGCACTGCCTGGCGGCCCACCGCCAAGGGAGAGCTGGGTAACGGACAGACTCTCTTGTTCTCGGGCGCTTTGTGTGTCGCCGGGTCTTTCGTGCTGTATGTTTGGGTCAATCCCCTGACCATGTGGCTGACCTTTGCCACCTTTGTCGGCTATGCCGTCATTTACACCGTGGTGCTCAAGCCGCTGACGCCTCAGAACATCGTCATCGGGGGGGCCTCGGGGGCAATGCCGCCGGTTTTGGGATGGGCGGCAATGACGGGTGAAGTGGCGCCGCAAGCCTTGATTTTGTTTCTCATCATCTTCTTGTGGACGCCACCGCATTTCTGGGCCCTGGCGCTCTACCGTGTGGAGGATTACCGCAAGTCAGGGTTGCCCATGTTGCCGGTCACCCACGGCAACGAATTTACGCGCTTGCACATCCTGCTCTACACCGTGGTTCTGCTGGCCGCTTGCCTGATGCCGTTTGTTTTCAAGATGAGCGGCTGGTTTTATCTGGTCTCGGCGCTCATCCTCGGCTTTATTTTTTGCGCCTATGCCTGGGCGCTGTGGCGCGAGTATTCCGATGCGCTGGCACGCAAGACTTTTCGTTTTTCTTTGATCCATCTCTCGCTGCTGTTTGCGGCGCTGCTGATCGATCATTACCTGCCCTGATGCTTTGCCTGCGCCGCCTCGTTCTTCTTGTGGGGGTCGCCGGCCTGCTGGGCGCCTGCTCGCCTGAAAAGCCCGCCTTTCGCAGTATTGACATTACGGGCGCCGATTACGCCCGGGACTTCAAACTCGCCGACTTCAATGGGCAGCAACGCACTTTGGCCGATTTCCGTGGAAAGGTCGTGGTGGTGTTCTTTGGTTTTGCACAGTGTCCCGATGTCTGCCCTACTGCGCTGTCTGACTTGGTGCAGGTCAAGCAGTTGCTCGGAGCTGACGGGTCGAAACTACAGGCGATTTTTATCACTCTCGATCCAGAGCGTGACAGCGCCGAGGTTCTCAAGGCCTACACCGCCAACTTCGACCCAGAGTTTCTGGCCCTGATACCGACGAGCGAGCAGTTGCCCGATTTGGCGCGCCACTTCAAGATCTTCTATCGCAAGAATGAGGGCAAGACCCCCGGCAGCTACACCCTCGACCATTCGGCCGGCAGCTATGTGTTTGACCCCCAGGGTCGGGTGCGGCTCTACACCCGCCAAGGTATCAAGGCCGATGCCCTGGCTGAAGACCTGCGCCTCCTGCTGCGAGGCAGATAGGCCTTAAAGCCGGAGGGGCTCAGGCGTAGGCTGCCAGCGCCTGACGCATTTTCTTGAGCGCTGCCCCTTCGATCTGGCGGATGCGCTCGGCACTGACTTGGTATTGGCTGGCCAGTTCATGCAAGGTCATGCCTCCGGAGCCATCGTCGTTGACCTTGAGCCAGCGTTCCTGAACGATGCGTCGAGAGCGTTCGTCCAGCGTCTGCAGCGCAGCAGCGATGCCGTCGCTGGCCATCAGATCGCGCTGGTGCGATTCGATCAGGGCCGTAGGTTCGTGGCGAGTGTCCGCTAGATACGCGATCGGACCGTAGGCTTCCTCGCCATCGTCACCTGGACTCGGGTCGAGCAGGACATCGCCGCCGGCCATGCGCTGCTCCATCTCGATCACATCCTCGCGCTTGACCTCCAGCGAACGAGCCATCTCATCAATCTGGTCCTCGCTGAGCGAGTCCCTGTGCGTGGCCGCCTCCGCATCGTCCTTGAAGCCTTGCTTCATCGAACGCAAGTTGAAGAACAGTTTGCGCTGCGCTTTGGTGGTGGCCATTTTCACCATGCGCCAATTGCGCAGGATGTATTCATGGATTTCGGCCTTGATCCAGTGCAGCGCATAGCTCACCAGCCGTACGCCTTGATCGGGGTCGAAGCGTTTGACGGCCTTCATCAGGCCTATATTACCCTCTTGGATCAGGTCGGCGTGGGGCAGGCCGTAGCCCAGATACTTGCGCGAGACGGAAACGACCAGTCGCAAGTGCGAGAGCACCAGGCGGCCGGCGGCCTCCAGATCGTTATTCGCGCGCAGTCGGCGGGCGCAGTCCTGCTCCTCTTCGAGCGTGAGCAGGGGCATGCGGTTGACCGCACTGATGTAGGCATCCAGATTGCCCAGCGGTGGCAAGAGGCTGGAACCAGCCCACGGCTGGCTGACCGCCAGGGTTCCCGGACTCACAGACAAACTTGTCATGGGTGACTCCTTGAATCGATGGGAGTAGTTTAGCACTCGACATGCTCGAGTGCTAATAGCCCTGCGTCGATGGGCGACGGATTACTAATAAATAGTTACTATTTTCTGTCGGAGGGCAAGTCCCGGGCGTGGACATCCTGAATTTCGGGCGGTCGACCCATCGATCCCAGACTGGCACGGCTCGGGGAGGCTGCGCCTTCCAAGGGGGGGTCGCCCGAGGCCCTGCCAGCGGTGCCCCCGAGATGGGTGAAGATACGAACCCGGGAAAAGTGTGCACTAACATCCATATTAGGTTTGCGACCCGTCAGCAAGCGCAGCAGAATCCAGAAAAAGAGGATGACCACCAGGATCAGGACCAGGATCAGGGCCAGCATCAGGCCAACGATTCGTAGAAGCAGGCGCAAGAGGCTGCTCATGATTCTCGAGAAGAGACGGAGGAGGGGCATGGGGCGAGGAACGGTAAGTGGCCTTGGCGGAGGCGCTGCAAGCTTATCAGCGAACACAAGGCCCTGCGGACTACCTGAGGCCATGCGACCCTGGCTCAGTATCGTGATGCCTGTGCTCGATGAGGGCGCTGTTTTGCCCGCAGCCCTGCAGGCCCTCGCACTCTGGCGCGGTGCCGGCGCCGAACTCATCGTGGTCGACGGGGGCAGCTCGGACGACAGCCTGCGTTATGCACAAGAGGGCGCCGATCTGGTCCTGCTCGCCCCGCGAGGGCGCGCAGCACAAATGAATGCGGGCGCCGCCCAGGCCCGAGGCCATTGGTTGCTTTTCTTGCACGCCGACACACGCCTGCCCGAGCAGGGGCTGGCCGCCCTCAGCCGCCTCGGTCCGCAAGCGCTGTGGGGGCGCTTCGAGGTGCGCATCGACGATCCGGATCCGATGCTGGCAGTCGTCAGCCGCATGATGAATTTTCGTTCGCGCTGGACCGGTATGGCCACTGGGGATCAGGCGATGTTTGTGCGGCGTCAGGTGTTCACGCAGGTGGGCGGTTTCCCCGACATGGCCTTGATGGAGGACCTGGCGCTGTCGCGCAAACTCAAGTCGCTCGCGCCTCCGGTGTGTCTGCAGCCAGCCGTGCTGACATCGCCGAGACGGTGGCGCACGCACGGCATCTGGCGCACCATTGGGTTGATGTGGCGTTTGCGCGCCGCCTATTTTCTGGGTGCCGATCCGGACGATCTGGCCCGTCAGTATGGTTACCGGCCGCGCGGGCGTTGAGACGGTGCCCGTGGCGGTGTTCGCCCGTGCGCCGGTGGCCGGGCGCGCCAAGACACGATTGAGCCCCTTGCTTGGTCCGGCCGGCGCCGCCCGGGCGCACCGTCAACTTGTGATGCGGACGGTACAAACGGTGCAACGCAGCGGCATGCCCTTGCACTTGTGGTGCGAGCCCTCATCGCAGGCACGGTTTTTTCGCGTCTTACAGCAGGTCTTTGATTGTCCGGCCTACGACCAGGTTCAAGGTGACCTGGGTCGGCGCATGCACGCAGCGTTTGAGGCCCGTTCTGATCGGGGCCCTCTGCTTTTGATCGGTACCGATTGCCCCATGCTCGATCCCGCGCATCTGCATCGGGCCGCACAAAGGCTGCTCGACGGTGACGATGCTGTCTTCACGCCGGCCGAGGATGGTGGCTATGTGCTTGTCGGTCTGCGCCGACCGCAGGCTGCACTTTTCGAGTCGGTCGATTGGGGCACGAGTGGCGTGATGCGGCAAACGCGTGAGCACTTGCAGGCTCTGCAACTGCGATGGAGCGAAATGCCCGTACTTTGGGATGTGGACCGGCCCGAAGATTGGCAGCGTTGGAAACAATCCTAGTCGAGCAAGGCCTGCGCAAATTCGCGGGCCTCAAAAGTCTCCAGATCTTCGAGCTTTTCGCCCACGCCAATAAAGTAGACCGCGGGGACCCTCCACTGGGGATGCTGCCGCGAGCGTTCGCGAGCCCACAGGGCTATGGCGGCCAGTACACCGCCTTTGGCGGTCCCGTCGAGCTTGGTGATGATCAGACCGGTGAGCTGTAAAGCCTCATCGAAGGCCTTGACCTGGGCCAGCGCATTCTGTCCGGTGTTGCCGTCGATGACCAGCAAGACTTCGTCGGGGGCGTGGGGGTCAGCCTTGGCGATCACTCGCTTGATCTTGCGCAATTCCTCCATCAGGTGCAGCTGCGTGGGCAGACGGCCGGCGGTGTCGACCAGCACCACATCTTTGCCGCGCGCTTTGCCAGCGCTAACTGCATCAAAGCTCACAGCGGCTGGATCGCCGCCCTCCTGGCTGACGATATCCACCGTATTGCGTTCAGCCCAGACCATCAATTGCTCGCGCGCCGCTGCGCGAAAGGTATCGGCTGCGGCCAGCAGCACCGAAGCCCCCTCGACCGCCAGATGGCGGGTGAGTTTGCCTATGGAGGTGGTCTTGCCGGCGCCGTTGACCCCGGCCACCATGATGACCGTGGGTTGGTGTCGGCCGATTTCCAGCGGTCTTTGCAGCGGCTGCAGTAAATCCGTCAATGCATCGATCAGCATCGGTTTGATGGCCTGCGGATCGACAGCGCCGCTTTCGCCCACCCGTCGCTTGAGGTCGGTCAACAGGTGCTCGGTTGCCGCCACACCGGCATCGGCCATCAACAGAGCCGTCTCGAGTTCTTCGTACAGAGCCTCGTCGATACGGCTGCCACCCAATACACTGGTGAGGCTGCGTCCGGTTTTGCGCAAGCCCTCGCGCAGGCGGCCGATCCAACCCTGGCGCTGCGCAGGGCGCTCAGGCGTTTTTTCGGCTTCGGGGGCGGCCGAGATGGTGGCCGCTTGTACGGGCGATGCGTCGGTCGAAGCCGATGGGCTGGTGCCAAGGATTTGTTTGAAGAAACTGAACATGAAGCGGGTCTATTGAAGAAGGCCTATTCTAGAAACCCGAGGTCGTTTGGCCCGGTATACAGAGGATTGTGCATGCGAGCTTGGGTTTCACTTTTGAGGCTGTCAATCTGCGCAGCCGTTTTTCTTGGCGGTGGCTTGGCCTACGGGCCTGCAAAGGCCCAGGTGTCTGCGCCAGCCCCGGTGATGGATGAAGGCGCTCCGCGCCAGTTCACCCTGGCCAACGGCATGAGCTTGTTGATCAAGGTCGATCGGCGTGCGCCTACCGCCGTTCATATGCTCTGGGTGCGGGTGGGCTCGATCGACGAGGTTGACGGCACCTCAGGCGTCGCGCATGTGCTCGAGCACATGATGTTCAAGGGGACGCCCACCGTGGGGCCCGGTGAGTATTCCAAGCGCATTGCCGCCCTGGGCGGGCGTGACAACGCCTTCACCAGTCGCGATGCGACGGCCTACCACCAGCAGATACCGGCGGCCCGCCTCAGGGAAGTCATGGAACTGGAGGCCGATCGCTTCGCGCGTAATGTCTGGACGGACGATGAGTTCAAGCGCGAGATCGAGGTGGTCAAGGAGGAACGCCGACAGCGTATCGACGATTCACCGCGGAGCCAAATGTTCGAGGCTGCCCGGGCGGTCATGTTCACCGCTTCGCCGTATCGGCGTCCGATCATCGGCTGGATGAATGATCTGGACATGATGACGCCGCAGGATGTGCGGGAGTTTTATCAGCGCTGGTATGTGCCGGGCAATGCAGCCGTTGTTGTGGCTGGCGATGTCGATATCGAGCAAGTGCGGCGGTGGGCCGAGCAGTATTACGGGGCCATCCCCGCGCGCGCTCTCCCCGCACGCAAGCCGCGCCTGGAGCCGCCCCAGTCGGGACCGCGGCGGCTGGAGCACCGTGCCCGCGGCAGTCAGCCCTATGTGAGCCTGATGTACAAAGTGCCTCAACTCGATCCTCAGGCTTTGCAGCAGGACAAGCTCGATCCCTCCAGCCGCGACGCCTTGGCCCTGACCGTGCTGGCTTGGGTCCTTGATGGTCATTCGGCAGCCCGCCTGGATCGCACCCTGGTGCAGGGCGAGCGACCCGCGGCCTTGCGAGCCGGGGCTTACAACGGACTGTACGGTCGGGGGCCGCAGGTCTTCGTGCTCGATGGAGTGCCGGCAGAGGGTATCAGCACCCGGCAATTGATGGACGCCCTGCGCGAGCAGGTGGCTCGCGTTGCGCGTGAGGGCATTGCGGCCGTCGAACTCGAGCGGGTGAAAATTCAGTGGCTCGCCAGCCAGACCTACAAACGCGACGCCCTGTTCAGTCAGGCCAATGAAATGGGCAGCTATTGGTTGCTGGGGTTTCCTATCGATGCCGATCGACGCCTGGTGCAGCATCTGCGCAGTCTCTCGGCGGCCGATGTGCAGTCCGTAGCCCAGCGTTACTTCGGTGATGATCAATTGACCGAGGCCGTGCTGGTGCCCCAGTCCGGCGACGGGGGTCCCCCGGTGCGACGGGGGCGAAACGATTGGGGTGACGCCCCGATACGCGATCACTGATCCGGCGGCTGGCCGATCTTGCCTCTGGTTGGAAGGAGACTGTCTTGTTATCTGATTCCCGGATAGAGCTTTGCGCTCTGCGTTGTCTTGCGACCCAGGCCTTGAGCCGAATCAAGCTTGCTTCGGCCATCGTTCTGGCTTTGCTGGTCATATCGCCGGCCCAGGCGAGTCTGCCGATCGAGCACTGGCAACAGCCTGGCGGTGCGCGTGTGTATCTGGTGCGAAGTCCTTTCATACCCATGCTCGATGTGCAAATCGACTTCGATGCGGGTCAGCGGCGCGAGCCGCGCGAGAAAGCTGGGCTGGTGAGCAGCATGGCCAATTTGCTGAGCAAGGGGGTGCTGGCCAGAGGGGCAGAGCCGCCCCTCGATGAAAACCAGATTACCGAAGCCTGGGTTGATCTGGGCGCCAGGTTTGGGGCCAGCGCCAGTGCCGACCGGCTCAGTTTTTCGCTGCGCACCCTGACCGAGCCCGACTTGCTCGCGCGCGCGGTGGCCCTGGCGGCCCGCCAGCTGGGTGAGCCTTCCTTCCCGCAGCGCGTCTGGCAGCGCGAGCGTGAGCGCTACATCGCCGATCTGAAGGAGTCCTACACCCGGCCTGCCAGCGTTGCGGGGCGTCACTATGTGAAGGCGCTCTATGGTGACCATCCCTATGGCCATGAAATGACGGAGCAGACGCTGCAGCGCATCGGCCCTGACGATATGCGGCGGTTTTATCAGGAGTATGTGGGGGCATGCCGGGCGCGAGTCAGTCTGGTGGGGGCCCTTGACCGCGCGCAGGCCGATGCCCTGGTGCGTCAGCTCCTGGCGCGTTTACCTGAAGGCCCCTGTAGCCCGTCGCGAGTCATGCCCCCTGTGCCCGAGGTGGCCGCATTACCGGCCGCGCAGGATCTGCGCATTCCGTTCAAGGCGGCGCAGGCGCAGATCTTCATCGGTCAGCCCGGCTTCAAGCGTTCCGACCCCGACTTTTTTGCCCTCACTGTGGGCAACTACATCCTTGGGGGAGGTGGCTTTGTCTCGCGCCTGACTCGCGAGGTACGCGAATTGCGGGGCCTGAGCTATAGCGTCTACAGCTATTTTTCGCCGGGCCTGCATGCGGGCTCCTTCACGGTCGGTCTGCGCACCCGGCCCGACCAGGCTCAGCAGTCGGTCGAAGTGGTGCGGCAGGTGGTGCGTGACTTCATCGACCGGGGGCCTACTGAGGCAGAGCTGCAACAGGCCAAGCAGAGTCTGGTGGCCAGCTTTGTGCTGCGACTCGATAGCAACGCCCGCCTGCTGGAGAATGTGGCTAATATTGCCTGGCATGATCTGCCGCTCGATTACCTGAGCACCTGGACAGCTCAGGTCGAGCGCCTGACCACCGCCGATATCCGGGCCGCGTTTGCCCGTAAGTTGCAACCCGACCGCATGGTGACCCTGGTCTTGGGGGGCTCCTCATGAGCAGACCAGGCCTGCCCGGGCAGGGTAGCGAGCGAGCCCTGCCCGGGCGGGTGCGCATCATCGGGGGGATCTACAAGCGAACGCCGATTGCGGTGGCGCAGCGTCCTGGCCTTCGCCCCACTCCTGACCGGGTGCGCGAAACACTGTTCAACTGGCTGGGCCAAGACTTGAGTGGCTGGCAGGTGGTCGATGTATTTGCCGGCACCGGTGCACTGTCGCTCGAAGCGCTCTCCCGGGGCGCTGCGGGTGTGCAGGCCTTCGAGCGCGACACGCAACTGGCAGCGCAGATCCAGGCCCTCGGAGACAAGCTGGGGGCCCAGGCCCTGAGCGTGGTGCGCGGTGATGGTGTGGCGCTGCTGCGGGCCTTGCCTGCGGGTCAAGTCCACCTGGTCCTGATCGACCCGCCCTTCGACTCCGACCTCTTTGTGCCGGCCCTCAAGGCCGCCGTCCCGGCGCTGGCCGAGGGTGGACGCATTTACCTGGAGGCGCCTGTGGCCTGGACGCAGGCCCAGCTCGACCCCCTGGGCCTGCAACTGCTGCGCCAGGGGCGCGCTGGCGCCGTGCACTTTCATTTGCTGGCCGGCCAGAGCAGGCGGGCATAATTTGGTCATGGCTGCAACTTCTGCTCGTATCGCCGTTTACTCGGGCACCTTCGATCCCTTCACACTCGGTCATGCCGATGTGGTGCGACGATCGGTGGGTCTTTTCAATCGGGTACTGATAGCCGTAGCCGCGGCCCATCACAAAAAAACCCTTTTCAGTCTAGAGCAGCGGGTCGAGCAGGTGCGCGCCGCCACGGGGGGGCAAGCCTCGGTGCAGGTGCTGCCCTTTGATGGTCTGATCATGGACTTTTGCGCCCAGCACGGAGCATGCGCGGTGGTTCGCGGCGTGCGCAATCTCTCCGACTTTGACTATGAAGCGCAAATGGCTGCGATGAATCGAAAGCTCAGGCCTTCTGTCGAGACGGTATTCGTGCTGCCGGAGGCTTCGGTGCAGTGCATCAGCAGCACTCTGGTTCGAGAGATCAGCAAGCTCGGGGGCGATGTCAGTCAGATGGTCAGTCCGGCGGTGGCCGCGGCCCTGCGCGCGGCGCATCCGCGCTAAGAGGCTCGGTCATGGCCTTGATGATCACCGATGAGTGCATCAATTGCGATGTCTGCGAGCCGGAGTGTCCAAACCAGGCTATCTTCTTAGGCCCGCAAATCTACCAGATCGATCCGGCGCGCTGTACCGAATGCGTGGGGCACTTCGATGAGCCGCAGTGCGTACAGGTGTGCCCGGTGTCCTGCATCCCGGTACACCCAGACCATGTCGAGACCCGCGAGCAACTCGAAATGAAAGTTCAGCGGCTGCAAGAGCTGGCGCAACTGTCCGGACCCGTGCGCCGCAGTTGACGCCGGCGGGTCGCCTGGGAGCGATCTCGCAAAAAAGTATCAGTCGCCAGTTGGCTCGGCTGCGCTGCCGGTCGGCCGGTCCTTGCGCGGGGGTTTGGGTCGCGGTGTTGCGGTGGTGTGGATGGCTTGCATGGCTTTTTCCATCTCGCCGGCGGTCAGCAGTGGCCAAGCCTGGACCGCGCGTGCAACCGCCTCTTCCATGGCCTTGCGTTGTTCGGGGGCAGGCTTGCCCAACACCCAGCCAGAGACCTCGGATTTGACGCCGGGATGGCCGATGCCTATGCGCAGCCGCCAATAGTCGCCGGTACCCAGGCGGGCATGGATGTCTCGCAGGCCATTTTGTCCGGCGTGCCCGCCGCCAAACTTCAGGCGGACCTGTCCGGCCGGTAGATCCAGTTCGTCGTGTGCCACCAGAATTTCCTGGGGCGCTATCTTGAAAAACCGCGCCAGCTCGGCCACCGATTTGCCCGAGAGGTTCATGAAAGTCAGCGGCGCAAGCAGCCAGACCGTTTGACCTTGCAGGCTGGTGCGCGCCACCCGTCCCTGGTAGCTCTTGTCGGGAATCAAATCGACCCGCAGTTCGCGGGCTAGGGCCTCGATCCACCAAAAGCCGGCATTGTGGCGGGTGGCCTCATACTCGTGGCCCGGGTTACCCAGGCCCACCAGGAGCTTGATCATGATGCGATTGTCGGTTAGCGGGGGGTGACCAGGCCATCGCCGCGAGGCTCGCCAAACCCGCCAGGCCTATCGGCCAGGGCGGGGCTGCCTTAGAAGGCAGTGGGAGTCCCCGCCTCGGCGCGATTACTTCTTGGCCTTGGCCTTGGCCGCCTTGGGGTCGGCGGCGGCTGCTGCACCGGCTGCCGGCGCGGCAGCGCCTGCGGGCGCTGGTTCGGCTTCCTCTTCGCCAATTGCCGACACCGAGACCAGCACTGGGTTGGCTTGTCCCTTAGTGACGGGCTTGACCCCCTTGGGCAAGGTGATGTCGTTGATGTGCAGCGAGTGACCCTTGCGCAGGCCGCTGAGATCGACCGCGATGAATTCGGGGATGTCGGCAGGCAGGCAGGAGACTGTCAGCTCGGTCACCACATGGTTAACCAGGCATTTTTCGGCCTTGACCGCAGGCGAGTTTTCCTCGCCGCTGTAATGCAGCGGCACCTTCACGGTCATGCGGGTGGTGGCCTCCACGCGCTGGAAATCCACATGCTGGACCTGCGGCTTGAAGGGATGCATCTGCAGATCACGCAGCAAGACCTTGTGGACAGAGCCGCTGAGCTCCATCTCGAGGATGGACGAATGGAAGGCTTCCTTCTTGATGGCATGGAAGAGGGCGTTGTGATCGACTTCGATCCGCAGCGGCTCACCCGCTCCACCGTAGACGATGCCGGGCGTACGGCCCGATATACGCAGACGGCGGCTCGCACCCGTACCCTGCAGTTTGCGCTCAAAAGCGACGAATTTCATGGTTTTCTCCTTGTAGGGTGGACCGCGACCAGTCTCACCCCATTGAACAAATGACAGCTCGCGCTGCCAGGCTTATCGTCTCCGACTCAAAACAGGTTGTCTTGCTCCGAAAACAGACTCATGACCGACTCTCCGCGGGCGATGCGCTGTATGGTCTCAGCAAACAGCGGCGCGACGGAGAGCTGGCGTATCTTGCTGCACGCTTTGGCGGCAGGGTTGAGGGGGATGGTGTTGGTGATAACCACTTCGTCGAGCGCATCGCCTTGCGACAGCCGCTCGATGGCCGGGCCGGAAAACACCGGGTGCGTGCAATAGGCATAGACCTTGGCAGCGCCCCGCTCCTTGAGGACTTCGGCCGCTTTGACCAGCGTGCCAGCGGTGTCAATCATGTCGTCCATGATGACGCAGTTGCGGCCCTCGATATCGCCAATCACATGCATGACCTCCGACACATTGGCCCGTGGACGGCGCTTGTCGATGATGGCCATGTCGCAGCCAAGTTGTTTGGCCAGGGCGCGCGCCCGGACCACGCCACCCACATCGGGCGAGACCACGATCAAGTCGGTGTAGTTTTTCTGGCGCAGATCCCCGAGCAGAACGGGCGAGGCGTAGATGTTATCCACCGGAATATCGAAGAAGCCCTGAATCTGATCGGCATGCAGATCCATGGTCAGCACCCGGGACACGCCAACAGCCTGCAACATATTGGCGACGACCTTCGCTGTGATGGGCACCCGGGCCGAACGCGGCCGCCGGTCTTGCCGGGCGTAGCCAAAGTAGGGGATGACCGCACTGATGCGTTCGGCCGATGCACGTTTGAGTGCATCGACCATGATCAGCAGTTCCATCAGGTTGTCGTTGGTCGGTGCGCAGGTGGACTGCACCACGAACACATCGCGGGCCCGCACATTCTGCTGAATCTCGACTGTTACCTCACCATCAGAAAATCGCCCCACATGGGCCGCACCCAAGGTGGTGCCCAGATCGGCTGCGATTTCCTGCGCCATGATGGGGTTGGCGTTGCCGGTGAAAACCACGAAGTCGGAGTGATTCGCTTGCATATCGGGCGGCGTATAAGAAAGGGGCTGGCGCTCGCAGGACAAAGGTGGTTGGATTAGGAGCAGGCCGGCCATCTGAACAAGTCTGGCCGCAGCCAGGTGATCTGGGTATCCAGGGCTGCTCCTCAACCCAATTTGGACCCAGCACAACGCATTTGGCAGGGGAGGAAGGACTCGAACCCTCGCATGCCGGAATCAAAATCCGGTGCCTTGACCAACTTGGCGACTCCCCTACGCAGGACCTGCACCCAAGCGGTGCAAACCCTCAATTCGTGCCCAGGCGCAACGCGGTCGGCGGCAGTTTACCAATCGGCCAGCGGATGCATCTGTAGCGTGCTGCACACCCGGACGACCCAATCGTCGGCGGGCCCACCCAGACCGCGGTTTGCTTCCGCCCCGTCGGGCAGTCGGGCAAACAACGCACTTCCCGAACCGGTCATGCGCCCCTTCAGGCCCCGCTCGCTCAGCCACTGCAGGCCTTGGGCGATTTCGGGGCAGAGCTGTTGCGCCACCGGCTGCAGGTCGTTCCGGCCAAATTCGTAAATGTGGTCCGGACCAAGCGCAGCAAAGCCCGAAATTGTAGCAGTTTCGCTGTCCCGTCTGAGCTCGGGCGAGGCAAAGATCTGCGGGGTAGCCAAGCCCACCGGGGGCTTGAGCACCAAAAACCGGGCCGGCGGCATATCTAGCGCTTGCAGTCGCTCGCCCACGCCCTCGACCCAGGCGTGACGCCCGAGCAAGAAAAAAGGCACATCCGCGCCGAGCCCCAGGGCCAGTTGCATGAGCGCCGGCCGGGGCAGCGCTGCCTTCCACAAGCGCATCAAACCAAGCAGGCAAGTTGCCGCATCGGAGGAGCCGCCACCCATCCCAGCCTGGGTGGGGATGCGTTTGTGCAAGCGAATGTGCACCCCCAGCGTGCTCCCGGTAGCAGCCTGTAGCGCCTGCGCGGCCCGCACGCACAGGTCTCGTCCGGGCAAGCCAGGCCCGGCTTCGTCCTCGCGGCTGATCTGGCCGTCATGGCGCAGCTCCAGATGCAGCGTATCGTGCCAGTCGATCAGTACAAAGGCCGATTGCAGCAGGTGATAGCCGTCCTCGGGCCTTCTGCCGACGATGTGCAAAAAGGTATTGAGCTTGGCCGGCGCTTGCAGGTCGTAGAGGGTTTTCATGGCTCAACGCTCGAGCACGATGCGCAGTTCGACCGCCGGGCCCGGCTCACTGCGCCGGGCCTGCAGTCGGCCCTGCGACAAACCCGAGAGGTCGGGCTGCCAGCCGAGCACTTCGGTGGGCCGACCCTCGAGCCAGTCAAACAGCGCGCTCAGAGGCACCTCGGTGCCGGTGGCTGCCAACAGCAAGTCTTGCGCGCTGGCGTAGCGCCGCAGGTCTGATCCGCTGCGCAGAACTGCCTCGCCCGGACCCCAGCGCGCCTGCGCTACCGCCAGGCCCAAAGGCGTGCTGAGCTGTAACTGACCCTGCCGCGCATCGCCGAGCAACTCGAAGGCGGCGGTGAAGGATTGCGGCGGTTCGCTTCGCACCTGCAGGCTCAGCCGTCCCGACCAACCCACCAAGGGGGCTGTGCGCCGCGCGGCACAGCCCGCACCGAGGGCAGCGCCGAGCACCAGAAAACAGCGCCGCGAAAGCATAGGCCACAAGCCCCAGGGCGCTGCGCTCAAGGGGTAACTTGCAGGCGTTTGAGAGTTTCCTGCAAGGTATCGTTGTCCGCGTTGAGCATCAAGCCCTCGCGCCAGATCAGGCGGGCCCGTTCACGCTGACCCAGGCTCCAGAGAATCTCGCCAAAGTGCGCGGCGATTTCCGCATCCGGTTTGGACTTGTAGGCAATTTCGATCACCCGCAGGGCTTCCTGGGCATTACCGAGCCTGAACTCGACCCAGGCCAGGCTGTCTTGAATGTAGGGGTCATCGGGCGCGAATTGCAGCGCTTTTTGGATCAATTGCCGGGCCTCCTGCAAACGCAGACCCCGATCGGCCAGGGAATAGCCCAGCGCGTTGTAGGCGGCGTGGTAGTCGGGCTTGATTTGCATGACCCGGCGCAGCAGCTGCTCCATTTCATCAATGCGACCGAGCTTCTCGGCCAGCAGGGATTTCTCGTAGATCAGTTCATGATCCTGAGGCGCGGCAGTGACCGCTTTTTGCATCAGCTCATAGGCCGAGCGGTGGTCCTTGAACTCGCGCAGCAGATTGACCTCGGCCAGCAGCTTGCGTCGCGCGTCCTGTGCAGTGGACTCGGGCAGCTTTTGCAGCAGCGCCCGGCCTTGTGCCAACTGTCCGCGACGGGCCAGCAGCGAGGCGCGCCGGGCCTGGGTCTGTACCATCAAGTCGCGGTCTTCGACCCGATCGAGCCAGTTCGAGGCACCGCTCAGGTCGCCTCGCCGTTCGGCCATCTGGGCCAGCATCAGGTAGGCTTGGCCTCGCCCACGGCGCGCTTGCGCGGCCTGCTCGGCGTCGGTCGATTCGGTCAGGTCGAGATAGCGCTTAAGGCTCGCTTCTGCTGGACCGCTCTGGGGTTGGTCCATCTGCAGCGACCCCAGCATCAGCCATGCTTCTGGAAACTGTGGATGCTCGGTGGTGAGTCGGCGCAGCTGCACTGCGCTTTCGGCGTAACGCTGTTGATCGAGCAGATTGCGCACATAGTCGATCCGCACTTGCGGCTCAGCCTGACCGGGGCCGTCGAGGTAGCGACGCACCAAAGCCTCGGCTTGGGTCTGGCCCGGAGTCATCAGATCGAGCGCCAGACCCAGGGCGGGGCGACTGCGCGCATCGGCGGCCAAGGCGCGCTGAACGGCCTCCAGGGCCCCACCCGAATCGCCCGCCGCCAGGCGTGCCCGCCCGACTGCGGACCACGCCGAAGCCGAGCTTTGCGCATCGGCCAGCGCTGCAGCCAGTGACTGCTCGATCACGCTGGCCGCCAGCTTTTTGTCGCTGGCCCGCGCGTAAAGCGCTGGCACCAGAGCCAGCACCTGGTTGCGCTCGGACGCCGGAGTCAGCTCGATCACCGCCCGCAAGGACTCCGCGCTGTCGCTCACCCGGTTGATGGCGGTGAGGATTTGCAGCTGGTAGCGAGCCGCGGGCAGGGATTTCGGGAAGGCCTGTCGCCAGCTGCGTACCACCTGCAAGGCGGTCTCGCCCGCCCGTGCGCCCAGGGCCAGGTCAGTGGCACGCTGAAACAAGGCCTCGTCCTGGGTCTTGCGCGCCGCATCCAGGAGCAGGGAGATGGCTGCACCCGTGTCGCCAGAGGCCGCGCTCATCTCCCCGAGCAGTACCTGATAGAAGATTTGCGCGTTGTTGAGCGTCTGCCGACGCGCCTCAGCCGAAGAGGAACCTGCACCCTGGGCCGCGACTTGGCCGCAGCCGAGTGCCAGGCTCGCAGCGATCAGGGCGGCCGAAAGCAGAGACTTCATTGGCTGATGATAATGGAAGGCGTTCACCGAGTCTCTTTTGAATCCAGATGCCTGAACTGCCAGAGGTCGAAGTCACCCGGCTGAGCTTTGCCGACCGCATCGCCGGTGCCCTTGTGAAATCGGTGCGCCTGGGTCAGGCCCTGCGCTGGCCACTCGGTGCTGAGCCAGGCGATCTGGTCGGCCGTCGTGTACTTGCAGTCAGGCGGCGCGGCAAGTACCTGCTGATCGACCTGCACCCGCAGGGCGTGCTGCTGGTGCATTTGGGCATGTCAGGCAGTCTGGCCTTTGAGGCCCGGCCTCCGGCTCCGGGTCGACACGACCATTTTGATCTCCTCACCAGTCTGGGCACCTTGCGTTTGCACGACCCGCGTCGTTTCGGGGCGGTGGTGCTGGCGCAAGACGAACACTCCGGGATGGCTCTCAAGCTCTTGGCCCGATTGGGGGTTGAGCCTCTGGAGGCCGACTTCGACCCGGCGCTTTTCCATCGCGCGCTCAAGAGCAAGCAGGCGAGCATCAAACAGGTCCTGCTGGCCGGTCAGGTGGTAGTTGGAGTGGGCAACATCTACGCCTGCGAATCGCTCTTTCGGGCCGGCATTCGGCCAACGCTGCGCGCCTGTCGTGTCAGCCGCCCTCGTGCTGATCGCTTGCATGCAGCCATCGTTGAAGTCCTTGCGCAGGCCGTGCGCCAGGGGGGCAGCACCTTGCGGGATTTTTCAAACGCGCTGGGCCAGACCGGTTACTTCCAGCTCGAGGCTCAAGTCTACGATCGTGAGCAACAGCCCTGCCGTATCTGTGGCACACCGATTCGCCGCATCGTGCAACAGCAGCGCTCCACTTATTTTTGCGCTGTATGCCAGCGCGCCTGAGCCCGCCCGCGCCGGTCGTGCCGTCGCGCCTGAAGCGCCAGTTCAGCGCGCATTTGCTGGCCTGGAAGACCGCTCATGGGCGCAGCGATCTACCCTGGCAAAACCTTCGCGATCCCTACCGGGTCTGGCTCTCGGAGATCATGTTGCAGCAGACTCAGGTGAGTACGGTGCGGGACTACTATCAGCGCTTCCTGCAGCGCTTTCCCACGGTGCATGACTTGGCGGCTGCCCCACTCGATGAAGTGCTGGGCCTTTGGAGCGGTTTGGGCTACTACAGCCGCGCGCGCAATTTGCACCGGTGCGCGCAGCAGGTGGTCCATGACCTGGGCAACTTTCCTCGCTCGGCGCGGCAGTTGCAGACCTTGCCCGGCATTGGAGCATCGACCGCCGCGGCCATAGCCTCGTTCTGCTTCGAGGAACGCGCCGCCATCTTTGACGGCAATGTACAGCGCGTGGTGGCCCGGTTGCTGGCCTTTCAAGACGATCTGGCCCGCGCGCCGGCGCAGCGGCAATTGCTGCAGGCGGCCGAGCAACTCCTGCCGGCCGCAGATTGCATGCCTGCCTACAGCCAGGCCATCATGGATCTCGGCGCTACGGTGTGCCTGCCGCGTCAGCCGCGTTGTGGTTTCTGCCCGGTGCAGCACCTGTGCGACGCACAGCGCCGGGGTGAGCCCGAGTCGTATCCTCTGCGATCGCGTGCGCTCAAGCGATCGAGCCAGCGCCTGTGGCTGCTGTGGCTGGCGCGGCCAGATGGCTCTGTGTGGCTTGAGCGGCGGCCCGAGCGTGGTGTCTGGGGAGGCTTGCACTGCTTGCCGGTGTACGACAGCTTCGAGCAGTTGCAGGCGGTTGTGCCCGAGGCCGCGCGCGCCCGCATGACCGAAGAGCCCGCCTTTATGCACGCGCTGACCCACCGCGACCTGCATCTGCACCCGGTCAGGGTGTGGGCTTCAGCACGGTTGGCGCCCGTCTTGACGGCGGGCCAATGGTGGCCAGAGGATGCCCTCAGTGGCCTGGGTTTGCCGGCGCCCGTTCGCAGGCTGCTGCAGGAAACGACTGCGTAGAGCTACGCCCTCGGATCGGCTCAGGGCTTGAGCGCGTCAAGTTCGCGGTGGCGCTTGAGTGTCGTCCAGCGCGCCCCGAAAGAGCGTTCCAGCGATTCGACCAAGTAGACCGATCGGTGCTGTCCCCCGGTGCAACCGACGGCCACCGTCACATAGCTGCGGTGGTCTCGAGCCAGTGGCTCGAGCCAGCGCGCAAGGAACTGTTCGATAGTCTGCAGCATCTCATTGACTTCACTGCTTTGTTGCAGGTAGTCGGCCACCGCTTGATCGCGACCGTTGAGGGGTCGCAGCTCTTTTTCGTAGTGCGGATTCGGCAGCATGCGCACATCAAAGACATAGTCGGCATCGAGGGGTATACCGCGCTTGAAGGCAAACGATTCAAACACCAGCGTCAGCTGTGCGGCTGGGGCCTGGATCAAGTCCTTGATGTAGAGCTGCAGTTGCGAAGGCCGGATCATGCTGGTGTCTATGGCATGGGCGTGCTCGCGCAATTCGCCCAGTAACTCGCGCTCGAGGTTGATGGCCTGCTCAAGCATGCGGTGCTGGTCCGACTGCCCGGGTCGGGACAAGGGGTGCAGCCGCCGGGTTTCAGAAAAACGCCGCACCAGCATGTCGGTGCCGGCATCGAGGAAGATGCAGGTGATCGGCAGCCCACGGGCGCGCAGTTCTCGCAAACGCTGCGGCACCAGATGCAACGATTGCGCGCTACGCACATCCATGGCGATCCCGATTTTGCGCGCGCCGCGTTGATGTTCCAGGGCCAAAAAGCTCTCGAGCAACTCGGGCGGTAGGTTGTCGACACAGTAATAGCCGGCATCTTCGAGGGCGTGCAGTGCGACTGATTTACCCGAGCCGGACATGCCGGTGATCAGCACCATGTCGGTGGTCGTGGTCATTGCAGCATCTGCCTGGCGTGAGCCAGGCTGGTATCGGACAAGCGCTCGCCTGCAAGCATGCGAGCAATTTCGCTCACGCGCTCCTCCCCTTTGATGGGCACAACCCGACTGCTGGTGCTCTTGCCCTGGCTCTCCTTGCTCACTCGCAAGTGAGCATCAGCGCAGGCAGCTACCTGGGGCAGGTGGGTGACCGCCAGTACCTGTCGGTCGCGACCCAGTTGTTTCATCAATCGCCCCACCGTTTCGGCCACTGCTCCCCCGACACCCGCATCGACTTCATCGAAGATCAGCGTCTGCGCCTGTCCCAGGCGACTGGTGGTCACTGCGATGGCCAGTGCGATGCGCGAGAGCTCTCCGCCGGAGGCCACCTTGCCCACCGGTCGCGGTGTGGCCCCCGGATGACCGGCGACCAAAAAGTGAACCTGTTCCAGCCCCGACTGCTGCGCCTGCTCCAGCGCTTGGACTTGCACCTCAAAGCGGCCTCCGTGCATACCCAGGCCCTGCATCGCCTGCGAGATGGCCCGCGCCAGCTTCGGCGCCGCCAGGGCGCGCGCCTTGGAGACGGTCCTGGCCTCTTTGAGGTAGGCCTCGTGCGCCTGCGTGCTGGAGCGCTCCAGCGCCTGAAGGTCAGCCGCCGCGTCGAGTTGCTGCAATTGGGCGCGCCATTGGGCCAACAGTCCTGGCAATTGCGCGGGTGTTCGCTTGTAGCGTCGCGCCAGACCCATCCAGGCGGCCAGTCTTTCGTCGAGTTCAGCCAGTTGCCCAGGATCGAGGTCCACATGGCGTGCGTAAGCCGACAGCGAGTGCGCTGCGTCTTCCGTCTGGGCCAGTGCGCTGGCCAGCACCTCTGCAATGGCGGCAAAGCGCGGCTCGATCTGCGCCTGCGACTGCATCAGTGCAAGAGATTGCGCCAGCAAGCCGGCTGCGTTGCGGTCGGCCTCCTGCAGGGCCAACAGCGACTGCTGCACCGCCTCTTGCAAGGCCTGCGCGTTCGACAGGCGGCTGTGCCGGATGTTGAGCTCGTCCCATTCGCCCTCGATCGGTGCGAGCTTGTCGAGTTCGCCGATCTGCCAGCTCAGTCTTTCCTGTTCATGCGCCAGTGTGCTTTGAGCTTGCCTGGCTCTGTCCAGGGTGTCCAGCGCAGCGCGCCAAGTCTGCCAACGCTGCCGCAACTCGCTTGTACTGATGCCCGCGTAGGCATCAAGCAGGGCCCGCACCTCGTCGCTGCGGGTCAAGCTCTGCCAGGCGTGCTGACCGTGGATGTCGACCAAGCGTTCGCCAATTTCGCGCAGCTGCGTGGCTGTGGCGGGGCTGCCGTTGATCCACGCCCGGCTGCGCCCCTGGGTGTCTACGGTGCGTCTGAGCAGCAGGTCTTCGCCATTGGTGATGCCCGCTGCCTCGAGCCAGGGCGCCAGCAGCGCCGGGCTGTCAAAGCAGGCGCAGACCTCGCAGCGCTCTGCTCCTTCGCGCACGACGGTGGACACGGCCCGCGCGCCCAAGGCCAGCTGCAGGGCATCGACCAGAATCGACTTGCCGGCACCGGTCTCGCCGGTGAGCACGGTAAAGCCCGATCCCAGCTCAATCTCAAGCTCGGTGACGATCACGAAATCGCGCAGAAACAGGCTCTTGAGACTCATGGATGAAAAGACTCTGGCGGGTGTTTGAGAGTGGCCGGGCCGGGGGCGCGATCAGCCTCCACCCTCGTTCCAGTGCATCTTGCGCCGCAGCGTGTCAAAGTAGCCCCAGCGCTGCGGGTGCAAAAAACGCACCTGGTGCTTTGAGCGACTGACCACAATCCGGTCGCCGAGCATCAAAGAGGCCAGAGACTGCATGTCGAAGTTGGCGCTGGCGTCGCGGCCTGCAACAAGCTCGATAGCCACCTCGCCCTGATCAGGCAGCACGATGGGCCGGTTGGACAGCGTGTGCGGTGCGATGGGTACAAGCACCCAGCCGGCAATAGAGGGGTGCAGAAGGGGGCCGCCGGCCGAGAGCGCATAAGCGGTCGATCCGGTGGGCGAGGCGATGATCAGCCCGTCCGCGCGCTGATTGGCCACAAAGCGTCCGTCGACCTCAACCCGCAGCTCGACCATACCGGCCGTAGCGCCCCGGTTGACCACCACATCGTTCATAGCGGTGGCCGAGAAAACCCGGCGGCCGTCGCGCAGCACGCTGGCCTCCATCATGGCCCTCTGCTCCTCCTCGTACTGGCCCTGCAACATGGGCCCGAGGACCGCCTGATATCCGTCCAGGGCAATGTCGGTAATAAACCCCAGCCGCCCCTGATTGATGCCGATCAGGGGTACCGCGTGCGGGGCCAGGCGCCGGCCTATCCCCAGCATGGTGCCGTCGCCACCCACCACCAGACCCAAATCACACTGCTCGCCAATTTGCTCAACGCTTAGCGTCGGGTAGTCGCTCAGGCCGGTGTTGCCAGCCGTTTCCTCTTCGAGCGCGACCTCGCACCCCTGCCGGTGTAAAAACTGCGCGATGTCCTCCAGGGTCGAACGCGAGCCGGCCACTTGGTATTTGCCCACCAGCACGACATGACGGAAACGCGATTTCATGGACAAATTAAATCACAGCGTGGATCACCGTGACAGGCTTTTCTCTGGGCTTGGTGGTGCGCGGTGGCGAGCCTATCGCACCGCGTATGGGCAGCCTGCAGCCAAATCGGCGCCGGATTCGTAGAATGGGTCCATGCTCGACGATCGTGCCAAACTTCTGCTCAAAGCGCTGGTCGAACGCTACATCGCCGACGGCCAGCCCGTGGGTTCGCGCACCCTCAGCCGGGCCTCGGGTCTGGAGCTCTCGCCGGCGACCATACGCAATGTGATGAGCGACCTGGAAGAGTTGGGCCTGATCGTCAGCCCGCACACATCGGCCGGGCGCATCCCTACGGCTCGCGGCTACCGCTTTTTTGTTGACACCATGGTCATGGCGCAGCGCGATACGCGTCATCTTGAGCCCATGGTACAGGCCACCCTGGCGCCGGACCAGCCCCAAAAGGTCATCAGCAATGCGGCGCAGATGCTGTCGAGCCTGTCGCACTATGTCGGGGTGGTGATGGCGCCGCGGCGCACGTCGGTGTTTCGGCACATCGAGTTTTTGCGCCTTTCCGACAAGCGGCTGCTGGTCATCATCGTCTCGCCCGATGGCGATGTACAAAACCGCGTGCTGTTCACCGACTTCGACTACAGCCAGAATCAGCTGATCGAGGCGGCCAACTTCCTCAACGCCCACTATGCTGGCCGCGATCTTGAGGAGGTGCGCGAACGCCTCAAAAATGAGGTGGAAGCCCTGTGCAGCGAAATCGCCAGCCTGATGCAAGCGGCCGTGCAGGTGGGCTCCGAGGCAATCGAGTCGCGCGACGAGGTGGTCATCGCTGGCGAACGAAATTTACTGACCGTCAGCGATTTCTCCAGCGATATGGGAAGTCTGCGCAAGCTCTTTGAGCTGTTCGAACAAAAGGCGCAGATCATGCGCCTGCTCGATATATCCAACCGCGCCGAGGGGGTGCGTATCTATATCGGCGGAGAGAGTCAGGTCGTGCCTTTCCAGGAACTGTCGGTCGTTACTGCGCCGTATGAGGTTGACGGTCAGGTAGTGGGCACGCTCGGCGTGATCGGCCCCACCCGGATGCCCTACGACAAGATGATCCAGATCGTGGACATCACCTCCAAGCTCGTCAGCTCGGCGCTCAGCCACAGCCGCTAGATAGCGT
>VGHR01000006.1 GCA_016868205.1 Betaproteobacteria bacterium
CAACCCGGGTCGCACGCTCGAGTTCGGCAATGCGCTGGCTCATGGCCGCCTTGCTCACGCCCAGCCGCGCCGCAGCCGCGGTAAAACTGCCGTGTTGAGCCAGGGTGCTGAGCCAATACAGGTGGCCCCAAAGGCCGCCGATTTTTTGCAGGTCCATGTCGGTATTGTTCATCAATCTGAACAATCCGTTCAGCATCCGGCGCTTGTAAGGACTCTGCAGCCTGCCTAGACTCACGGTTGTATTTGGTGCTGCCTACGGGTCGAGCGCGAACCCTGCGCAGCTAGAGGCCGGCGCCTAGGAGGCCATGTGAACACCCCTTTCATCAATCACTACATCGCCGGCCGGCGCAGTGCGGGCCGCTCGGAACGCAGCCAGCCCGTCAGCAACCCAGCCACAGGCGCTCTGACCGGGCGCGTCCGCTTGGCCAATGCGGCCGATGTGGCGTCCGCGGTGGCTGCCGCGCGGGAGGCCTTCCCGGCCTGGGCCGACACACCTGCGCTGCGCCGGGCGCGGGTCATGTTCAAGTTTCTCGAGCTGCTCAATGCCCAGCGCGACACGCTCGCGCACATGATCACCGCCGAGCATGGCAAGGTGTTTACCGATGCGCAGGGCGAGGTCACGCGTGGCATTGAAATCGTCGAATTCGCCACCGGCATCCCGCAACTGCTCAAGGGCGACTACACCGAGCAGGTCTCCACCGGCATCGACAACTGGACGATGCGTCAGCCCCTGGGGGTGGTGGCGGGCATCACGCCGTTCAACTTCCCGGTGATGGTGCCCATGTGGATGTTCCCGCTGGCTATTGCCGCGGGCAACACTTTCGTGCTCAAGCCCAGCCCGCTGGACCCCAGCCCCAGCCTCTTCATGGCCGACCTGCTCAAGCAGGCCGGCCTGCCCGAGGGGGGTTTCAATGTGGTGCAGGGCGACAAGGAGGCCGTCGACGCGCTGCTGGTGCACCCGCAGGTGCAGGCCATCAGCTTTGTCGGCTCCACCCCGATTGCCAATGCCATCTACGAGACCGGGGCGCGCCACGGCAAGCGGGTGCAGGCCCTGGGCGGGGCCAAGAACCACATGGTGGTGATGCCCGATGCCGACCTGGACCAGGCCGTCGATGCCCTGATCGGGAGCGCCTACGGCTCAGCGGGCGAGCGCTGCATGGCCATCAGTGTGGCCGTTCTGGTTGGCGATGTGGCCGACAAGATCGTGCCCAAGCTGATCGAGCGCACGAGGGCCCTCAAGGTGCTGGACGGCGAGAACCTGGCGGCCGAGATGGGCCCCATCGTCACCGAGGCGGCGCGCAGCCGCATCCGCGGTTACATCGATGCAGGCGTGGCTGAAGGCGCCAAGCTGCTGGTGGACGGCCGCCAGTTCAACGGCGCCCAAGCCGGCCAGGGCTGCGACCACGGTTTCTGGCTTGGCGGCACGCTATTCGACCAGGTGACGACCGACATGAAGATCTACAAGGAAGAGATCTTCGGCCCGGTGCTCTCCTGCGTGCGCGTACCCGACTTTGCCCGGGCGGTGCAGATCATCAACGACCACGAGTTCGGCAACGGGGTGAGTTGCTTCACCCGTGACGGCAATGTAGCGCGCGAGTTTGCGCGCCGCATTCAGGTCGGGATGGTGGGCATCAATGTGCCGATTCCGGTGCCTATGGCCTGGCACGGCTTCGGCGGCTTCAAGCGCAGCCTTTTTGGCGATATGCACGCCTATGGGGAAGAGGGCGTGCGCTTTTACACCAAGCAAAAGTCCATCATGCAACGCTGGCCTGAAAGCACCCCCAAAGGGGCTGAGTTCGTAATGCCGACCGCCCGCTAGGGGCCACAAACCGGGGGCCGTCACCGGGGCCGCCCGTTCGGGGACAATAGAAGGTTTTGCGGCAGCCGGCCCCGGTCGGTCTGCCAGGACACCCCAAGAAGGAGAGCCCCATGCTGATCGGCGTTCCCGCAGAAATTCTGGCGGGCGAGACACGCGTCGCGGTAACCCCCGAGACCGCCAAAAAACTTATGGCCCAGGGCCACACGGTGCGGCTGCAATCAGGGGCCGGCGTAGCCGCCAGCGCCCCCGACGAGGCGTACACCGCCCTGGGTGCGCAGATCACCGATGCAGCCGGCGCCTACGCCTGCGACATCGTGCTCAAGGTGCGCTGTCCGCAGGAGGCCGAGGTGGGGCTGCTCAAGAGCGGCAGCACGCTCATCGGCATGCTCAACCCCTTCGACCGCGACGGACTCGCGCGTCTGGCCCAGGCCGGCGTGACCGCCTTCGCGCTCGAGGCGGCGCCGCGCACCAGCCGGGCGCAGAGCATGGATGTGCTCTCGTCCCAGGCCAACATCGCCGGCTACAAGGCCGTCATGATGGCAGCCGAGCGCTACCAGCGATTTTTCCCCATGCTCATGACGGCTGCCGGCACGGTCAAGGCCGCCCGCGTGGTGATTTTGGGCGTGGGCGTGGCCGGCTTGCAGGCCATTGCCACGGCCAAGCGCCTGGGCGCGGTCATCGAAGCCTCGGATGTGCGCCCCAGCGTCAAGGAACAGGTGGAGTCGCTGGGCGCCAAGTTCATCGATGTGCCTTATGAAACCCAGGAGGAAAAAGACGCGGCCGAGGGCGTGGGCGGATACGCCCGACCCATGCCACCGTCCTGGCTGGAGCGGCAAAAGCTGGAGGTGGCCAAACGCGTGGCCCAGGCCGATGTCGTCATCACCACCGCGCTGATTCCCGGCCGACCGGCCCCGGTACTGGTGACCGAAGACATGGTCAAGGCCATGAAGCCCGGCAGCGTGATCGTGGACCTGGCCGCGCCCCAGGGCGGCAACTGCCCGCTGACCGAGCCCGGCCAAACCGTCACCAAGCACGGCGTGGTGCTGGTGGGCCAGACCAATGTGCCGGCCCTCGTGGCTGCCGACGCCAGCGCGCTCTATGCCCGCAACCTGCTGGACTTCCTCAAGCTGGTCATCACCAAGGAAGGCGCGCTCCACATCGACCTGCAGGACGACATCGTCGCCGCCTGCCTGATGGCCCAGGTCGGCCAGGTGCTGCGCGCCTGATCCCCACAAGAACAAGCACCACAGGAGCCCAAGCCATGGAAGCGGTTTCTCCCACCATCATCAATCTCATCATCTTCGTGCTGGCCATCTATGTGGGCTACCATGTGGTCTGGACGGTCACCCCGGCCCTGCACACGCCGCTGATGGCCGTTACCAACGCGGTCTCGGCCATCGTGATCGTCGGCGCCATGCTGGCGGCCGCCATGACCGAAACCACCCTGGGCCAGACTATGGGCGTGCTGGCCGTGGCGCTGGCCGCGGTCAATGTCTTCGGCGGCTTCCTGGTCACGCGGCGCATGCTGGAGATGTTCAAGAAGAAAGAGAAGAAGGCCGCTGCGGGAGAGCAAAAATGAGCATGAACCTCGTCACGCTGCTCTACCTGGTGGCCAGTGTCTGCTTCATCCAGGCGCTCAAGGGTTTGTCGCACCCGACCACCTCCATCCGCGGCAATGTGTTCGGCATGGTCGGCATGGCCATCGCCGTGCTGACCACCGGCGCGCTCATTGTCGAGCTCTCGGGCACCGCCTCCGGGCTGGGCTATGTGCTGCTGGGCCTGGTGATCGGCGGGGCCGCCGGCACGCTCATGGCGCAGCGCGTGGAAATGACCAAAATGCCCGAGCTGGTGGCCTTCATGCACAGCATGATCGGCCTGGCGGCGGTGTTCATCGCCATTGCGGCGGTGGTCGAGCCGGCGGCTTTTGGCATCGTGGGGGCAGGCAAGGGTACGGTGGACATTCCCTACGGCAACCGACTGGAGCTTTTCCTGGGTGCAGCCATCGGTGCCATCACCTTCAGCGGCTCGGTCATTGCCTTCGGCAAGCTCTCGGGCAAGTACAAGTTCCGCCTGTTCCAGGGCGCGCCGGTGGTCTTTGCTGGCCAGCACATGGTCAACCTGGTGCTGGGTCTGGCCACCGTGGCCCTCGGGGTGTACTTCATGTTCACCGGCAGCTGGGACGCCTTCCTGGTTCTGCTGGCCCTGTCCTTCGTGCTGGGCGTGCTCATCATCATCCCCATTGGCGGGGCCGACATGCCGGTGGTGGTGTCCATGCTCAACAGCTACTCGGGTTGGGCGGCGGCCGGTATCGGCTTTTCGCTGAACAACAGCATGCTGATCGTGGCGGGCTCGCTGGTGGGCTCCTCAGGGGCCATCCTGAGCTACATCATGTGCAAGGCTATGAACCGCTCCTTCTTCAATGTGATCCTGGGCGGTTTTGGTGGGGAGGGCGGCAGCGCAGCGCAGGGCGGCGCGGTGCAGCGCACGGCCAAGAGCGGCTCGGCCGACGATGCCGCTTTCATCATGAGCAATGCCGAGTCGGTCATCATCGTGCCGGGCTACGGCCTGGCCGTGGCGCGCGCGCAGCACGCGGTCAAAGAGCTGGCTCAAAAGCTCACCGAAAAGGGTGTGACGGTCAAGTACGCCATCCACCCGGTCGCCGGCCGGATGCCGGGACATATGAATGTGCTGCTGGCCGAAGCGGAGGTGCCCTATGACCAGGTCTTCGAAATGGAAGACATCAATGCCGAATTCAGCCAGGCCGATGTGGCCATCATTCTGGGCGCCAACGATGTGGTGAACCCCGCCGCACATGTCAAGGGCAGCCCCATCTACGGCATGCCCATTCTGGAGGCCTACAAGGCCAAGACCGTCATCGTCAACAAGCGCTCCATGGCTGCCGGTTACGCCGGTTTGGACAATGAATTGTTTTATTTGGATAAAACCATGATGGTTTTTGGCGATGCCAAGAAAGTGATTGAAGATATCGGCAAAGCCATCGAATAATGTCGGCCTGCGCCGCCCCCGGTGGGCAGACCGGGCGGACAGGCCGGTTCAGCCGAGGGCGGGTCTGATTCATAAATACACAGGAGACCCTCTCATGAGCACCCGCACCGACGAACGCCCCTGGCTACAAGCCTATCCGGCAGGCGTCCCCACCGATATCGACGCGTCCCAGTACCGCTCGCTGGTCGCGATGCTGGAAGAAGGCTTCCAAAAGCACAGCGAGAAAGTCGCCTACAGCTTCCTGGGCAAGGAGTTTGGCTTCGGCTATGTCGACAGCCTGTCGCGGGCCTTTGCGGCGTATCTGCAGAGCCTGGGTCTGGCCCGCGGCGATCGGGTGGCCATCATGATGCCCAATGTGCCGCAGTACCCGGTGGCCGTGGCCGCCATCCTGCGCGCCGGCTATGTGGTGGTTAATGTCAATCCGCTCTACACCGCACGGGAACTGGAGCACCAGCTCAAGGATTCAGGCGCCAAGGCGATTGTCATCCTCGAAAATTTTGCAGCCACCCTGGAGGCTTGCATCGGCAACACACCGGTCAAGCATGTGGTGCTGGCAGCCATGGGTGATCGGCTCGGCTTGCTCAAGGGTGCGCTGGTCAACTTTGTGGTGCGCTCGGTCAAGAAAATGGTGCCGGCCTTCGCTTTGCCGCAGGCCGTGCGTTTTAATGATGCCGTGGCTCAGGGTGCCCGCGCTCCGATGCAGACGCCTGAACTCGGACCCGATGATGTGGCCGTGCTGCAGTACACCGGGGGCACAACGGGCGTCTCCAAAGGGGCGGTGCTGCTGCACCGCAATATCATCGCCAACCTGCTTCAGTCTGAAGCCTGGAATGCGCCCGCAATGGCCGCCATACCAGCCGACGAGCAGCCCACCTATGTGTGCGCCCTGCCGCTTTACCACATCTTTGCCTTCACGGTGAACATGATGCTGGGGATGCGCTCGGGCGCCAAGAACATCCTGATTCCCAACCCACGCGATTTGCCGGCCGTGCTCAAGGAACTGGCCAAGCATCGCATCCATATGTTCCCGGCGGTCAGCACCCTCTTCAACGGCCTGGCCAACCACCCGGATTTCGGCATGGTCGATTGGACGCACCTGAAGGTCTCGCTCGGCGGCGGCATGGCGGTGCAAAGCGCCGTCGCCAAACTCTGGCTGGAGAAAACAGGCTGCCCGATCTGCGAGGGCTATGGCCTGTCCGAGACCTCTCCTTCGGCCAGCTGCAATCCGGTCACCAGCCGAACCTTCAGCGGCACGATCGGTGTGCCCATCCCCAGCACCCGCTTCAAGCTGCTCGACGACGAAGGCCGAGAAGTCCCGCCCGGCCAACCCGGCGAGATTGCGATCAAGGGGCCGCAAGTCATGGCGGGCTACTGGCAACGGCCGGAAGAAACAGCCAAGGTCATGACGGCCGACGGCTACTTCCGATCGGGTGATATCGGTATCGTCGACGAGCGCGGCTTCTTCAAGATCGTCGATCGCAAGAAGGACATGATCCTGGTCAGCGGCTTTAATGTTTACCCCAATGAGATCGAGGATGTGGTCGGCAAGCTAGAGGGCGTGCTCGAGGTCGCTTGCGTGGGTGTGCCAGACGACAAGCAAGGCGAGGCCGTGAAGCTGGTCATCGTCAAGAAGGACCCGGCCTTGACCGAGGCGCAGGTGCGCGAGTACTGCCGCAGCAATCTGACCGGCTACAAGCAGCCCAAGGTGGTCGAATTCCGCAGCGATCTGCCCAAGACACCGGTGGGCAAAATCCTGCGGCGGGAGTTGCGCGAAAAAGCGTGAAGGCGGCCCACCCGCGGGCCCTGGATAATGGCGCCATGCAAACGCGTTGGAAACCCAGCGTCACGGTGGCGGCCATCATCGAGCGAACCCACAAAGGCCGTACCGAGTTTTTGCTGGTCGAGGAAATGACGCAGGAGGGCTTGCGGCTGAATAACCCGGCCGGCCACCTGGATCCCGGCGAGAGTCCTGTGCAAGCCTGCGCCCGTGAGGCCCTGGAAGAAACGGCTCACGGCTTCGAACCCACGGCCCTGGTCGGCATCTACCTGTCACGGTTTGAGCGTGTGCGGCCAGGGCAGACGGTGGAGGACATTACCTACCTGCGCTTTGCCTTCTGTGGCGAGCTGGGCGTCTTACAGCCCGGTCGCATCTTGGACGAAGGCATTGTGCGCACCGTCTGGTTGAGCCCACAAGAAATTCGGGCCTCCCAGGACCGCCACCGCAGCCCGCTGGTCCTGCGGTGCATGGAAGACCATCTGGCCGGCCGCCGCTACGCGCTAGACCTGATCAACACCGATGCGAGTGTTTACCTCGGGGGTGCGGCAGGCGCAGCTTGAGGCTGCCGCGGCCGCAGGACCATGGCGTCGCGCTGGCGCGGAATGACCAACTCACCGGAGCCCAGGGCGTAAGGCCGCAGCTTGGCCTGGCGGTGCTGCTCGACCGCGTCAAAACCGAGATACAGGAGCGCCGCCACCAGCAGCCAGACGGCGGCAATGGCCAGGGCGCCCAGGCGGACGGTTTGCTTGATCTCGGACATAAAGCAATGGCCATGCTGCCACAAACCGGGCTCCAAGAGGGGCGGCCGATAATCACCCCATGTCAGCGTCACTCATGCGTGTGGTGGTCGGCCTCAGCGGCGGGGTGGATTCGGCCGTCAGTGCTTACTTGCTCAAGAAAGCTGGCCATGAGGTGGTCGGCATCTTCATGAAGAACTGGGAAGATGACGACGACAGCGCGTACTGCGCGTCCAATATCGACTTCGTGGACGCCGCCGCGGTGGCCGATGTGATCGGCATCGAGCTCGAGCATGTCAACTTTGCGGCCGACTACAAGGATCGCGTGTTTGCCGAGTTCCTGCGCGAATACCAGGCCGGCCGCACACCCAACCCCGACATCCTGTGCAATGCCGAGATCAAGTTCAAGGCCTTTCTCGACCACGCCCTGCGCCTGGGCGCCGAAAAGATCGCCACCGGGCACTATGCCCGCGTGCGCCAAAGCGCCACCGGGCTTTTTGAGCTGCTCAAGGGCCTGGATCCCTCCAAAGACCAAAGCTACTTCTTGCACCGCCTGAACCAGACGCAGCTGTCCAAGACGCTGTTTCCGGTGGGCGAGCTTCACAAAACCGAGGTCCGCCGCATCGCCGATGAGATTGGCCTGCCCAACGCCAAAAAGAAGGACTCCACCGGCATTTGCTTCATTGGCGAGCAGCCGTTTCGTGAATTTCTCAATCGCTACATCGCCAAGGCGCCCGGGCCCATCAAGAACGACAACGGCCAGGTCATCGGTGAGCATGTGGGCCTGTCGTTTTACACCCTGGGCCAGCGCCAGGGTCTGGGCATCGGTGGCGTCAAGGCCAAAGGAGCCCAGCTCAAGGCGCTGCAGGCGCAGGGCCTGCGCGGCGCGGGAGAACATGCGCCCTGGTTCGTGGCGCGCAAAGACATCGAGCACAACACGCTGTGGGTGGTGCAAGGCCATGAGCACCCCTGGCTGCTGTCGCACCGCTTGCACGCGCAAGATTGCAGCTGGGTGTCAGGGCAGCCGCCTGCACCCGGGCCGCTGGCCGCCAAGACGCGCTACCGGCAAGCCGATGCGGCCTGCACCCTGAGCAGCGCCGAGGCGCGGCAGTGCGCATTGAACTTTGAGCAAGCCCAGTGGGCCGTCACCCCGGGCCAGTCGGCCGTGCTCTACCAGGGCGAGGTGTGTCTGGGAGGCGGGGTGATTGATGACTGCGATACGCCCTGCTGAGCGCTGGGGATCCGGGCTCAAAACGGCACATCGTCGTCCATGTCGCCAAAACCACTGTCGCTCTTGGCGGGCGCTGCGGCGCCTTGACGAGAGGCCGCAGCGGGACGGCTGTAGCCACCCCCCTCTTCAGAGCCGCCGGGTCCGCCCATGCCCTCGCGGCGGCCGAGCATTTGCATTTGGTCGGCGCGAATTTCGGTGGTGTACTTCTCCTGGCCCTGCGCATCCGTCCACTTACGGGTGCGTAAGCTGCCTTCGACATACACCTGTGAGCCCTTGCGCAAGTATTCAGCCGCAATCTCTGCCAAACGGCCGTTAAAGACCACCCGGTGCCATTCGGTGGCTTCTTTGGTCTCGCCGGTTTGTTTGTCTTTCCAGCGGTCCGTCGTGGCAATAGTGACATTCGCAACCCGATCCCCACTGGGGAAGGTGCGCACTTCCGGGTCGCGGCCGAGGTTGCCTACGACGATGACTTTATTGACCGATGCCATGATGGATCTCCTGTTGAGTCGAGTTTAACGGGCCGCGCCGGATTCGACCACGCAGGCCTCCGGCGAGGACTCGTGCAGCGCAGGTGCGCGCATGGGCCAAGCCACCACCAGCCATAGCAGCATGAGCGCCGCACAGGCGAGAAACAGCCCCGACACCCCTTGAGTGCGCAGCAGCCATCCTCCCAGAGCGCCGCCCAAAAAGAAACCCAGGGACTGCAAAGTATTAAAAACCCCCAGGGCGGTTCCGCGCACTCGCGAAGACGCGAGGCGAGAGGCCATGCTGGGCTGACACGATTCAAGAATATTAAAACCGCAAAAAAACACGAACAGCAGGACCGCCAGCGCAAGCACCCCGAGGGGCTGCCCCGCCGTCCACGAAAATACCAGCTGGACGCCCGCAATCAAGGCCACCGCCAGCAGAAAGACCGCGCGCAGATAGCCCCGCCGCTCCAGCGGATACAGCGTCATGCGCAGCACGAAGAAGGAGGCCAAGACGGTGGGCAAATACACCTGCCAGTGCAGCTCCTTGACCAGGCCAGCCTGCACCAGAAGACCCGGAATCGCCACCCACATGGCCAGCTGCACCGCATGCAAAATAAAAACGCCCAGGTTCAAGCGCATGAGCTGCGCATGGGCCAGCACCTGCGACAAGCCGGCGGCATGCCGCGCCGTGGGCCACGGAGCCTCGGGAGGCGTGAATTTAAGCACCACCGCAATACCCAGCAAGGCCATAACCGCCGTCAGTGCAAACAGGCCGCTCAGACCGACGAACTGATTGAGCCAGGGCGCGGCCATCAGGGAAAAAGCAAACACCGCTCCGATGCTCACGCCCACCAAAGTCATGGCCTTGGTACGCACCACATCACGGGTCTGGTCGGCCAGCAGCGCCGTCACCGCGGCCGACACCGCGCCGGCCCCCTGCACCGCGCGCCCCAAAGTCAGACCCGCCAAGGAAGTGGCCGCCATGGCCATCGCGCTACCCAGAGCAAACACCAGCAAGCCGGCGACGATGACCCGCTTGCGGCCCCAACGGTCGCTGGCCATGCCCAAGGGAAGCTGCAGCAGGGCTTGGGTGAGGCCATAAATGCCCATGGCAAGGCCCACACGCGCCGGATCGTCACCCCCAGGAAAACGAGCCGCCTCCAAGGCGAAAACCGGCAGCACCAGAAACAAGCCCAACATTCGCATGCCGAACACCCACGACAGCGACAAGGCCGAGCGCAGCTCCAGCGGCGTCATGCGCGAAGGGTCGGCCATCGAAGCGGTGGAGGAGGACACTGGAGGGGCGGGCACTCAAAGAACGCATTGTCCTCGATTGCCCGAAGCGCACCAGACTTCCAATCGCCGCAAGGGCGCGGCTCCCACAGACTCAGAGGCACCAAGGCAAGGGGGCAGCGCCCACACCCCTGGCACGGCCTGCAATCACAGGCGGTGGGAGCGCCGCCCCCGGCGCGACAGGGGCCGTGGATCAGCGCGCCACGACGCGGATCATCTCCAGGCACTTGTTGGAGTAGCCCCACTCGTTGTCGTACCAGGCCACGACCTTGATGAAGGTGCCATCGAGCGCAATGCCCGCATCGGCGTCGAATACGGAAGTGCAGGTCTCGCCGACGAAGTCGGTGGCGACCACCTTGTCTTCGGTGTAGCCCAGCACGCCCTTGAGCGCGCCGTGGGCCTGGGCCTTCATCTCGGCGCAGATCTCCGCATAGGTGGCCGCGTTGTTGAGTTCCACCGTCAGGTCCACCACCGACACATCAGAGGTGGGCACGCGAAAGCTCATGCCGGTGAGCTTTTTGTTGAGCTCGGGAATCACCACGCCCACGGCCTTGGCCGCGCCGGTGCTCGACGGGATGATGTTTTCCAGGATGCCGCGGCCGCCGCGCCAGTCTTTGTTGGACGGGCCGTCCACCGTCTTTTGCGTGGCAGTCGCTGCGTGCACGGTGGTCATCAGGCCGCGCTTGATGCCCCATTTGTCATTGAGCACCTTGGCCACGGGCGCCAGGCAGTTGGTGGTGCAGGACGCATTGGAGATGATGTCCTGGCCGGCATAGGTCTTGTGGTTGACGCCAAAGACGAACATCGGCGTGTCGTCCTTGGACGGGGCCGACATTACCACCTTCCTGGCGCCGGCGGCCAGGTGCTTGGACGCGGTGGCTTTGTCGAGGAACAGGCCCGTGGATTCGAGCACGATGTCGGCGCCGACTTCATTCCACTTGAGGTGGGCGGGGTCGCGCTCTTGGGTCAGGCGGATCTTGTGGCCGTTGACCATGAGCGTGTTGCCCTCGACGGCGACCTCGCCCTTGAAGCGGCCATGCACCGAGTCGTAGCGCAGCATATAGGCCAGGTAATCGGGCTCGAGCAGGTCGTTGATGCCCACCACCTGGATATCGCTGAAGTTTTGTACCGCGGCGCGCAGCACATTGCGGCCGATGCGGCCGAAGCCGTTAATACCGATCTTGACGGTCATGAGTTACTCCTGGGATTGCTTGAGAGACAAAAGAAATCTTGTTTGCGACGGCTCGCTCGGGGCCGCTTCGCCGGGAGGGCGCGGCCCCCACCCGGCCTGGGCCCTCCGAAGAGGGGTGGGAGCGCCGCCCCGGCGCGATCGGGCCCCATCATGCGGGTACGCGCTTACTTGCCCAGTACCGCGCGCACCGTATCGACCACATTCTCGGGCGTGAAGCCGAAGTGCCTGAACAGCACCGGCGCTGGCGCAGATTCCCCATAGGTGTCCAGGCCGACCACGGCGGCGCAGCCGTACTTCCACCACAGGGCCGTCGAGCCCATCTCGACCGCGATTCGCGGCAGGCCAGCGGGCAGCACCTCTTGCTTGTAGGCGGTAGATTGCCGATCAAAGGTGGTGGTGCTGGGCATGGACACCACGCGCACTGCAATCTGCCGGTCGGCCAGCAGCTTTTGTGCATGCAGGGCCAGCTGCACCTCCGAGCCGGTGGCGATGATCACCGCCCGCGGCTTGCGATGCAGGCCCACTTCGCTGGGCTCGGCCAGCACATAGGCGCCGCGGGTGATGAGGTCGGCGTCCTGCTTGGGCGCATAGGGCAGGTTCTGCCGCGATAGCAGCAGGGCCGTCGGGCCCTGTCGGTTGGCTAGCGCCACCGACCAGGCCACGGCCGTCTCGGTGGTGTCGGCCGGACGCCAGACATCCAGGTTGGGGATCAACCTCAAGCTGGCCGCATGCTCGACCGCCTGATGGGTGGGACCGTCCTCGCCCAGGCCGATGGAGTCGTGGGTGAAGACATGCACCACGCGTAGCTTCATGAGCGCGGCCATGCGGATGGCATTGCGGCTGTAATCGCTGAAGGTGAGGAAGGTGCCGCCGTAAGGGATGTAGCCGCCGTGCAAGGCCACGCCGTTCATGATGGCGGCCATGCCGAATTCACGCACGCCGTAGTTGATGTGACGGCCGCCTTGCCCGGCCTCATTGCACACCACGGCGCCGGCGGCATCAAAGCGCAGAGCCGGCGTGGCCTTGGTGTTGGTCAGGTTGGAGCCGGTCAGGTCGGCCGAACCACCCAGCATCTCGGGCAGGGCTGCGGTAAAGAATTCGAGCGCCAACTGACTGGCCTTGCGACTGGCAACGGTTTCGGCCTTTTCGTGCGCACTGCGCACCGCAGCCACCGCCACATCGGCAAAGGCCTTGGGCAATTCGCCGGCCATGCGGCGCTTGAGCTCGGCCGCCCGTTCCGGATAAGCGGCGGCATAAGCCGCAAATCGCTCGTTCCATTGGGCCTGCTTCTGCACGCCGGCCTTGCGGGCGTCCCACTGGTCATAAACCTCTTGGGGAATGACAAAGGGGGGGTGCGTCCAGCCCAGGGCGGCGCGGGTGAGGGCAATTTCATCGGCACCCAATGGCTCGCCGTGGGCCTTGGCGGTGTTGGCCCGGTTGGGCGAACCCTTGCCGATCGAGGTCTTGCAGATGATGAGGGTGGGCTGGTCGCTGATTTTCTTGGCCTGCACAAGGGCCGCGTCTACCGCATGGACATCATGGCCATCGACCGGACCGATCACCTGCCAGCCGTAGGCCGCAAAGCGCTGAGCGGTGTTGTCGATGAACCAGGGCTGGACCTGTCCGTCAATCGAGATACCGTTGTCGTCATACAAGGCGATGAGCTTGCCCAGCTTCCAGGCGCCGGCCAGCGCGCAAGCCTCGTGCGAAATGCCCTCCATAAGGCAGCCGTCGCCCAGAAACACATAGGTGTGATGGTCGACGATGGCATGGCCCGGCCGATTGAATTCACTGGCCAGCAGTTTTTCGGCCAGCGCCATGCCCACCGCATTGGTGATGCCCTGCCCCAGGGGGCCGGTGGTGGTCTCCACCCCGGGGGTGATGCCGTATTCCGGATGACCTGCGGTTTTGCTGTGCAGCTGACGGAAATTGCGCAACTCCTCCATCGGCAGGTCATAGCCCGTCAGGTGCAGCAGGGCATAAATGAGCATGGAGCCGTGACCGTTGGACAGCACAAAGCGGTCGCGGTCGGGCCAGTGCGGGTCGGCGGGGTTGTGACGCAAATGCCGCCCCCACAGGGCAGCTGCCATATCGGCCATACCCATGGGCGCCCCGGGATGGCCGGAGTTGGCTTGTTGAACAGCATCCATGGCCAAGGCACGGATGGCATGGCCCATGGTGGAAGAAGTTGCCATAACGATGGGCTCCGGAGTCGCAAGGAAAAGAACCCGTGATTTTAACGAGCCGGGCTCGATCAGCCGCGTCGGACTGCCGGGGCCGACTGAAGAATCTGTGCGAAGCGAAGCAGCGCCCGGTCGGGCCGCAGCACCTTGCCGCGCGCACTTTTCAGGACGAGCTGCCCCCGGCATCCTCTGGTATTCCGCGATGAAATCGGCCCCACTTTGCATTAATCTGCCCCTCTTGAGCGATAGGCCGCGCAGCAAGGCCGCCCCCCATTTGCAATAGGAACCATGGCCGACACCGCCTTCCCCGCCCAAGCGATGATCCTGGCAGCCGGTCGCGGCCAGCGCATGCGGCCCCTGACCGACCACACCCCCAAACCTTTGCTGCAGGTGCACGGTCAAGCCCTGATCGAGTGGCATATCCGCGCCCTGGCCCGGGGAGGCATCAAGCACCTGCTGATCAACACCGCCTGGCTCGGCGAACAGATACCCGCACACCTGAACGGCCTGGCCGCCGACTTGGGGTGTACGATTGACTACTCGCACGAGGGACGCGACTTTGGCGATGCGCTGGAGACCGCCGGGGGCATTGCCCGCGCCCTGCCCCGGCTGGCCGAGGTGTTCTGGGTGGTCGCCGGGGATGTGTTTGTCCCGGGCTTCGATTTCACCGCGGCGGCGATGCGTCAGTTCGCACAGGGCCGGCACCTGGCACATCTGTGGCTGGTGCCCAACCCCGACCACAACCCGGGCGGGGACTTCGGCCTGGCCGCAGGGCAGGCCCTCAATTTACCGGCGGGCGACCCGCAACGGCGCTACACCTTCAGCACCATCGGCCTGTATCGGCGTGAATGCTTCGCCGGCCTGCCGGCCGGCAACCCCCAGGGCCAGAAAATCAGCCTCGCCCCCCTCTTGCGCCAGGCGATGGACAATGGCTTGGTCAGTGCGCAATGTCTGCACGGTCCATGGACCGATGTGGGCACGCCTGAGCGTCTGGCCCAAATCAATGCAGCAAGACCCCCAGATCACCGCAGAGGAGTTTGAATGAGCGCCCCAGGTCACCGCCCCGCGAAAGCAGCCGCACCCTACCCGCGTCGTCGCGCCGCTCTGGCCCGCGCCCTGCGCGCCGCCGGCGGGGGCATCGCCCTCCTGCCCACCGCCCCCGAGGTCGCGCGCAATCGCGACAGTCACTATCCCTACCGGCACGACAGCTACTTTCACTACCTCAGCGGCTTCGACGAACCCGAGGCCTGGCTGGCCATCGACGCCAGCGGCCACACCACGCTGCTGTGCCGGCCGCGCAACCTTGAGCGCGAAATCTGGGATGGCATTCGTCTGGGCCCCAAGGCGGCACCGATGGCCCTTGGAGTCGATGCGGCGCACAGCATCGAAGAGCTCGATGAAGTCATGCCCAAACTGCTGGCCAATCAGCCGGCCGTGTGGTTTCCCTTCGCCACCCATGCCGCACTGGAGTCGCAGATCGATGGCTGGCTGGGCAAGCTGCGCGCACGCGTACGACTCGGGGTAGAGTGCCCTGGCAGCCAGCACGATCTGTGCAAACTGCTGGACGAGATGCGCCTGATCAAGGACCGGCATGAGATCGGCATCATGCGGCGCGCCGGCCGTATCGCCGCGCAGGCCCATGTGCGAGCGATGCAAACCTCGGCCGCCATGCTGCGCGCGGGCCTGGATGCACGCGAATACCACCTTGACGCTGAACTGCTGCACGAGTTTCGGCGCCAGGGCTCGCAGTTTCCAGCCTACACCAGCATCGTCGCGGCCGGTGCCAATGCCTGCGTGCTGCATTACCGCGCCGGTGCCGCGCGCCTGAAGGCCGGCGAACTGTGCCTGATCGATGCCGGCTGCGAGCTCGACGGCTACGCCAGCGATATCACCCGCACCTTCCCGGCCGATGGCCGCTTCACGCCAGCGCAACGACAGCTTTACGACCTCGTGCTGGCCGCGCAAGAAGCCGCCATTGCCGCCACCCGCCCAGGCCGGCGCTTTCTGGATCCGCACCAGGCGGCCGTGCGTGTTCTGGCCGAGGGCATGCTTGAGGTGGGCCTGCTCAACAAGAAACAACACGGGCGACCGGACGATGTCATTGCGTCGGGCGCCTACCGACAGTTCTACATGCATCGCACCGGCCACTGGCTGGGCATGGATGTACACGACTGCGGCGACTACACGGAGCCTCGAACTCGCGCTCGCGAAGAGGTTGACGCCACCGGTGAACGCGTGATGCGACGACCAAGCCGGGTCCTCAGGCCAGGGATGGTGCTGACCCTCGAGCCCGGGCTGTATGTGCGACCGGCCAAAGGCGTACCGCGGGAGTTCTGGAACACCGGCATCCGTATCGAGGACGATGCCCTGGTGACCCCAGGCGGCTGCGAGTTGCTCACCCGCGGTGTGCCGGTGCAGGCCGATGACATCGAAGCCTTGATGCGAGGCTGAGCCCCCGGCATGGCCTGGCACAAAGAAACCGCGTTTGACGCCGCCCGGGCGCTGCAAAACCGCAGCCTGAGCGCCGAGCACTATGTGGCCGCCTGCCTGGAAAGAATTGATGCGCGCGAGCCCGAAGTACGGGCTTTTGCCCACATCAATCGCGAGGGCTCCCTCCAGCGAGCGCGCGAGCTCGACCGGCAGGCCATACAGGGCGCCATGCACGGACTGACACTGGGCATCAAGGATGTGTTCGACACCTTCGATATGCCCACCGAAGGCGGCTCGCGTGCTTTTGCGGGCCATCAGCCGGTTCAGGACGCGGCCGTGATTGCCACTCTCAGGCGCACCGGCGCGGTGATGCTGGGCAAGACTGTGACCACCGAGCTGGCCACCTTCCCGACCAACGGCACCCGCAATCCGCTCCATCTGGATCACACCCCGGGTGGATCGTCCTCCGGCTCAGCCGCGGCGGTGGCCGCACAGATGGTGAGCTTTGCAACCGGCACGCAGACCATGGGCTCGACCATCCGGCCGTCTGGCTATTGCGGCGTGACCGGCTACAAGCCCAGTTACAACCTCATGCCGCGCCGCGGCGTTTGGGCCAACGCCGACTCCTGCGACACGGTCGGTCTGGTGGCGCGCGATGTGCGCGATGTGGCCTTCTTTGCGGCCGAGATGGCGCGCTACCCGGCGCTCAGACTGCCCGAGGATCCGGCCCTGCTGGCCCGCGCGCCCACCCTCGGGCTGTGCCGCACCTGGGAGTGGGAGCGCACCGACGAGGCGATGCGGGCCGCTTTTGAGGACAGCGGCCGCACGCTCAGCGCCGCCGGCGCGCGGGTGCGCGAGATCGTGCTGCCCGAGGCCTTCAAGGGCCTGCTGCAGGCGCACACCACAGTGGTGCATTTTGAGATGAGCCGTGGCTTCGCCGATGTGCTCGAGCGCCAGTCGGGGCTGATTCGGCCGGCCCTGCTCGAGCGCACCCTTAAAGGCTTGGAAGTGACGGGCGAGCAGTACCAGCAGGCCCAGACTCTGGCCCGGCGGTGCCGTCAGATGTTTCCCGATGTGCTGGGCGATTGCGATGCCCTTGTGGTGCCCGCAGCCACAGGCGAGGCCCCCAGGGGGCAAGACTATTCAGGCGACACCTCCATGAACCAGGTGTGGACGCTGATGCACGGCCCGGCCATCTCGGTCACCGGGGGCTATGGCCCCTGCGGGTTGCCCCTAGCCCTGCAAGTGGTAGGGCGCATCGATGATGATGCCCGTACGCTCAAAGCGGCCCACTGGGTGCACCTGCATCTGCAGGCCCGGCTCGCCCGCCTGCGTTCTTGATGGCCCGCGATTTGCAAGACTTGACGCTCCCTATTCCCACTTGAAGGACAACACCATGAAACTGCACCGCCGTAACGCACTGATGGGGCTAGGCGCCCTGGCCTGCCTGCCTAAGGCCTGGAGCCAGACCTATCCCACCCAAGCCATCAAGCTGATCATGCCCTTCACGCCGGGCACCTCGTCCGAGAACGCCTTGCGGGTGGTGCTGGATCGACTCAGCGACAACCTCAAGCAGGCCATCGTGGTGGACAACCGGCCGGGGGCTGGCTCCACGCTGGGCACCGAACAGGCCGCACGGGCGCCGGCCGATGGGCACACGCTGGTGGCCACTTACAACTCCTCGATCGCCCCCGGCTCGCTGCTCTATAACAAGCTGGGCTACGACCCGCTCAAGGACTTCAAACACATCGCGCTGGTCGGCGTGTTCCCCCAGTACATGGTGGTGCGCACCGAGCACCCGGCCAAGACGGTTCAGGAGTTCCTGGCCACGGTTCGGGCCAAGCCCGGCAGTGTCAACTACTCATCGGCGGGCGTGGGTACCTCGGGCTTTCTGGCCGGCGAGATGCTCAAGCAGGCCCTCAAACTCGATATGGTGCATGTGGCCTACAAGGGCCCCTCGCAGGCGATGACCGATCTGCTCGGCGGGCGACTGGATATGGTCATGACCTCCAGCGCCGCCTCGCTGGTGGCCGCCGGCAAGCTGCGCATCCTGGCGGTGACCAGCGAGAAGCGCATGCCGCTGTATCCGGATGTCCCGGCGCTTTCTGAGGTGGCGCCCAATGTGCAGGCCGTCTCTTGGGTCGGGATTTCAGCGCCAGCGGCCACCCCGGCGGCCATCACCCAGCGTCTGGAGCGCGAAATCCTGTCCATCCTGGCCGAACCGGCCATCAAGACACGACTGGCCGACCCCATCTTCGGCATGGCGCTGACGCCCCTCGGATCGGACAAGTTTGTTGAATTCATCCAGAAAGAGCTGCGCGTCTGGGCTCCGGTGATCAAAACCGGCAACATCCAGATCAGCTGACCTGCAGCGAGGGTCTCGAGGCGATCAGTCTTAATCCCATCACTTAAGTTCATACCAAACACCACGCCCGCTGCCCTGCTGATTTTTTATGTAGGTCGCTCTGGAGTAATCAATGTGGCTTCGATTTCAACATGAACAGACCGGAAAGTGGCTCAGTTTTGGATAGGCTTCAACAGTGTCAAGGCTCGGTGTGTTTGAGGTCGCGGTAGAAATTCTCGTGCGGACCCACCATCAGCAACTTGAGCATGTTCTCATCCAGAACGCGGTAGGCAAGGAGGCACAGCAAGTTGCCCATGCGAAACTTGTAAACCCGCACGCCAGCCAGATCGCCGACTTTGGTTTCGCCGGCTTCCGGCTGGCCGACGATGGCTCGAACTGCATCGTCAAGCGCGGCTTTTTGCTGCTTGTGCAGCTTTTTAACGGTGCGCTCGAAGGTCGGAGTGACAAGGACGCGCATCAGCCGAACTGGTACTCACCCATAGGCTCTTCCTGGTCGGCGATCAGGATGTCGCGGATGACGCTGAATGGCAGATCGGGGTTTTCTGCGGCGATCTTGCCGATCTGAGACCAGTATTCGATTTGCTTGGGCACCGAGCGGTGCTCGATGGTGCCGTAGCGCTTGGCGGTCTCAACCAAGGCTTCGGGCAGTTTGACATTGATAGCCATACGAACCTCCCTTAAGGTTCTATTATGGCCCATAATAGCCCAAAATAGAACCACCGGGGTCAGTCTGCCGTAGCCTCTTCGACGATCTCGCAGTGAACCACAAAGCCCATTAGGTCGGCCAACCAGCCACATGCAACGAAAGCAACGCTTTCTGAACGAGAACTGCTGGTTTGCCGTTCGGATCAATGCAAAGCACATCTCGAAGCTGAAGTTCATCGCAGCCTATCAGGTCGCTCCAGTCGCAGCGATCACCCACATTGCCGAGGTCGAGGCGACCCTGCCTTACGACGACACCGGGAAGTACACGATCAAGCTCAAAGGGCCTGCGACGGCGATTGTCCCGATCCCGCGCCCAGAGAACAGCGAGGTCAATATGCAGTCGAACGCAAACGATCAATCAGCGCGTTGAGCTGTTCCAGCGAAGAAAAAGCGATGGCCAGCTCACCGGTGTCCTCAACGCGACCGGCACGCTTGATCTGCTTTTTGATGCGCACCTCCACCTCCGTCGTCAGCAGGTCGGCCAACTCCTCCTCGACGCGACGCACATCACGGGACTTTTCCTTGCCCACTTTGGGGGGCTTGAGGGAAAACTCAGCAGCCAGCTTCTTGACCAGGCTTTCAGCCTCACGCACCGAAAGCTTGCGCGCACTGATTTGATTGGCCGCGGTGATCTGCGTAGCGCGCTCGAGCGAGAGCAAGGCGCGGGCGTGACCCATGTCAATATCGCCCGCCATGAGCATGGTTTGCACGGGGTCGGCCAGGTTAAGCAGTCGCAGCAAGTTGGAAGCTGCGCTTCGTGAACGGCCCACGGACTGTGCGGCCGCTTCGTGCGTCATGCCGAATTCGCGGATGAGGCGTTGCAGGCCCTGCGCCTCCTCCAGCGGGTTGAGGTCTTCGCGCTGCATGTTCTCAATCAGCGCCATGGCAGCTGCCGCCTCATCGGGCACATCGCGCACCAGCACGGGGACGGTGTCTAAGCCCGCCAGGCGCGCCGCCCGAAAACGCCGCTCGCCGGCGATGATCTCGTACTTTCCTGCTGCATCGCCCTGCTTGAGCCTGCGCACCAGGATGGGTGACATGATGCCCTGCAGCTTGATGGATTCAGCCAACTCGTAAAGAGCGCCCTCATCCATTCGGGTGCGGGGCTGGTATTGGCCCGGCACCATGTCATCGAGGCGCAAGGAGGCGGGCAGCCCCGCACTGGCGCCCCCTTCCTCGGGGGAAGTCACGGCAGGCCCGAGCAAAGCGCTCAGTCCCCTGCCCAGGCCTTTAGGTTTCTTGATCGCCATAGTTGCATTTCTCCGAGGAGCACCCTGTACGCAGAGCACCCCTGCTTGTTCTGTAAATAATAATTAAATGGCCCAGCGCCGCGAGCGGTCCACCATCTCCTGGGCAAAGGCCACAAAGGCCTGCGCCCCCTTAGATGCGGGGTCAAAAGCCAAGCCCGGCAGGCCGTAGCTCGGGGCTTCAGCCAATCGCACATTGCGCGGGATGAGCGTGTCGAACACCTTGTCCCCGAAATGCTCTTTGAGCTGATCACTCACCTGCTGCTGCAGCGTGATTCGGGGGTCAAACATAACGCGCAACAGGCCGATGATTTTGAGCTCAGGGTTGAGATTGCCGTGGACCTGTCGGATGGTGTTGACCAGATCGGTTAGTCCCTCGAGGGCAAAGTACTCGCACTGCATCGGCACCACCACCCCATGCGATGCGCACAGACCATTGAGGGTGAGCATGGACAGAGAAGGCGGGCAGTCGATCAGGATGAAGTCGTACTCGGCCTGCACGGCAACGATAGCCGCCCGCAAGCGCTTCTCCCGGCGCTCCAGATCGACCAACTCGACTTCGGCCCCCGCCAGTTCGCGATTGGCACCCAGCACATCGTAAGCACAGCCGGCCTCTATCAACTTCTGGGGCCGCTGCCGCGCCTGGGCAATGTCCGCCGACTCCAGCAACACATCGTAGACAGAGGTTTCCAGCTCGCGCTTGTCAACGCCCGAACCCATGGTCGCATTGCCCTGTGGATCCAGGTCGATCAGCAGAACGCGCTGGCCCAGTTGCGCCAGGCCGGCAGCCAGGTTAACGGTGGTGGTGGTCTTGCCGACCCCACCCTTCTGGTTGGCAACACAAAAAATCTTGGGCATAGACACGCTTGTCGGTTAGCGGGAAAGGACCAGTTTGAATCCAAAACCGATCAGGAGGATACCCGCAAATTTTTCCAACGCGGTTTTAACCCAAGGACTGGCGCGCAGCCGGTCGGTCAAATGCAAGGTCAACAGCGTAGCCGCCAAGCCGTATAGAAAGGTCAGGGTGGCAATCGTGGCCGCCATGACCGCAAAAGTGAGCAGCCCCTGGTGTTGCGCGGGGTCAACAAAAAGAGGGAAAAAGGCCATGTAGAACATGATGGCCTTGGGATTGAGCAGCGTGATTAGCAAAGCCTGCCGGAAGTATTGGCCCGCACGGATTTCAAGGATGGGCCCATCCCCGGGCTTGACGGTAATCATCCGAAAGCCCAACCAGGCCAGATAGGCGGCCCCAGCCCATTGAATCAGCCCAAAGGCCGCTGGCGAGGCCGTGAGCACGGCGGCCACACCGGCCACGGCGGCCCACAGCAGCACCTGGTCGCCAGCAATCACCCCAAAGGTGGCCGCCAACCCGCCAGCCATGCGCCCCTTGGCCGTCGAGGTGACCAGGGCAAGGTTGCCGGGGCCGGGAATGGCCAGAAACACGATGACGGTGAGCACAAAAGCGCCGAAATCGGCGATGCCAGCAAAGGAGCCCAGCATGACTACCTCAAGAGAGAAAGGCAACCAGTGTACTAGCTGGGCCCGCAAGCAAAGCCTGGGAACGGGCCGAAGGACCTCGTCGTTTCACGTGGAACACAGGGAATCGGCCTGGGCGCCCCGGGCCCTGCAAAAGCCGCGCCCCGCGGAGCAAGGGCCCCCGACCCACCCGCCTGATACACCCGCCTAACAGACGGTTCCGGGTGGCCCAGGTCGCGGGGGGGCCTCGTACAAGCTGCCCAAATCGCCCGCGCCCGCAAGCGCCGCGCCTGTTTCACGTGAAACAACCCCCGCGGAGTGTCGCTTTAGAACGCGACCTTCGGACGCAACCAGACCAGGCAGCGCTGAGCCGCCAGCCCCGGGACCACAAGGGTCTCCTCATCGAACACCTCGATATCGGTCGGCAAAGCCAGGCGCTCATCATGAGGGGGGCGGCCCTTCATCGCCAGCCACACCCCTGCGGGGGCCAGCGCCTGCCGGGTGCACTGCACAAAATCACCCAAGGTGGCGAAAGCCCGCGAAGCGATCAAGTCGCACGGGCCCGGCAGAAGCTCCGCCCGCGCATGGAGACTGCGCAAATTGTCCAAACCCAGCTCGGCCACGACCTGCGACACGAAGGCGGCCTTTTTCGCAACCGCGTCCACACAAACCACCGACAGGGCCGGGCCGCAGGCAATGGCCCAAACCACCCCCGGGAAGCCCGCACCCGAGCCGACATCGAGCAGGCGCAGCTGCCCGCCGCGCTCCTGAAGGTACCGCTTGAGCGGCACGACAGCGGCCAGACAATCGAGCAAATGCTGGGTCAGCATCTGCTGCGGTTCCCGCAGGGCGGTCAGGTTGTAGACCCGGTTCCATTTGGCGACCAGGGCCAGATGCTGCAGCAAAGCAATGCGCCGATCTTCATCCAGGGGCAGTCGCAGATCCGCCAGCCCGGCCTCAAGCGCCGGGCGCAGCACCTCAGGACTCATACGGGGGCCTTCTCTTGGTGCTTCCAGAGGCCTTTTTTCAGATGCACCAAAAGCAGGGAAATGGCGGCCGGAGTGATACCCGACATGCGCGAAGCCTGGCCCAAGGTTTCGGGGCGATGCCGGGCCAACTTCTGGCGCACTTCGATGCTCAGCGCCGGCACTTGCATGTAGTCAAGTTCGGCCGGCAGTTTGAGGTTTTCATAATGAGCTGCCCTCTCAACCTCGGTCTTTTGCAGGTCGATGTAGCCGGCATACTTGGCCGAAATTTCGATTTGCTCGATCACCGAAGCCCGCAACGCTGCGTCATCCTGGGCCTCGAAAAGCGATGGATCGGCATAGGCCTGCCCGTCCAGCGACATCAGCGCCTCGTAGCTGACCCCGGGGCGCCGCAGCAGGTCCATCAGTCGGTACTCGCGCTCGATCCCCTGTCCCAGCACGCGCTCAGATTCGGCCGGGGACAGGCCGGAGGGATGCACCCAGCGCTTGTGCAGGCGCTGCGTTTCGCGACCAATCGCATCGCGCTTGCGGCTGAAACGGTCCCAGCGGTCATCGTCAATGAGGCCGAGTTGACGCGCCTGTTCCGTAAGACGCATGTCGGCATTGTCTTCGCGCAGCATCAATCGGTACTCGGCCCGGCTGGTGAACATGCGGTAGGGCTCGGTCACACCCTTGGTGATCAAATCGTCGACCAGCACCCCAAGATACGCCTCGTCGCGACGCGGCAGCCAAGGCGCCTTGCCCTGGCACTGTAGAGCGGCATTGATCCCTGCAAAAAGACCTTGCGTGGCCGCCTCTTCATAACCGGTGGTTCCGTTGATCTGTCCCGCAAAGAACAATCCCGATATGGGCCGGGTCTCAAAGCTGGCCTTGAGCGATCGCGGATCGAAGTAGTCGTACTCGATCGCATAGCCCGGCCTCAGGATATGGGCGTCTTCCAGGCCGGCCATCGATCGCACCATCTGGTGCTGAATGTCGAAAGGCAGGCTGGTGGAAATTCCATTGGGATAAAACTCGTGGGTACTGAGCCCCTCGGGTTCCAGAAAGATCTGATGGCTTTCCTTGTCGGCAAAGCGGTTGATCTTGTCCTCGACGCTGGGGCAGTAACGCGGCCCGACGCCGTCAATTTTGCCGGTGAACATCGGACTGCGGTCAAAGCCCGAGCGAATGATCTCGTGCGTGCGGGCATTGGTGTGGGTGATCCAGCAAGCCAGTTGCTGGGGGTGGGCCACCCCATGACCCATGAAGCTGAACACCGGAACGGTGCTGCCCTCGCCGCCCTCCATGCCATCGCCCGGCTGACGCAGGCACCTGGAAAAGTCGATCGTCCGGCCATCAAGCCGAGGGGGCGTGCCCGTCTTGAGTCGCCCTTGCGGCAGCTTGAGTTCTTTGAGGCGGGCACTGAGCGAAACAGCGGGCGGGTCCCCAGCGCGGCCGGCGGCGTAATGATTGAGCCCGACATGGATCTTTCCGTCCAGAAAAGTGCCCGCCGTCAACACCACGGCGCGCGCTCTGAAGCGAACGCCCACTTGCGTGACGGCGCCCGTCACGCGCTCACCCTCGATGATCAGGTCATCAACGGCTTGCTGGAAAAGCCATAGCCCGGGCTGATTTTCCAGACGCCGGCGTATGGCGGCCTTGTAGAGCACCCGATCGGCCTGCGCGCGGGTGGCTCGGACGGCGGGTCCCTTGCTTGAATTGAGGATACGAAACTGAATGCCGGCCTCATCGGTGGCCAGGGCCATGGCCCCGCCCATCGCATCGACCTCCTTGACCAGATGCCCCTTACCAATGCCGCCAATCGACGGATTGCAGCTCATCTGACCCAGGGTCTCGATATTGTGGGTCAGCAGCAGGGTCTTGCAACCCATGCGGGCGGCGGCCAAGGCCGCCTCTGTGCCGGCATGGCCGCCCCCAACGACGATGACATCGAATTCCTGCGGATGGGTGTAAGCAATCATGGGCTCTGGGCGATCGGGACAGCGGCCGGACCGAGACCGGAAGTCCCGGCGAACCGATGCCGAAAAAACAAGCAATTGTATGATCGTCCTTCGCAGTATGCGCCGGACATCGGGTGCCGAGTCCGTCTGGGGTGCCAGGTTCCTGCATACGGTGCAATCACAACATGGGAGTGGACATGAGTCGTGAAGTCGTTGTTGTCAGCGGTGTGCGTACCGCGATCGGAACCTTTGGCGGCAGCCTTAAGGACATACCTCCCACCGAGCTGGCGGCTCTGGTGGTGCGTGAATCCCTGGCCCGGGCGCATGTCGAAGGCAAAGATGTGGGCCATGTGGTGTTTGGCCATGTGGTCAACACCGAACCGAAGGACATGTATCTTTCGCGGGTGGCGGCGATCAACGGGGGGTGCGCCGAAAGCACCCCGGCCATGAATGTCAACCGCCTCTGCGGCTCGGGCTTGCAGGCGATCGTCTCGGCCAGCCAGGCGATCTTGCTCGGCGAGTGTGAAATTGCGATTGGCGGCGGAGCTGAAAACATGAGCCGCGGCCCCTTCATCAACCCCAGCCAGCGCTGGGGCACGCGTATGGGCGATGCCAAGCTGGTCGACATGATGGTGGGCGCCCTGCACGATCCTTTCCACGCCATCCACATGGGGGTAACCGCAGAGAATGTCGCGGCCCGCTACCGCATCAGCCGCGACATGCAGGATGCACTGGCCCTGCAGAGCCATCAGCGCGCCGAGCGGGCCACCCTGGCCGGCTATTTCAAGGACCAGATCGTGCCCGTCATGCTCAAAAGCAAGAAAGGCGAGGGGGCCTATGACACCGACGAGCATTTCCGCAGCCAGGCCAAGGCCGAGGACTTCATCAAGCTCAAGCCCGTCTTCCTCAAGGAAAACGGCACGGTCACGGCGGGCAATGCCTCCGGCATCAACGACGCGGCTGCGGCCCTGGTGCTGATGGAAGCCGGCGCCGCCCGGGCGCGCGGCGCCAAGCCCATGGCCCGCCTGGTCGGCTACGCCCACACCGGGCTTGACCCCAAGTACATGGGGGTGGGGCCGATCTCGGCGACGCAGGCAGCACTGAAGAAAACCGGGTTGAAGACCTCCGACCTTGATGTGATCGAGGCCAACGAAGCTTTCGCGGCCCAAGCCTGTGCCGTCACCCAAGAGCTTGGCCTGGACCCGGCCAAGGTTAACCCCAACGGCTCGGGCATCTCGCTGGGCCACCCCATTGGGGCTACCGGCGCGCTGATTACGGTCAAGGCCCTGCACGAGCTGCAGCGCATTCAAGGCCGCTACGCCCTGGTGACCATGTGCATCGGTGGTGGCCAAGGGATTGCGGCCATCTTCGAGCGCATGTAAACCCCGGTCTGGGCGCTCTGCCGTCCCATTTACCTGCGCACGGCGGGGGCCTCCACCGGCAGGCCCGCGCCGCGCCAGCCCAGATACAGCGCCAGCTGACGCATCTCAAGGGCCCCCCAATCGGGAAGCTCGGCCCGCACGCCCACCAGGCAGCTGCGCAAGCGCCGCTCGAGCGAGCCGAGTTTTTGCCACTCCAGGCGGTAGAGCGGGTACGCATTGGGCTGGCCTTGGCTGAGCGCATCGGTGTAAAACCGGCGCCCCTGGTTCTGGTCATGACAATGGGTACAGGCTAAATTGAGCTGTCCGCGCCGCTGCATGAAAAGACGCTCGCCCTCAAGAAGATGCGCGCGGGCCGGCCCGGAGACCTCGACCCGCAACGGCAAACCGGCCGAAGCGCGGGTGACATACAGGCTCAAGGCCAGCAAATCCTCCGACTCCAAGACCAGCGCAGGGCCCTGCTGATGCACCTGGCGGCACTGTGCAATCCGATCCTCCAGATTAAGCAGGCGACCGCTGCGCGCATCCACCGCCGGGTAGCGTGCGGCCACACCGCGCATACTCTGGGCCACGCCGCCATGACACTGAAAGCAGCTCTTGCTCGCAGGGCCTACCGCCTCCGACCAGCGTTGCTCGCCGCGCTGCAGAGCGAGCTGACCCGGATTGCCAAACTCGTCGGCCTGCAGGGCTCGCACATCGCTGCCGGCAAAGTGCAGGCCTGAACGCAACTGATCCAAGGGCAAGACACGCTGCTGCGCGACGACCAGCAGAGGTAGAAGCAAAAGCCACAGAGCGCACAGCGAAGAACGCATGCGGGCAAGGGACTGACCTGGATGCATACGCCCGCGAACGACCCGTTCAAGCGGCGGGCTGGACCCGCAAGGACTGCCGCAATTGACCCACCCGCCCCTCATCGTCGACCCAGCGGACAAGAAGCTCCCCGCTGAACTGAGCGCGAAAGCAGAACTCAAACAAAGGATTGCCCGCGATACCCGACGAAGGCTCCACCCGGAAGACTTGCCGCCCCCCGTACTCACAGCTTAGCTCGCGAATGATGTTGCGAGGTATGGTTTTACCGGCCAGGTCCTGCAAGTAGCCGGTCTCCATCGGGTGGGCCACCAGGAGTCGGGCCTTGACAACCTCGCCCGGGGCCACTCGCTGCGGCAAGAGCAGACGCGCCTGGGTCATGATTCAACTGCCATCGACACAGGCCGATTCGGTCACGATGACCTCGGCCTGTCGCCAGCGATAGGTGTCATCGGACATACGCGCCAGCGCCACCACCTTTTGCGAGCCCGCCAGTCGTAACCGCGTCGCCACCTCGGCCCGGCCTGACCAGGGCCCCAAATGAAAAACAGCCATCTGCGTCACCGGATTGCGCTGCGAGAGCAAATACAGGTGCGTGACATGATCAGACTCGGTCATTGGACTGTCCACCACCACACGCACCGGAACCAACAAACCGTTGTCCGCCAGGACAGGCAGTTCCAGGCGCAGTCCACTTTCGCTCAAAGGCCGGCCTCGCACCAAGGGGTCGAGCATCTGCGACAGGCTCAGCAAGGTGCCCGAAAACATGCTCTGCGCCTGAGCGCCGGTGGCCCAGGCCCAACCCACCAGGGCGCCCTGGCAAAGCGCGCGGCGACCGAGGCCTCTGCCCGACCGGGAACTGCTGGCAAGTGGTCCCATACCTTGAGTGTCGGGTAAGGCCCGATCAGCGCGCCGGGGCCATCAGATAAGCCACGATGTCCTCGAGGCCTTGCGGACTCAGGGCGGTGCGACCGCGATAGGCTGGCGCCACGGCCTGCAGCTCCTCCGTGCTCAGGTAAGGCGGCATGATGGTCTGAGGATTGAAAAGGCGGGCGTCGGCAATCCGCCGCCTGAGCTCCTGCGCAGAACTGCGCTGTGCAATGGCCACCAGCGACGGCCCGAGCTCACCGCCCTGGGCAAATCCCGGCAGCGCATGACACAAGATACAGCCCGACTCCACCCGGTTTGCCAAGAGCGCCCGACCTCGCTCGGCGCTGGCCGACAACGCCAGCGTTTGCGCCTGAGCCGAAGCTGCAGCCAGCGCGGCCGCCAAGGCCAGCGCCCCGAAGGACGCGGCCCGCTTGATCATGCGCGCGCCAGGCTCAGCCCATGATTCTTCAAGGGCAAGGAGCGGTAACGCTTGCCCGTGGCCGCCGAGATCGCATTGACCAGGGCCGGCGGCAAAGGTGCCATCGCGGGTTCACCAACACCCCCCCAGAAGCCTCCCGTGGTGGCAATCACGGTTTCCACCTTGGGCATCTCATTGAGACGCATCAGACGGTAATCATGGAAATTGGACTGCTCGATGCGGCCTTCCTTGACGGTCATCTCGCCCCAGAAAATGGCGCTCAGGCCATGCACCGCACTGCCTTGCAGCTGCGCTTCGATGTTGTCCGGATTGACGGCATAGCCGCAGTCAATGCCCATCACCACCCGGTGGATCTTGACCTCGCCACGCGCGTTGACGGAGACTTCGCAGACACAAGCGGTGTAACTGCCGTAGCCCTCGGTCTCGGCGATGCCCCTGAAAACACCCGCCGGCATGGGCTTGCCCCACCCCGCGGCCTTGGCCACCGCCTCCAGAATGGAGCGGTCTCGCGGATGTTTGCCGCCGAGCATGCTCAAACGAAAAGCCAGCGGGTCCTTGCCGGCGGCCGCAGCCAACTCGTCGATGAAGCATTCGCGCATATACGGATTTTGCGAATGCCCCACCGTACGCCAAAAGCCCACGGGCACATTGGTGTTGCGCTGCGCATAGTCGACCAAGGTGTTGGGGATGTCATACGGGTGGTCGTTGAAGCTGGCCACGGCCTGCCCGTCCACGCCGCGCGGCAGGGGCAGCCGCAGCAAGGTCGCCAAAATGGAGGGCGCCGAGACACGGATATGCAGCGCATCGATGGTGCCCTGCGCATTGAGCGCGGCCTTAAATCGCACCAGGCTGGCGGGTCGATACAAGTCGTGCTGTATGTCTTCTTCGCGGCTCCAGACCATCTTGATCGGCTTGCCCGGCATTTCTTTGGCGATCATCACCGCCTGACGGGTGAAGTCCTGGGGACTCTTGCGACCCAGGCCGCCGCCCAACTGCATCGGATGGACCAGCACCTTGGACTGATCAATACCTGCGGTACGCGCAGCCGTGGCCAGCGTCGACTCCGGATTCTGCGTCGAGGTCCAGATCTCCAGGCTGTCGGGCTTAAGCCATGCGGTGCACACCAGCGGCTCCATGGTGGCATGGGCCAGGTACGGGGTGTAGTACTCAGCCTCGAACACCCGAGCGGCTTTTGACAGGGCATCGCCCGTGTTTCCGTCGTTGCGCGCCACCGCCAGCTCAGCCTGATCAAAGCCGCCCTTGAAGTGCTCCATGATGGCCGCACTGCTCAAACCGCCATGGGCCCCGACATCCCAGTCAATGGCCACCTCCCGCAAGGCCTCTTTGGCGCGCCAGTAGTTGTCGGCCACCACCGCCACAAATTCGCCCAAGTTGAGCACCTGAACAATCCCGCGCCGGTTTTGCACCTTGGAGGCATCCATGGTGCGGACCTTGCCGTTGAACACCGGGCAAGCCGCCACGGCCGCATGCAGCATGCCCGGCACCTGCGCGTCGATGCCATACCGAATACGCCCAGTCACGATATCGGGGATATCGACCCGGGCAATCGATTTACCGACCAGGGTCCAGTTCTTGGGGTCCTTGAGCGTGACCTCCTTGGGCGCCTCCATCTTGGCCGCGGCCTGAGCGATCTTGCCGTAGGTAACGGAGCGCTTGCTGGCCGCGTGCATCACCCGCCCCTTGGCGGTGGTGCACTCGCCGGCCGGCACGCCCCACTGCTGAGCCGCCGCCGCCACGAGCATGTGGCGCGCGGTGGCGCCGGCCTTGCGCAAATAGTCCTGCGACTGCCGGATGGTTCGGCTGCCGACGGCTGCCATGTCGCCATAGGCGCGCTTGGAGGCCAGATTCTCGTGGGCGGTGGCGTACTCCACCCGCACGCGGCCCCAGTCGGCGTCGAGCTCTTCGGCCACCAGCATGGGCGCCGAAGTGCGACTGCCCTGACCCATTTCGGCGCGCGCATAGCGGATGATCACCGTCTCATCGGGTCGCACTTCCACCCAGGCGTTGAGCCGGGGCGCGTTGTTAGCATCGCTGCGCCCGGGCAGGTAAAAGCCCAAACTCAATCCAGCCGCGGCGGTGGCCGAGGTCTTGAGAAACAGACGCCTGTCGGGCTGGCGCACGCCTTGATCGGTGGAACTCATACACGCACCCCCTTCGCCGCGACCGCATGGATGGCCTTGCGTACCCGCGCGTAGGTTCCGCAGCGGCAAATGTTGGTCATGGCCGCATCAATGTCCTGATCCGTGGGCTTGGGCTTTCTCTTGAGCAGAGCCACGGCCGCCAGAATCTGTCCGCCCTGGCAATAACCGCATTGCGGAACCTGATGATCAATCCAGGCTTGCTGCACCGGATGAAGCTTATCCTTGTTGGCCAGCCCTTCGATGGTCACCACCTTCTGGCCGCTGGCGGCCGAAACCGGGTAGGAACATGAGCGCACCGGCTCGCCGTTGAGCAAGACCGTGCAGGCGCCGCACTGTGCAATACCGCAACCGAACTTCGGGCCTTTTTCATCGAGCTCATCGCGCAGCGCCCACAAGAGAGGCATATCGGGCTCAACATCGAGCTCACGAACTTTTCCGTTGACTTGCAGCTTCATGCTTGACACTCCTGGAGCATTGGGGAAAGACCAATCATGTCCCGATCCACCGCACGGGCTTATTAGGGTTTTCCGGCAGAACCAGGCCTCAAACCGTGAAAACAGTCTTTCAGGCAGCCCCTAGGCCAGCCAAAGCCTGGCGGTCAAGGCGATCATCTGCGCCGCGCGCTCTCTCATGCCCGCCTGCGGGGCCGCTTGCGATACGCGGGCCTGCAAACGATGCAGAAGAACCAGGCCGGCAGCGCGGGCGCGCCAGCGACGCCGCTGCTGCTGGCTCTGAAGAGAATAACCCCGACCTCTGGCCCGGATGGGCTGAGCAAAGAGGCGCGCTTCATCCGCGCCACCAGGCGCAAACACGGGTAAAAATGGCATGAATCTGTCTCCGTTGTGCGCGGTCGAAGTCGCCTAGGGGCGCTCTTGCCGAGCTCTGTTGGTGCGGCCTATCGCCACCGTCTGTCACCCCCGCATCCTAGGTGCGCACCCTGCCGGGCCGCCTCGGCCGAAGCGCCGCCCGGAAGTAAGATGCCTCCGACGCGCGGCGCCTACACAGCGCTGCGGGCGGCGGGCCGCCACCGCCTCAGCCACAGGGCGTTGGCCATAACGCTCATGCTCGAGAACGCCATGGCTGCGCCAGCCAGCATCGGGTTGAGGTAACCCAGGGCCGCCAGGGGAATGCCCGCCGTGTTGTAGGCAAAAGCCCAAAAAAGGTTCTGCCGAATCTTGCGCACCGTTTGATCTGAGACCTCTATCGCCGCGGCGATCAGGAACAGATCGTTGCGCATCAGCGTCACCCCGGCTGCATGCATGGCCACATCCGTGCCCGAGCCCATGGCAATGCCCACATCAGCCGCCGCCAAGGCGGGCGCGTCATTAACGCCATCACCCACCATCACCACGACGCCCAAGGATTTGAGCGCCCCCACCGCGGCCGCCTTGTCGCCCGGCAAGACATCGGCCACCACCTCCTCAGCCGACAGTCCCACGCGCTGCCCCATGGCTTGAGCGGCGCCCCAGTTATCGCCCGAAATCATCATCAGCCGCAATCCCCGCCCCCTGAGGGCCTGTAGCGCCACAGCCGCCTCGGGTCGAGGCTCATCGGCAAAGCCCAGCCAGGCGCGCAAACGCCACCCACCATCGACCTCCTCAAACAGAGCCGATAGCGTCGCGCCGGCCGCGCGCGCCTGCCGCACGCCCTCCGAAAGAGACGCATCGGTCGCCCCCATCTCGCCGGCCCAGCGCATGCTGGCCAGGCGCCAGTTTCGCTCGCGCACCCGCCCCTCCACGCCGCGGCCAGGGACGGCTTGAAGCCACTGGGGCGCCAGCACAGTCAGGCCCTGCTCTTGCGCCCGGGCCAGCACCGCCCGGGCCAGGGGGTGCTCGCTACCGCTTTGTAAGCCCGATGCCACTCCCAAAAGCGCCCCCTCCTCTTGCCCAGCCACCGGCTCGAAAACCGTCAGGCGGGGACGCCCCACAGTGAGCGTGCCGGTCTTGTCGAAGGCGATGGCGCGGGCCTTGTGAAGCGCCTCGAGCGCCTGCACATCCTTGAACAAAATTCCATGCCGGGCTGCCACCCCGGTTCCGGCGATGATGGCCGCCGGCGTGGCCAGGCCGAGTGCGCAGGGACAGGCGATCACCAGAACCGCCACCGCATGAACCACCGCCTGCTGGACCCCGCCGCCGAGCCATACCCAGCCCAAGGCCGTCAGCGCAGCCAGCCCGACGACGACCGGAACAAAAACGGCCGAAACCGTGTCGACCAGGCGCTGTATCGGCGCCTTGCTGCCTTGCGCATCCTCAACCATCGCGATGATGCGCGCCAGCACACTTTGCGCGCCCACTGCACCCACCTGCATGCGGATCGGCCCCTCGCCGTTTATGCTTGCGCCGGTCACTGCATCGCCCACACGCTTTGCCACCGGCATGGGCTCGCCCGTAAGCATGGATTCGTCGAGCTGAGTCTGTCCGTACAGAATCCGACCATCGGCCGGGACGCGCTCGCCGGGCAAAATCAGCAGCTCATCACCGACCATCAACTCGGCCACCGGAACCTCCAGCGTTTCTCCCGAGGGGGTCAAGAGATGGGCGGTCGGCGGCCTGAGCGCGTGCAGCTTAGCAATCGCTGATCGCGTTTGCCGCTTGAGGCGCTGCTCCAACCATTTGCCCAGCATGACCAGCGCAATCACCACCGCCGAGGCTTCAAAGTAAAGTGCGGGTTCCCTTGCCTCGCGCGCCGACAAGCCCGACCAGAGCGACAAACCCCAGGCGGCGGTGGTGCCCAAGACCACCAGCAAATCCATGTTGCCGACACCGGCACGAACCGCATACCAGGCCGCCCGATAAAAATGCGCCCCCAAAATAAACTGCACCGGCGTTGCCAGCGCCAACTGCCACGCAAAGGGAAGCATCCAGTGCCAGCCGAACAGCTGGGCCGCCATGGGCACCACCAAGGGAAGCGCCAGGACCAGGGCAGCGCCGACCGGCGCGAAGCCCTCCCAGGGTCTATGGGTGGACACATCATCCGCCGCCAACGGCGCACGAACCCCATAACCGGCCTCGCGAACGACTCGCGCCAAACGCAAGCGCATCTGCGTCGCGTCCGTACCTGCGGCCAGCTGCACCCAGGCCAACTCGGTGGCCAGGTTGACCTGCGCGTGCATGACCCCGGGGACCCTGCCCAGCGCCCCCTCCACCCGGGTGGAACAAGAGGCACAGGTCATCCCCTCGATGCCCAGGCTCATCGCATCCGTTACTTCAGGGGTAGGCGTGGACAGGCTGACCATCAAGACGCAGCATAATCGAGCGGTCAACGCGCGCGCGGGCTGACGAGGCCCATCCGGTTTCATCTGGATACACACGAAACAGCCCGACACCCAAGGCATGGCCAAAGACGGGAAACAATCGCAGCGACGGATGGGTCAAGGAGACACGCTCATGGAACAGGTGTTCATCGTCTCGGGCATGAGTTGCGGCCATTGCGAGCGCGCCATCACCCAAGCCGTGAAACAAGTCGATCCTCAGGCACAAGTCCAGATCGATCGAAGTCTTGAACAGGTTCGAATTCAGAGCGAACAAAGTCGAACACTTCTGGCCCAAGCCATCACCAATGAAGGCTACGCCGTACGCTAAGCCGAGCAACCCGACCCACTGCCACGCAGGGAGACGCCGCCATGAGAAGCCTGACCACTAGCCGCGGATGGATCGCCGCGGCCCTGTCTCTAACCAGCCTGAGTCTCTGGGCCCAAGCCGGGCCAGCGCCAGTCGCCGCCCACGCCGGACCTGACCCCGCGGGCGCGCACAGTCGCCCGCATCAGGATCACCTGGGGCACCTCAAAACACGATTGCAACTGCAAAGCGATCAGGAGGCGGCCTGGTCAGCCTTCGCTGCGGCGATGGCGCCTCCCGTCCGTGGCGACATGGCGGCGCAACGCGCGCAGCAGGCCGAGCTGATGCCGCTAAGCACGCCCGAACGGATAGAGCACCTGCAAAGTCTTCGCCAACAGAGACAAGCCCAAGCCGACGCCGCTATGGAGAAACGGAACCAGGCGACCAAGGCGTTTTATGCGGTCTTGAACGCCGAACAGAAAAAGGTGTTTGACGAGGAGACCGCCCGGCACATGGCCCGCCGCAAGGATCGGGGGCCGCAACATCTGCATCGAGGCTGATCAGCCCAAGGGCCGCACACCGATCAAAAACCCGTGCAGCCACAATGCAAAGGCTGCCCACAACAGCACCCCCAAAGCCACCGTCAGTACCGTGGGCCCGAAACGACCGGGCTGATACATCGCCTGCACAAGTCGATCGCGCCGACGCGAAACCACAAAAAGCATCGTTGACCAAGCGAGAAAAGCACCAAACAAGACCAGATCGGCCACGGTATTGTTGGACACGAGGTGCGCCAGGGCCCAGGCCTTGGTACCCAAGACCATGGGGTGATGCAGGCGCGCCTTGATCGAGTTGCCCGGGACATAAGCGGCCACGAAGAACACAAAGGCCACCAAGGTCAACAAGGCGGCCAAGTGTTTGAGAGACCGGGGCACCTGCCAAAGCACCACAGGCTCCAGACGAGCCTGACCCCAACCGTAGATCAACAGGCCCAAACCGAGGAGCGACACCAGGGTGTAAAGCCCCTTCCAGCGCCCCGGGCCCAGCCGCTGGCGCATGGCCGTGCGCCAAGGGTCTGCGAAGATGCGGGTGGAATGAACGCCCAAAAACAAGAGCAGGCCAAAGATCAGTTCAAACATGATGGGGCTCCCCGTGAAGCCATGCAGTATAGAAACGCGCCGCCGCTCAAGGTACTGACGGTCAACATTCACAAGGGCTTTACTGCCCTTAATCGCAAATTCATGCTGCATGAATTGCGCGAAGCCGTGCGCGCCGTCGGTGCCGATCTGGTCTTTTTGCAAGAGGTTGCGGGCAGTCACGGCAGTCACGGTCTGCGCCATAGCGACTACCCGGCCGCACCCCACTACGAGTTCCTGGCCGACCGAATCTGGCCGCAATATGCCTATGGGCGCAACGCGGTCTACAGCGAAGGCCACCACGGCAACGCCGTGCTGTCCAAGTTTCCAATTTCACATGTAGAGAACCGCGATGTTTCCATCTCCGGTCCTGAACGGCGTGGTCTGCTGCATTGCGTGATCAATCTGCCCGACGGACCCATACACGCCGTCTGCGTACACCTGGGCCTTCTGGAGTCCCATCGCCGCCAACAGCTGCACATGCTCTGCCACTTGGTTACGCAAGATATGCCAGCGGGGGCCCGGGTGGTCGTAGCGGGCGACTTCAATGACTGGCGGCGGCGTGCTCACACCCTGCTCGAAAAGGGCGCCGGCCTGCAAGAGGTCTTCGTTCAGGCGCATGGCAAAGCCGCAAGAACCTTCCCAGCACGGCTACCGGTCCTCAGGCTGGACCGCATCTATGTGGCTGGGGCGCGTTTGCACAGGCCGGTGCTGCTGCCGCGCACACCCTGGGCGCATCTGTCCGATCACGCGCCTCTGGCCGCCGAAATCTTTTGGTGAGGTCAAAGGCCTGGCTACAAGCTCAGTGACTGCGCCCTGCACCCGACGCTGGCACCGCACCCCTGCGGCTTTGCGATTGATTGTCCGCGCCGCGCCAGGCTTGTCGATCGCCGCGGCTGACGGGCGTGCGGCGTCCCTGGTTGAGTTGGGTCGCCTCGCGCGCGCCGGTCTTGTTCACATCATTGATCAGCTTGCCGCCGGCGCCAGGCTTGAGCGCTTTGCGCGCTGAGCTTCGTCCTCGACCCATCACTATCCCCCTTTGCATCCGGACGCACTAGTGTTTCGCAGGCTGCCGGCCCACCCTGTCAGAAAAAGTCGCCAGCTGATTGACGAAGCACTCTAAGGGGCAAGCTCAAACATCGATGTTGGCCGCTCGTAGCGCGTTGGTTTCAATAAAATCGCGACGCGGCTCCACCTCATCGCCCATCAACATGGAAAAGACATGATCGGCTTCGATGGCGTCGTCGATCTGTACCCGCAGCAAACGACGAACTGCAGGATCCATGGTGGTTTCCCACAGCTGCTCGGGGTTCATTTCGCCCAAACCCTTGTACCGCTGCCGAGCAGTACCGGACTCCGCCTGGGCCACCAGCCACTGCATCGCCTGACGAAAATCCTGCACCCGCTCATGCCGGCGGCGCTCGCCCTCTCCGCGCATGACCACGGCCGCCTGGCCGAGCAAATGACGAAAAGTCTGGGCGGCCTCGGCAAGCGCGGCGTAATCGGCGCCGTGAACAAAATCCTGCGTGATCAGGCTGCTTTTGATGTTGCCGTGGTGCCGACGACTGATGCGCAAAATAGGTTTGTCGGTGCGCACATCAAACTCGCCCGCAACTTCAGCATCTGGCAACTGCGCCTGCAAGGCCTGCGCACTTGCCTGCGCTGCCGCCACGGTATCCAGATCGAGCGCCACCCCATCGGCCACAGCCCGTAGCGCCGCCTGGTCCATGAAGCCGCCCAGTCTGTGGATGACGGCTTCGGCCAATTGATGTTTGCGGGCCAGCTCGGCCAGGGTATCGCCAGAAAGAACGGTGCCCTTGCCGGTATCAACGCTGGCCTCCTTGAGCGCAATGCGCATCAGAAAACCGTCAAGCGCCGCAGCGTCCTTGAGATAAAGCTCTTCCTTGCCCGCCTTGACTTTGTACAAAGGGGGTTGTGCGATATAGATGTGTCCACGCTCCACCAGCTCGGGCATCTGCCGATAGAAGAAGGTCAGCAAGAGCGTGCGGATGTGCGCGCCATCGACATCCGCGTCCGTCATGATGATGATCCGGTGATAGCGCAACTTGGCAATATTAAAGTCGTCAGCACCGCTCTTGCCCTCGGCTGAGCCCGTATGACCAATGCCGGTACCCAGCGCGGTGATCAGGGTCAAGATTTCATTGCTGGTCAGCAGCTTTTCATAGCGAGCTTTCTCAACGTTGAGAATTTTTCCGCGCAGGGGCAAGATCGCCTGGAACTTGCGGTCGCGCCCCTGCTTGGCCGAGCCGCCGGCGGAGTCGCCCTCCACGATGTAGATCTCGCAAAGCGCCGGGTCTTTTTCTTGGCAATCAGCGAGCTTGCCGGGCAGGCCCATGCCATCGAGCACGCCTTTGCGCCGCGTCATTTCACGCGCCTTTCGCGCAGCCTCCCGCGCCCGGGCCGCCTCAACAATCTTGCCGCAAATGATTTTTGCGTCATTAGGGCGCTCTTCCAAAAAATCGGTGAGCGTCTTGGCCACCAAATCCTCAACCGGTCCACGCACCTCACTGGAAACCAGCTTGTCCTTGGTTTGGCTCGAAAACTTCGGCTCCGGCACTTTGACGGACAGCACGCAGCACAAACCCTCGCGCATATCGTCGCCGCTTACCTCGACCTTGGCTTTTTTGGCGAGCTCCTGGGTCTCGATGTATTTGCTGATAACGCGCGTCATTGCAGCGCGCAATCCTGTTAGATGGGTACCTCCGTCGCGCTGGGGGATGTTGTTGGTAAAGCACAGCACATTTTCGTTGTACCCGCTGTTCCACTGCATGGACACTTCGACCCCGATGGTCGTGGCCTGATCACTTAGGCGCTCCCCCGTGGCATAAAAAGCATTGGGGTGCAAAACCTGCTTGCCCTTATTGATGAAATCCACAAAACCTTTGACGCCACCGGCCCCTGAGAAATCGTCTTCCTTACCGTTGCGTTCATCCTTGAGGCGAATGCGTACGCCGTTGTTGAGAAAACTCAACTCTCGCAAGCGTTTGCTCAGGATCTCGTAGTGAAAATCACTATTCTCTTTGAAGATTTCTGAATCCGGAAGAAAGTGCACCTCGGTCCCGCGTTTATCCGTCGCGCCGATGACCTTCATGGGCGAGACTTCAATGCCATCAAGATGTTCGACCAAGCGGTTTTGCACCACACCGCGGCAAAACTCCATTGTGTGCACCTTGCCTTCGCGTCGAATAATGAGTCGGAGCATGCGCGAAAGTGCGTTGACACAGCTCACCCCAACGCCGTGCAATCCCCCTGAGACTTTGTAGCTGTTCTGATTGAACTTGCCGCCAGCGTGTAGTTCCGTCAGGGCAATTTCAGCCGCGGACCGCCTAGGCTCGTGCTTGTCGTCCATCTTGATGCCCGTGGGAATACCGCGTCCGTTGTCGACCACACTGATGGAGTTGTCAGTGTGTATGGTGACCACAATGTCATCACAATGCCCGGCCAGGGCCTCATCGATAGAGTTGTCCACCACCTCAAAAACCAGGTGATGCAGGCCCGTTCCATCGGAGGTGTCTCCGATGTACATGCCCGGACGCTTACGCACAGCCTCCAAGCCTTCAAGAATTTGGATTGCCGACTCACCATACGCGTGTGACGCATCCAGTGAAGACAAAGCGGCTGTGGAGTCAACCGGGCTTGGAATGGAAGAAGAATCTTCGGGCTGTGAGTTAGGGGTCATGAGCAAAAGACGATCTCTTTAGAACGAACAAACCCGCGGCAAGCCGCGGGCTAGCACAAGGGCTACGGTCAGTCAGGTCATATGCGCATGGGCATGACCACATACTTGAAGTTCTTATCCTCGGGAATGGTAAGAAGAGCCGAGTTGTTGGAATCGGCCAGTTCAATCTTGACCATATCCTGGCTCATGTTGCCAAGTACATCGATCAGGTAGGTCACATTAAAACCAATCTCTATGCTGTCGCCGTTGTAGTCGATATCCAATTCATCGACCGCCTCTTCCTGCTCCGCATTATTGGTGGCCACCCGCAGCGTGCCTGGATCGACATTGAGCCGCACGCCCTTGAACTTTTCACTGGTCAGGATCGCCGTGCGTTGCAAGCTCGAAAGCAAGGCCTGCCGTCCAAGCAAGATGATGTTTTTGTGGTTCCTGGGAATGACGCGGTTGTAGTCTGGAAACTTACCCTCTACCAGCTTGGTCACAAACTCCATGCCACCGAACTTGAACTTGGCCTGGTTGCCCGCAAACTGCATCTCGATGGCACCGTCCTGGTCGCTGAGCAAACGCTGCAGTTCCAGGACGGTCTTGCGCGGCAAGATGACTTCCTGTCGCTGCTGCACATCAACATCCAGATCGGCCGAAGAAAAAGCAAGTCTGTGCCCATCTGTGGCCACCAGACTCAGTTGCCTGCCCTCGGCAACGAACAAGATGCCATTGAGGTAGTAGCGGATGTCGTGCACCGCCATCGCAAAGGACACCTGGGCCAGCAAGGACTTCAGCGTTTTCTGGGGGACCGAAAAAATCGGACCGTACTGACTCGATTCCTGTACCAAAGGAAAGTCTTCAGCCGGCAAGGTTTGCAGAGTAAAACGACTTTTTCCCCCTTTGAGCACCAGCTTGTTTTGGCTCGACTCCAATGACACCACCTGGTCAGAGGGCATGGACCGCAGAATATCAATCAACTTGCGCGCGCCAACTGTGGAGGTGAACGGGCCGCTGTCGCCACCGAGCTCCCCCTGCGTACGAATCTGAATCTCCAGATCACTGCTGGTCAGTTCGATGTGTTGACCGTTTTTCCGGATCAACACATTGGCCAGGATGGGCAGGGTATGACGGCGCTCAACGATGCCGGCTACCGATTGCAGAGCTGCCAACACCTGCTCTTGCTGAGTTTTGAAAACGATCATGAGGCGTGTTCTTTCTTGTCTTCTATATTTCTTTAACTTAAAGAATAGTAGTCATAGTAGAGGCTGCGCTGTCCTGTGGATACCCTTATTTTCGCTTTTTTAATCAACCACTTCCGCTGTCCCCAAGCCTGGTGATGGAGCCCGGTTTTTGTGGCTGAGTCGTGGGGAAAAGTCCAGCTTCTGGCCAAGCTCTGTGGATAAGACCCTTCTTGTTCAAAATTTATCCCCATGTTTGTTCGGAAAGCGATTTTTGGGCGGTCACGACTTTTTTCAGCCCTTGAGGGTTTGTTCCAGCACATGAAGCTGTTGGTTCAGCTCAGAGAGCTGTTGCCGTTCAGCGCTCATCTTTCGAACGGCGTGCAGCACCGTGGTGTGGTCGCGCCCGCCGAAGAGCTCGCCAATTTCCGGCAGGCTCTTCTGTGTCAACTCCTTGGCCAGGTACATGGCGATCTGCCTGGGCCGGGCAATGCTTGCTGGGCGCTTTTTCGAATACATGTCGGCGACCTTGATCTTGTAAAAATCGGCGACGGTTTTTTGTATGTTCTCCACCGAGATCTGGCGGTTTTGAATGGAGAGCAGGTCTTTCAGGGCATCGCGCGCGAGCTGTATGGAGATGTCTTTTTGATTGAACCGGGAGTACGCCAAGATCTTGCGAAGGGCGCCCTCGAGCTCCCTGACATTGGACCGTACATTCTTTGCCACAAAAAACGCCACCTCTTCGGGCATGGCGGCGCCCTCAAGCTCAGCCTTTCGGATCAGGATGGCCACCCGCATCTCCAATTCAGGCGGCTCGATGGCTACCGTAAGACCGGAGTCAAAGCGCGAAACCAAGCGCTCATGGATATCAGTCAGACCTTTGGGATAGGTGTCACTGGTCATCACAATGTGCGATTTCTTGGCCAGAAGAGCCTCAAAGGCATTAAAGAATTCCTCTTGCGTACGGTCCTTGTTGGCAAAAAATTGCACATCGTCGATCAAGAGCAGATCGAGCGAGTGATATCGCTGTTTGAACTCGTCAAATGTCTTGCGCTGATAGGCCTTAACCACATCAGAGACGAACTGCTCAGCATGGATGTAGAGAACTTTGGCATTAGCGTGGTCCTGGAGCAATCTGTTGCCGATGGCATGAACCAGATGGGTTTTGCCTAAACCGACGCCGCCGTAGATGAACAAGGGGTTGTAGAGTTGCCCGATGCTGGTGGCAACATGCAAGGCGGCCGCCCGGCCCATGCGGTTGGCTGAGCCCTCAATCAAGGTTTCGAAGGTCAGGGCGGTGTTAAGCCGGGACTTGAAGCCTGCTTCAAGCTCGTCGTGCGCTATCAGTCGGGCCGGCTCGACCAATGCGCCGAGGTCTAGATTGATGGGCTTATGAACGGCGGGATCTTCCTTGGGAGTGATCGCTAACTCAAGCTGTATATCCCGCCCGGAAAACCGAGACAGCAAGCTTTGTATCTGGCGGCTGTATTGGGCGCGCACCCAGTCGAGTTTGAACCGGTTGGCCACCCACAGGGTAAGTTTTCCGTGGTCATCCTGCAGCTGTGGGACCAGGGGTCTGATCCAGGTGTTGAACTGCTGCTCAGGCAGGTCCTGCGCCAGCTGTTCGAGGCAACGAACCCAAAGTTCGGGAACTTGCGGCGTATCAAAAGCCTCTTGCATGGGGGTCCGTGTCTCTCTCTGTCCGGCCGCTCTGCCCGCGGCCCTTCTTGTGGATATCGTGCTCTCGTCAGGGGGGCGATTGTAGACCTGAGCTTGAGTTATCCACAATATTGACGCCGCCATGATTTTGCGCTTGCATCGGCTCGCGCCGGATCGCCAGAAGCCGGCCTAAACCAGCGCGTCTGAAGGACTTTTTCATCCAGACGGGCCTGATCGGTGATAATTGCAGGTTTTCCCGCCGTCACCCATCGCGGGGTGGGCCGAGGCGGAACCCCCAAGGATCTATCATGAAACGCACGTATCAACCGTCGAAAGTCAAACGCGCTCGCACCCACGGCTTCCTGGCGCGCATGCGCACACGCGGCGGCCGGGCCGTGATTAACGCCCGTCGCGCCAAGGGCCGCAAACGCCTGGCTGTCTGAGCAGCCCATCCCGGGGCCAGCGCTTGCGCAAGCTTTTGACCCGCGCCCAGTTCGAGGCTGCGCTAAAGGCCGAGGTGATCGCTCGCAGCGAAAATTTTGTCTTGCATCGGCTCAGCGCCTCCAGTGAGGCCGCCGCGTGTTCCGGCGACTCTTTTGTCGACGAGGCCGCCTTCGGGGTTTTGGTCCCCAAGAGGTGGGCTAAGCGAGCGGTCACCCGCAATTTCATCAAGCGCCAGGCATGGGCCCTCGCGCGCACAGATCTCCGGCAGCGGCCGCGGGCGCTGTATCTGCTGCGCTTGCGCAAATCATGGCCGGCTGGGGAGTTCGTGTCGGCCTGCTCGCCAGGCCTGTCCAGAGAGGTTCGCAGCCAACTGGGCGCGCTCTTTTCTGCGGCCGAGCGCTGATCATGGGTCGACCGGTCTGGTTCTACTGGCCGCGCCAAGTTCTGGCAGGCGGGGTCAAGCTCTATCGCTTGTTGCTAAGCCCCTGGCTGGGTTCGGCGTGCCGCTTCACGCCCTCCTGCTCGATGTATTCCCTTCAGGCGCTGGACCGGCACGGTGCTGTTGGCGGCTCTTACCTGACCCTCAAGCGCTTGCTTCGTTGTCACCCCGGGTGTGACGGGGGCCACGATCCAGTACCTGAGCGTTTGTTCGGGCGGCTGTATGCCGCTTCTCCCACCAAGAAGTCTTCATGAACGAAATTCGTCGCACCATCCTTTGGGTCATTTTTGGCTTCTCCATGGTTCTTCTCTGGGACCAATGGCAGATTCACAACGGAAAAAAGCCGACCTTTTTTCCGCAGGCGCCAAGCCCTGCGGCCAGCACCCCAAGCGCACCGGCCGCACCGGCCGCCCCCGCGGGGTCATCGGCCGCTGTGCCGGCCGCCATTTCGCCGCCGGCAGCGCCAGCGAGCCCGCCCATGGGCGCCACGACGCCCAGCACGACGCGTGAGCGCGTACAGATCAAGACCGATGTGCTCGAACTGACTTTTGACGCTGAGGGTGGGTCCCTGGTGCGATCGGTTTTCCTGCGATACGCCGATTTACAGTCGCCGGGCAACAACTTTGTGCTGTTCGACGAAAGCAAGGACCGGGTTTACCTTGCGCACACGGGCGTCATTGGTCCTCCGGGGTCTCAGTTGCCCAATCACAAAACGCAGATGACGATGGTCCCGGGTGAACGAGAACTCAAGCCCGGGCACGATCGTCTCGAGCTGCGATTTGAGTCGCCCGAAGTCGGGGGCCTCAAGTTGATCAAAACCTACAGCCTCAAGCGCGGCAGTTACCTGCTGTCGGTCAAGCATGAGCTGGTCAATACCGGAAGCGCCGCGATCAACCCCCAGGTCTACCTACAGTTGGTACGCGACGGTAACAAGCCGGCCGGTGAGTCGGCCTTCTATTACACCTTCACCGGCCCGGCGCTATACACCGAGGCCAAGAAGTTTCAGAAGGTCGAATTCGCTGATATCGAAAAAAACAAATTCGAAGCGGAAAAGCAGGCGGATAACGGTTACATCGCCATGGTGCAACACTACTTTGCCTCGGCCTGGCTCTTACCTTCGGGCCAGAGCCGCGACATCTTCCTGCGCAAGGTCGATGCCAACCTGTATGCCGTTGGTGTCATTGCACCGCTGGCAGCCCTTGCGCCCGGGGCTTCCCAGACCTTTGAAGCGCAGCTATTCGTTGGGCCGCAGGAAGAAAAGACCTTGGAGGCCCTGGCTCCGGGATTGGAGCTGGTCAAGGACTACGGCTGGTTCACTATTTTGGCCAAGCCCCTGTACTGGCTGCTCTATGAGCTGCACCGCTTTATCGGCAACTGGGGCTGGTCTATCGTGGCCCTGGTGTTCCTCATTAAGCTGGCTTTTTACTGGCTCAACGCGAAGGCGTATCAGAGCATGGCCAAGCTGAAGGCGATTAGCCCGCGCATCATGGAAATGCGGGAGCGGCTCAAGGACAAGCCGCAGGAAATGCAGATGGCCATGATGAAAATCTACAAGGAGGAGAAGGTCAACCCAATGGGCGGATGCTTTCCGATCATGGTCCAGATCCCGGTGTTTATTGCCTTGTATTGGGTGCTGCTATCCAGCGTGGAAATGCGCAACGCGCCTTGGGTGGCCTGGATCGCTGACTTGTCGGCGCCCGACCCCTATTTCATCTTGCCCATCGTGATGACGCTGACCACGCTGCTGCAAACCGCACTCAATCCCCTGCCGCCCGATCCCTTGCAGGCCAAGCTGATGTGGTTGATGCCCTTGATATTCAGTGTCATGTTCTTCTTCTTCCCGGCCGGCCTGGTGCTGTACTGGATTACCAACAACATCCTTTCGATTGCCCAGCAATGGGTGATCAACACCCGCATGGGTGTGCCGCCGCAGTTCAATTTGCCCAAATTCAAATGACCCTGCAGGCCGCCGAATGCGGCCGGTAGTTTTGGATCCAGCATGCTTGGCCGTCAGCAGGACCCGATTGTTGCCATAGCCACGGCCCCCGGTCGCGGCGCGGTTGGCATGATCAGGGCGTCGGGCGTCGGTCTTGCGCCCTTGGCTCGGGCACTCTGCGGCTCGCAGTTATTGCCTCGCCAGGCCACCTACGGTCCATTCAAGGACGCAAACGGTCAGGTGATCGACAAAGGCTTGGCCATTTTTTTCCCTGCGCCAGCCTCCTACACGGGGGAAGATGTGCTGGAACTGCAGGCCCATGGCGGGCCGGCGGTGCTGCGCTTGCTATTGCAGCGGTGCCTGCAAGCGGCCAGCCAGACCGATGAGGCCACCGGTCAGTTGCGGCTGCCCCATTTGCGCCTGGCCGAGCCGGGTGAATTTACCCGGCGGGCTTTTCTCAATGGCAAGATAGACCTGGCTCAAGCCGAGGCGGTGGCGGATCTGATTGATGCAACGACGGAGGCCGGAGCCCGCTCTGCGGCGCGCTCCCTGGTGGGCGCTTTTTCGTTGGAGATCGAGGCCCTCTTGCAGCAGCTGGTGCGTCTTCGCATGGTGGTCGAGGCCACGCTGGACTTCCCGGAAGAGGACATCGACTTCATCAAGAAAGCCGATGTCCACGGCCAATTGCAGGCTCTGCGTGAACGGGTGGCCGAGGTTCAAGCGCGTGCCACACAAGGCGCCATTTTGCGCGAAGGCATACGGGTGGTCATTGCCGGACAGCCCAATGCAGGCAAGAGCTCTCTGCTCAACGCCTTGGCGGGCGCCGAGCGCGCGATTGTGACCCCGATCGCAGGCACCACCCGTGACAAGGTGACCGAGCTGATTCAGATCGACGGCGTGCCTTTGCATGTGACAGACACCGCGGGCCTTCGTGAGAGCAGTGACCTCGTTGAAAAAATAGGCATTGAGCGTGCGTGGCAGGAGATTCGCGCTGCAGACGCGGTGTTGTTTCTGCATGACTGGCCCCGCTATCGCGCCGCCGATGCACACGGGCAGGCGTACCGCGAGCTCGATGCCCAGATTGCTCAACAACTCCCCGCCGGCCTTGCGGTTCTCCAGGTTTGGAACAAGATAGACAGCCTCGCGCCCGATGATCAAGCCCCAGAGGGCCTGTTTGTCTCGGCCAAAACCGGGGAGGGGCTACAGGCCCTGCGCCAAGCCTTGCTCGATCGGGTGGGCTGGCAGGGTGCAGAGGGGCTGTACATGGCCCGCGCAAGGCACTTGCACGCCCTTGAGCAGGTCATGTCTCAGTTGGAAGTGGCCCTGCAGCAGCTCCAAGCGCAAGAACCCGCCTTGGACCTGTTGGCCGAAGATTTGCGACAAGCGCACAATGCGCTGGCGCAGATCACGGGTGAGTTCACTTCCGATGATTTGTTGGGCGTGATCTTTGCCTCGTTTTGCATCGGTAAATAAGGCTAGGACGAGGTCAGCATGGGCAGCTTCAGGGCTTGTTCGCGTGCGCAGGCGCGAGCCGACTCGTAGCCGGCATCGGCATGGCGCATGACGCCGGTGCCCGGGTCGTTCCAGAGCACGCGCGCCAGGCGCTGATCGGCCTCGGCTGTGCCGTCGCAGACGATGACCACACCGGCATGCTGCGAAAAGCCCATGCCCACGCCGCCGCCGTGATGCAGGCTGACCCAGGTGGCTCCACCGGCGGTGTTGAGCAGGGCATTGAGCAGCGGCCAGTCGGAGACCGCATCGGAGCCGTCACGCATGGCCTCCGTTTCGCGATTGGGGCTGGCCACCGAGCCGCTGTCGAGGTGGTCGCGACCGATGACGATGGGCGCCTTGAGTTCGCCCTTGCGCACCATTTCATTGAAGGCCAGGCCGGCGCGATGGCGCTCGCCCAGACCGATCCAGCAGATGCGCGCTGGCAGCCCCTGAAAGGCAATGCGTTCACAGGCCATGTCCAGCCACTGATGCAGGTGCGTATCCTGCGGGAACAGCGCTTTCATCTTGGCATCGGTCTTGCGAATGTCTTCTGGATCGCCTGACAGCGCGACCCAACGGAAAGGGCCCTTGCCCTGGCAGAACAGCGGTCGGATGTAGGCGGGCACAAAACCGGGAAAGTCAAAGGCGTTTTTCACGCCCATGTCATAGGCCACCTGCCGGATGTTGTTGCCGTAATCCACGACCGGGATGCCCATGGCCTGAAATTCCAGCATGGCCTGCACATGCGTGGCGCAGCTGCGCGCAGCCGCTTCGCGCAAAGCCGAGCTGCCTTCTTCGCGCGCTTGTAGCCATTGCGGCAGTGTCCACCCAGAGGGCAGGTAGCCGTTGAAGAGGTCATGCGCCGAGGTCTGGTCGGTGACCAAATCGGGCTTGAGTCCGCCAGCCTGGGCGCGGCGAACCAGTTCGGGCAGGAGCTCGGCCGCATTGCCCAGCAGGGCAATAGATCGCGCCTGCCCTTCTTGGGTGTAGCGCGCGAGGCGTTGCAGCGCATCGTCCGTGTCGCGAGCCTGCTCGTCGACATAGCGGGTCTTGAGCCGAAAGTCGATTCGACTTTGCTGGCACTCGATGGTCAGCGAGCAGGCGCCCGCAAAAGTCGCAGCCAGCGGCTGGGCGCCGCCCATGCCGCCGAGCCCGGCCGTCAGGATCCACCGGCCTTTCCAGCTGCCGCCGTAGTGCTGCCGGCCCGCTTCGACGAAGGTTTCGTAGGTGCCCTGGACGATCCCTTGGCTGCCGATGTAGATCCATGAGCCGGCCGTCATTTGGCCGTACATCATCAGGCCCTTGCGGTCGAGCTCCATGAAATGCTCCCAGGTGGCCCACTTGGGCACCAGATTGGAGTTGGCAATCAGCACCCGCGGCGCATCGGTATGTGTCTTGAAAACACCGACGGGCTTGCCGCTTTGAATCAGCAACGATTCGTCGGCCTTGAGCTCCCGCAGGCTGCGCACAATGGCTTCGAAACAGTCCCAATCGCGCGCGGCCTTGCCGATGCCACCGTAGACCACCAGTTGGTCCGGGTTTTCGGCCACCTCGGGGTCCAGGTTGTTCTGGATCATTCGGTAGGCGGCCTCGATCAGCCAGTTGGCGCAGTGGAGATCCGAACCGCGCGGGGCGCGCACGGTTCGGGCTTGGGCGGGGCGGTGGATGGCAGAGAGATCAGTCATAGCCGAGAATGTACTTGTCTAGTCAGGCTCAGACAAGCCCCCTGGCCCTATGGTTTCTACCCATGGCCGAGCCGGCTCGGGCATCAGGCCCAGTGGTGGCGGCCGAGCAGCAGGCCCTCGCGGCTCAAGGCAAAGCCTTCCCCCATGGCCGGATAGGCGCCGGTCAGCGCGCTCATATTGACCTGATGGGTAACCCAGACTTCAAAACGCCCGTCGGGTAGTTCGCTCAGCGCCTTTCGAAGCTGTTCGGTCTGCGCCGGCTGTGCCTGCGCTTGGGCGAAGCTTGAATTGAGGGCTGGCCACGGTTGGTGCGAGCCGAACGCCTCATTCGCGGTGTTACGGCACCGGCACCACAGACTCGAGCGCACCGCGCTCGGTCGCAGCCCCTGCTGCGCAAACCAGCGCCCGATGCGCCGGGCCTGCATGCGCCCGGCCATGCTGATTTGTCGCTGCGAGGTGCAGTTGTCCAGGGTAAAGCCGGGCGGATCGCCGACGCCCGGTTCGGTCAGGGCGTGACGGATCAGCAGGGCACAGCCCCCGGCGCGCAGTGTCAGGGCCAAAGCCGCTTCGGGCCCACCCAGGGGCGCGGCGCGTGCGCCGGCAAGCGTGCAGGCCAGTGCGGCCAGACTCCAGGCTCGCCGGCGCATGTCTCACCCCGTGCGGCCGCGCTCGCGCAGCAGCTTTTCCTCAGCCAGGGCGATGGCCTGCGGCAGACCCGAGAGAACCAGGGTGTCGCCCCCCCGCAGCCTCAAGTCGTCCGCGGGCGACACCATTTGCCCGTCTGGACGGCGCAGTTGCACCACCCGCACACCGATCGCATGCAGGGCCAAATCCCCCAGCTCCAGGCCCACGGCGCGCACCCCCGGGGGTAGCGTCAGCGTGGCCAACCGCTCGTGCTCAAGCTCTTCGACCGTGTCGTCATCGCTGCCGTGGAAATAGCCGCGCAACAGGCTGTAGCGTGCGTCGCGTTGCTCCTGCACCGTGCGGATCACGCGTCGCATCGGCACGCCCACCAGTGCCAGGGCGTGACTGGCCAACATCAGGCTACCTTCGATGGCCTCAGGCACTACCTCGGCCGCGCCGGCGGCCTGTAGTTTCTCGAGATCATGATCGTCGACCGTCCGGACGATCACCGGTACCGCCGGCGCGTGCTCGCGCACGCAGCCCAGCACCTTCATCGCAGCGGGCGTGTCGATGTAGGTCACCACCACCGCACTGGCGCGCGCCAGCCCGGCGGCCATCAGCGACTGGATGCGCGCCGCATCGCCAAAAACCACGGCATTGCCCGCAGCGGCCGCTTGTCGCACCCGGTCGGGGTCCAGGTCGAGGGCGATGGAGGCAATGCCCTCCTTGTCGAGCATGCGCGCCAGATTTTGTCCGCAGCGCCCGTAGCCGCAGATGATCACATGCTGCCGAGTGTTGATGGCCTTGCGCGCGATGGTGGTCATTTGCAAGGATTGCTGCATCCACTCGTTGGCCACCAGCTTCATAACGATGGCATTGGCCTTGAGGATGATGAAGGGCGTTGCCAGCATCGACAGCACCATGCTGGCGAGCACCGGATTAAGCAGCTGTGGCGGGATCAGCCGTCCCTCCTGGGCCAGGGTCAGCAACACAAAACCAAACTCGCCGGCCTGCGCCAGATACAAGCCGGTGCGCAGGGCGACGCCATCGGACGCCCCCAGATAGCGGGCCAGCACCGCGATGAGAATCAGTTTGATGAGCAGCGGTGCAGCCAGCAGCAAGAGCACCAGGGGCCAGTTTTCCGCCACCTGGCGCCAGTCGAGCATCATGCCGATGCTGATGAAAAACAGGCCCAGCAGCACATCATGAAACGGTCGAATATCGGTCTCGACCTGGTGCTTGTACTCGGTCTCGGAGATCAGCATGCCGGCGATGAAGGCCCCCAGCGCCAGGCTCAAGCCCGCCAGTTCGGTGAGCCAGGCCAGGGCCAGGGTAACCAGCAGCAGGTTAAGCACGAAAAGCTCTTCGCTCTTGCGTCGCGCCACCAGGGTCAGCCACCAGCGCATCACCCGCTGGCCACCGGTCAATAGCAAACCCACCAGCACAGCGGCCTTGAGCAGGGCCAGCCCCAGCGCCCCCAGCAGCATCTCGGCCGGCGAGCCCAGTGCCGGGATCAGAACAAGCAGCGGAACCACCGCCAGATCCTGGAACAGCAGGATGCCCATGATGCGCCGACCGTGCTCGCTATCGAGTTCGAGTCGATCCGACAGCAGCTTGACGACCAGGGCGGTGCTGCTCATGGCTGCAGCCCCGGCCAGGGCCAAGGCGCCTTGCCAGGACAGGTTCCACAAGCGCGGGGCCAGCCAGCCCAGCAGCAGTGCGCCGCCGCCAATGGCCACCATGGTCAGCACCACCTGCAGCAGCCCCAGGCCAAACACATGCTGACGCATGGCGCGCAATTTGCCCAGATTGAATTCCAGACCGATCACGAACATCAGGAAGACCACGCCAAACTCGCCCAGGTAATGCACGCTCTCGGCATCCTGGGCCAGGGCCAGGGCGTTTGGTCCGATGAGTACGCCCACGGCCAGATAGCCGAGCATGGGCGGCAGCTTGAGCGTGCGGCAAACGACCACCCCCAGCACCGCAGCCAGAAGATAAAACAAGGTCAGTTCGAGTCCGCTCATACGGGGCATGGTAGCCGAAGCGTGTGTCACGCAGGGCATCGAGAATCTAGGCCTCGCGCGCCTCACTAGAATCGGCGCATGCAAACAAGGCCCGTGGATCCCGCGCAGTGTCTGGCGCTAGCGCGTCAGACCTTCGGCATTGAAGCGGCGGCGGTGCAGGCTTTGGCCGAGCGCACCGGCCCGGCGTTTGTGCGTGCGGTCGAACTCATGCTGGCGTGCAAGGGTCGGGTGGTGGTCATGGGCATGGGTAAAAGCGGGCACATCGGACGCAAGATAGCGGCCACCTTGGCTTCCACCGGGACGCCGGCGCTGTTCGTTCATCCGGCCGAAGCCAGTCATGGCGACCTCGGAATGATCACGGCCGCTGATGTGGTGCTCGGACTCTCCAACAGCGGTCAGAGTGAGGAGATCAACAGCCTCCTGCCCATCTTGCGGCGGCAGCGGTCCAGCCTGATTGCCATCACGGGCGGTCTGGGTTCCCCTTTGGCGCAGCATGCGCAAGTTGTTCTCGACAGCAGCGTGTCCCAAGAGGCTTGCCCGCTCAACTTGGCGCCCACGGCCAGCACCATGGTGCAGCTGGCCCTGGGCGACGCCCTGGCTGTGGCGCTTCTGGATGCGCGCGGCTTTCGACCGGAAGACTTCGCCCGATCTCACCCTGGCGGCGCCCTGGGTCGTCAGCTGCTCACCCATGTGAGCGATGTCATGCGCTCGGGCCCCGCGGTGCCGCATGTTCCTCCCCAAGCGGGCTTGACTGAGCTGATGCGCGAGATGAGCGAAAAAGGCCTGGGCGCCTCGGCCGTGGTCGATGAGAAGGGACAGGTGCTGGGCATTTTTACCGACGGCGATTTGCGTCGTCTGGTGGAGAAGGGCTGCGATCTGCGCACGCTCAGTGCAGCTGAGGTCATGCACCGCAATCCCCGCACCGTGCGAGCCGATGCGCTGGCGGTGGATGCGGCCGCCCTGATGGAGCAATATCGCATCACCACTGTTTTGGTGGTCGATGAAAACCAGGGCCTGGTTGGCGCGCTCAGCAGCAACGACCTGATGCGGGCGAAGGTGATTTGATGAGCACGCTGCGCGGCCCCCGTCGTCCCGTGCTGGAGATCGACCCGAGGCTCTTGCTCCGCGCGCAGCCCGTCAGGGTAGCCTTCTTTGATGTGGATGGCGTGCTGACTGATGGGGGCTTGTACTTCAGCGAGCATGGCGGCGCTTCGGACGACTCAGCACCGTATGGGGCGCGCGAGACGATCAAGCGGTTTCACACGCTGGACGGTCATGGCCTGAAGTTGTTGCAGCGAGCAGGCATTACGCCGGCGGTGATCAGCGGCCGTGACAGTCCAGCCTTGCGCGCCCGGGTGCAGGCCTTGGGCATCACCCACGCCCACTTTGGCCAGGAGGACAAGCGCCCGCTGGCCGAACAAACGCTGGCTGCCCTCGGTCTGCAATGGGCGCAGGCGGCGGCCATGGGGGACGACTGGCCGGATTTGCCAGTCTTGCAGGCCGCCGCGATCAGCTGCGCGCCGGCCAATGCGCATGTGGAGGTGCGCGCTCGCGTCGACTATGTCACTCAGGCCGCTGGCGGGCAGGGTGCTGCCCGCCAGTGGTGCGATCTTTTGTTGGTGGCCGGCGGCCATTACGCCCGCATTCTTGAGGAGTACGGCGCATGAATGCCCAAGCAACGCGCTCGGCAGGCGTTGCCGCAACGGCCCAAGCCTGGCTGCCCTTTTGGCGCGCGGCGGGGAGGTTCTGGGAGGCGGTGTCCATTTACCTGCCGGTGGTCTTGATGGGCGTTCTGGCTCTGCTTACTTACTGGATGGTGCAGCGCACACCGGTGTTTGTAGAGCCCAATCAGGCCCCGAAGTCTCAGGTTCACGAGGTTGATTTTTTCATGCGTGGTGCGCTTATTCGCAGCTACGGACAGGATGGGCGCCTGCTCAATCAACTGCGGGGGCAGGAGATTCGCCACTACGGCGATGACAAGACGCTGGAAGTGGACCGCCCGCAATTTTGGGCCAAGGATGAGCTGGGGCGGGTTGTCACTGCAACAGCGCAGCACGGATGGATCCGTGATGACGGTTCACTGCTCAAGCTTCAGGGAAATGCGGTGGTCATCCGCGAGCCGTGGAAAAGCCCGGAGGGCAATTGGGTACCGCGCCAGGAAATGCGCGGCGAACTCTTAGTGGTCGATTCCCAACAGGAGTTCCTGGAGTCGCCCCAACCGGCCGAGATTTTCAGTGGCCAAGACCGTTTTTCCGGAGATACCCTGGCCTACGATCGAAAGACTGGAGTGGCCGAGCTCAAGGGAAGGGTTCGGGCCATGCTGGTGCCGCGCTGAAAAAACAAACCCCGCGGCTTGGGGCCGCAGGGTTCATTAAGAATCAAGGCGCCGACGATTCGGCGCCGTGGGTTCAGTAGCCGCCGCGGCCACCGCCACCACCGCCCCGGCCACCGCCGCCGTAGGGGCTGCGGAAACCGCCGTCGCCACCGCCACCACCGCCGCCGCCGCCATAACCGCCGGAGCGGCCGCCGCCCCCGCCAAAGCTGCGTGGGGGGCGCGCTTCCATCGGGCGCGCTTCGTTGACGACAACGCTGCGTCCGCCCAGCGACTGGCCATTCATGCCATTGATGGCGGCCTGCGCTTCGGCATCGCTACCCATTTCGACGAAGCCGAAACCCTTGGAGCGACCCGTGTCGCGCTCCATCATCACTTTGGCGCTGGTGACCGATCCGAATTGCGAAAAGCTCTGATGCAGATCCTCATCGCGCATCGTGTAGGGCAAGTTGCCCACGTACAGTTTGTTTCCCATTCAGGGACTCCTAAAAGACACAAAGAAAAAGCGATGGAGTCCCGAAAGCACTGCGCGCGAAACTGACCGATCACCCTGATAAGTGGAATTTTTTAAATCCACTTCCCACGCATTATGCGCGACTCGCCGGGAAAAGGGTAACAATCCTTAGCTGGGGCTTACCCGCAGGGCACCGATATAACGATTTCCCCGGTTGTGTGCGCCGCCCTCGTTTCGCTCAGCCGCACCCAAGCGCACCAAAATGGTGCGCTTGGGTGCCCGCCCGAAAACCTCGTGATTTAAGATTTAAAAATGGAAGCCCTGTTTGTTTCCGCAGGGCTCGTGGCCTTGGCAGAGATCGGCGATAAGACCCAATTGTTGTCCCTGGTCCTGGCGGCTCGGTTTCGACAGCCCTGGACCATCGCCCTGGGTATTGGGCTGGCTACTTTGGCCAATCACGCGCTGGCCGCGGCGCTGGGGGCCTGGATCGGCCGTTGGCTTGGGCATGACCTTCTGCCTTGGATCCTGGGCGCCTCTTTTCTGGCCATGGCGGTCTGGATGCTGATTCCCGACCGCCTTGAGGGGGATGAGGCCGTCAGGGCCCCCGCTTTGGGGGTGCTGGCCACCACGGTCGTGGTCTTTTTCTCGCGGAAATGGGGGATAAGACGCAGGTGGCCACCGTGGTGTTGGCGGCTCGGTATGAGGCCCTGATTCAGGTGGTGTTGGGCACCACAGCCGGCATGATGCTGGCAAATGGGCCGGTGGTTTTTCTGGGGGAGCGCTTGACGCGCCGCTTGCCGATGACTGCGGTTCGCCGAGTCAGTGCCGGTATTTTTGCACTTCTGGCACTGTTGGCCTTCCTGCTTCCCCCCGCGGCTCTGGGGGCTTGAGCCGGCTATACTTCCCCAAGCGCCGATTTGCTCCGCTTGCGGGCGCTCAAAAAATTCAGCTAAAGACGATGTGCCCGCAGCCCGGATCGCCTTAGCGATGCCGGGCTTGTTGTTTTTCGGGGTGCTTTTCGGACCATTACCTGTGATTCTCATCGCCACGCCGCAATCCATGCACTTTGCGACGGCCCTGGAACTGGCCGGCGGCGGCAGCTTGCAGGCGTATGACCTGAG
>VGHR01000007.1 GCA_016868205.1 Betaproteobacteria bacterium
GACACCGTGATTTCCCGGGCAACCGGCCGAGCAGCTTGCTGATGCTCGACCGTCTGGATCCCGCCAGCTTGGGGGCACTGATCGCCTTGCATGAGCACCGGGTGTTTACCAGTGGCTCGATCTGGGGCATCAATAGTTTCGACCAGTGGGGTGTTGAACTGGGCAAGGTGCTGGCCGCCGATTTGCAACAACGCCTGCGCAGCGGCGATGTTGCGGGTCTTGATGCATCGACTGCCGGTTGTATCGCGCGTTTGCGTCGCTGAGGATCGCCGTCGAGGTTGGCTTTTGTCTTCCGCGCTGCAGCGGTTATTCAAGGGGGCTTACACTACAGAAATGCGCCAGTGGTTGATTTGCGTGTTGATCGGTTTGCTGCCTTTTCAGGCATGGGCCCTCACGCCTACCATGCTCGCTGAAGGCACTGCGGTGGCCGTCCACGGTTCGGATCCTCCTTGTCATGCCGTCGACGCAGGGGAAACGCCGCAACATCATGCCGAGGTCAAGGTGGCATGCGAGGTCTGCCCGTCTTGTGATTTGTGTCATCTCACTCCCCCGCTGCTCGTGGCTGCTGCTGTGCATGTGGCCGCATTCCCCCACGGCTTGCCCGTTGGACGACCCGCCCTACTTTTAGGCCGGCATTGGCCGCCCCCCTTGGAACCGCCTCGCGTCTGAAGGATTTGCGACGGCACGGCCCGTGTCGTCTTGATCCATCATGATCCGGCTTGTGCGCCGGACAGCCGTAGGAGGATTCCATGTTTTTTTACACGGGTGCCTGGCACCGTACTTGTCTTTTCTGGGCGTCTTTGCCCCTGATCCTTGGCGCGTGGGCCCCTGCCGGCGCCCAGGGCCATGCGGGTCATCAGGGGGTCACGCCTGCCCCCGACGAAGCGGCCTTGATCGAGCGCTGGCGTCGCGCCCATGAGGCCGTAGGTCAGTTCCCGCGCGGTCATGCCGATCTGCTGCGCTGGGAGCAGACTCATCTGTCCAAAGCGGGGGCGATGCCGGCTGTATCGGGGACGCTCGGCCGTGCACGCGCCGTCGAGCTGGCTTTGCGCGATACACCCACGCTGCTCGAAGGCCAGGGTTTGAATCAGCTCGAGCGCGCACAATTGCGTCGCAAGGTGTGGCAGCAGAGCCTGGAGGTCGAGCGGGCCTGGGTGGATGCGGTCATAGCGAGCCAGGTCCTGGAGCAGGCCAAGCAGGCGGTGGAGACGGCCGAGATCGGCGCCGAACTAGCGCGTCGCATGCTCGCGGTGGGCCACTGGAGCCGGGCGCGTCAAATGCAGGAAGAGCTGCCCTTGTGGCAGGCGCGCACCCGGCTGTCTCAGGCCCGGTGGACGCAGGCCCAGGCGGCGCAAAAGCTGTGGCAGCACTTGGGGGGCTTTCTCGGCCGTGATGAGTTACAGGCCCAGTTGCCTTTGCAGTGGGCCGAACCTCTGCCCGCCGTCACGCTGAATCTGGAGCAGGCGCAGACGCAAGCCTTGCAGGCGCATCCGCGCTGGGGCCTTGTGGAAGGACAGGCGCAGCTGCGATTAGCGGCGCTGGCGCCTGCGCAGCTTCAGGCGGGGCGCGAAATCATTGAGCGCGTGGTCGGTGCGCGCGGTACTACGGAGCCGGCTCGCATCGACGCGCGTACCGGCCTGACCCATGCACAGATTGAGGCCCTGCAGGCACAGGCGGCAGCCGACCGCCTGAAGCGACAGATCCAGGCCGATGTAAGCGTGGCCCTCGAGGCCTTCAAGACATCTTCGGAGCAGTCCCGCCAGACTCAGTCGGAATTGGTACGCCTGGCCAGCGCAGCCGAGCAGGAAACCCTCTGGCGCTACAACGGTATGTTAGCCAGCACCTGGCAGCTGCTGGCCAGTGCCCGCCATCGCATGGAGGCGGTCGAAGCGGCGCTACAGGCGCGGCGCCAGGCTTGGCATGCCTATCTGGATTTGCAAGCTGTGCTGGCCGGTTTACCTTACAACGGTGGGCTTGATCTCGCATCAAGCGGCGCCTCTGGCAGTCCCAGGGAGGGGCACTGATCATGCAACGACGAGATTTTTTCAAGCAGGCTGCCGCCGGCGTGTCGGCCACGGCTGCGGTGGCCACGGCGGTGGTCAGCCGACCGGCTTTGGCTGCATTGCCTGAGCCGGTGCTGCGTCACACACCACAGACTGCAGCGCCCTGGTTGCCCCCTGGGGTGACCGGTGCCGGTTGGCCTTATCGCCCCGTGGTCACCCTCAACGGCTGGACCCTGCCCTTTCGCATGAAGGATGGTGTCAAGGAATTTCATCTGGTGGCCGAGCCGGTCGTACGCGAGATGGCCCCTGGATTCAAGGTCAATATGTGGGGTTACAACGGCCAGAGCCCGGGGCCGACGATCGAGGTGGTCGAGGGCGACAAGGTTCGCATCTTCGTGACCAACCGGCTGCCTGAGCACACCACGATCCATTGGCACGGTCAGCGTCTACCCAACGGCATGGATGGCGTCGGCGGCTTGAATCAAAAGCAGATCCCGGCGGGCAAGACTTTCGTCTACGAATTTACCGCCAAACGACCTGGAACCTTCATGTACCACCCGCATGCTGACGAGATGACGCAGATGGCCATGGGCATGATGGGCTTGTGGATCACCCATCCGCGCCACGCGCATCCGCATATCGACCCCGTCGATCGGGACTACGCTTTTCTAATCAATGCCTTTGATATTGATCCGGGCAGCTACACGCCCAAGGTCAACACCATGCTCGATTTCAACATCTGGAGCTGGAACAGCCGCGTTTTTCCCGGCATCAGCCCCCTGGTAGCGCGATGGGGCGACCGGGTGCGCGTGCGCTTTGGCAACCTGACCATGACCAACCATCCGATTCATGTGCACGGCATCGAGTTTGAGGTCACGGGAACCGACGGCGGGCCGGTGCCACGCAGTGCCCGCTGGCCCGAGGTGACCACCGATGTCGCGGTTGGGCAGATGCGCCAGATCGAGTTCATTGCCGACGAGCCTGGAGATTGGGCCATGCATTGCCACAAGAGCCACCACACCATGGGTGCCATGGGTCACGATGTGCCGACCCTCATCGGTGTCGACCACCGGGGTCTGGTGCAGCGCATCCAGAAGCTCATTCCTGATTACATGGTGATGGGCGAGCGTGGCATGGCCGACATGGGCGAGATGGAAATGGAGTTGCCGGAGAACACGCTGCCGATGATGACTGGCACCGGTCCCTACGGCCCGATCGAGATGGGAGGCATGTTCACCACGCTCAAGGTCCGCGCAGATCTTGCCGCTGATTCCTATGCCGATCCGGGCTGGTATGAACAGCCCCCGGGCTCGCAGGCCTTTGAATATCAGGGCAGGCTCGCGCAAGAGCTGATTCGTCCCCCCGCCTCCGGCGCGGCGGGCGGTAATGCTCAGGGCAGCGTACGCAAGCCTTCAGGCCCCCATTCTTCTCATTAGGTTTCATGAAAGGAGTTGCCATGTTTTTACCTCTGCGCTCGCTGCTTTGTCTGGCCCTGGTGTTGGCCGTACCGGCCTGGGCACACACGGCCCACAAGCACTCGGCCGCTGTCAAAGCGGGTCCACCCGAGCAGAAGCAATGGGGCATCGCCGGTGACCCGGCCAAGGTCAGTCGAACCATCACCGTCCGCATGGGCGATGACATGCGATTTGTGCCGGCCCAGATCAAGGTACGGCTGGGGGAGACGGTACGGTTGATCGCAGTCAACCGGGGCAAGCTGATGCACGAGATCGTGATCGGTACGCCCGACGAACTGCAAGCGCATGCCAAGATGATGGAAAAGCATCCCAATATGGAGCATGATGAACCTTACATGGCCCATGTCGAGCCCGGCAAGCGCGGGCAGATCGTCTGGACCTTCAATCGGGCGGGTAGCTTCGAATATGCCTGCCTGATCCCGGGGCATTTCCAGGCCGGCATGATGGGGAAAATCATCGTTGAGTGAAAGCTAAGCAGGAGTTGCGTATGCAAAGACGACCGGCCTTGGCCGCCCTGACCGTGGCGTTAGCAGCGCCTTTCGCTTTGGCCCAGAGTGGGCGGACGCAGCCGCTGGTGCAGGTCTGGAAAGACCCGCAGTGCGGCTGCTGTCAGGAGTGGGTGGAGCATTTGCGGGCCCATGGATTTGCCGTTGAGGTTCACGATGTGGGCAACACCGCGGCGCGCAAGCGACTGGGCATGCTGGAAAAGCTCGGTTCCTGTCACACCGCCGAAGTGGGCGCTTATGTGATCGAGGGCCATGTGCCTGCCCCTGACATCCAGCGTCTGATCAAGCAGCGCCCGGCTGCGCTGGGGCTGGCCGTGCCTGGGATGCCGATAGGCAGCCCGGGCATGGACGGGCCGGTTTACCAGGGCCGCCGGGATGCCTATCAGGTGCTGCTGGTGCAGCGCGACGGAGGCACGAGCGTGTTCGCGCGCTATGCAGCCTCCGGGCCGGTTCGGCCGGCCTCGGGCTCCGAGGCAGACAGCGCTGTGCTGCCTTGGACGATGGCCGAAGTGCGCCGGGTGGACATTGCAGCGCGCAAGCTCTCTTTGCGCCACGAACACATCAAAAATCTCGACATGCCGCCCATGACCATGGTTTTTCAGGTCCGCGAGGGCGTGGCTTTGGACAAGCTGCAGCCGGGACACCGCATTCGCTTTCAGGCGCTGCAGGACAAGGGGGCTTACTGGGTGGTGGGACTGCAGCCGGCGGCGCTGTGAGGCCGGGCGGCGGCAAGGGCAGGGGGCTTGGCCCCGGCCTCCCTGCCGCCCGTAACTGTTGTCCTGGCCCATGGCGACCTCTGGCCGGGTCCTCAATCCGGTGATCGATCATGAAAAAACCCCGCGAGGTTTGCACCTCGTGGGGTTTTGGGGTCAGGACAGGGCGCCGTCGCACCCTGATCGCAGCGACCGGACTGATTACATGCCCATGTCGCCCATGCCACCCATGCCGCCCATGCCACCGCCGGGCATGCCGCCGCCGGCAGGAGCGTCGTCCTTCGGGGCTTCAGCCACCATGGCCTCGGTCGTGAGCATCAGCGATGCGACGGACGCGGCGTTTTGCAGCGCGGTGCGGGTCACCTTGGTCGGATCCAGAATGCCCATCTCGATCATGTCGCCGTAGGTGTCGTTGGCGGCGTTAAAGCCGTAGTTGCCCTTGCCGGCCAAGACCGCGTTGACCACCACCGAGGCTTCGCCGCCGGCGTTGTAGACGATCTCGCGCAGGGGCGACTCGATGGCCTTGAGCACCAGCTTGATGCCAGCGTCCTGGTCGGCGTTGTCACCCTTGATGGCGCCAGCCGATTGCTTGGCGCGCAGCAGGGCCACGCCTCCGCCGGCCACGATGCCTTCTTCCACCGCAGCGCGGGTGGCGTGCAGGGCGTCTTCCACGCGGGCTTTCTTTTCCTTCATCTCGACTTCGGTGGCGGCACCGACCTTGATGACGGCCACACCGCCGGCCAGCTTGGCCACGCGCTCTTGCAGCTTCTCGCGGTCGTAGTCGCTGGTGGCCTCTTCGATCTGCACGCGGATCTGCTTGACGCGCGCCTCGATGTCAGCGGCAGCGCCGGCGCCGTCGATGATGGTGGTGTTTTCCTTGGCCACTTCGATGCGCTTGGCCTGACCCAGATCGGCCAGGGTGACTTTCTCGAGCGTCAGGCCCACTTCTTCGGCGATGACCTTGCCACCGGTGAGGATGGCGATGTCTTCCAGCATGGCCTTGCGACGGTCGCCAAAGCCCGGGGCCTTGACGGCGACCACTTTGAGGATGCCGCGCAGGGTGTTGACCACCAGGGTGGCCAGGGCTTCGCCCTCGACGTCTTCAGCAATGATCAGCAGCGGACGGCTGGCCTTGGCCACTTGCTCGAGCGTGGGCAGCAGGTCGCGGATGTTGCTGATCTTCTTGTCGTAGAGCAGCACGAAGGGGTTGTCGAGCAGGGCGGCCTGCTTCTCGGGGTTGTTGATGAAGTAGGGCGAGAGGTAGCCGCGGTCGAACTGCATGCCTTCAACGATGTCGAGCTCGTTTTCGAGCGACTTGCCGTCTTCCACGGTGATCACGCCCTCTTTACCCACCTTGTCCATGGCCTTGGCGATGATGTCGCCAATGCTCGAATCGCTGTTGGCCGAGATCGAGCCGACCTGGGCAATTTCCTTGGAAGTGGTGGTGGGCTTGGAAGCTTTTTTCAGCTGCTCGACCAGGGCGGTGACCGCCTTGTCGATGCCGCGCTTCAAGTCCATCGGGTTCATGCCGGCGGCCACATACTTCATGCCTTCGCGCACGATGGCCTGGGCCAGCACGGTCGCGGTGGTGGTGCCGTCACCGGCGTTGTCGCTGGTCTTGGAAGCGACTTCCTTGACCATCTGCGCGCCCATGTTCTGCAACTTGTCTTTCAGCTCGATTTCCTTGGCCACGGACACGCCGTCCTTGGTCACGGTGGGGGCGCCGAAGGAGCGCTCGAGCACCACATTGCGGCCTTTGGGGCCCAGGGTCACTTTCACTGCATTGGCCAGGATGTTCACACCCTCGACCATGCGGGCACGGGCGTCGCCGCCGAAAACTACGTCTTTTGCTGCCATTTGATTTCTCCAGATTCAGTTCAAAAAAGATATCTTGATCAGTTGGGGGCAGAGCAAGTTTCGCGATGCGTCTCTTGGTCTGTCCCTCAAAATCACTTGATCTCGACCACGGCGAAGAGGTCTTCTTCCTTCATCACCAGCAGCTCGTCGCCGTCCACCTTGACGGTCTGGCCGCTGTATTTGCCGAACAGCACGCGGTCACCGACTTTCACGCCCAGGGCCTTGACCTCGCCTTTGTCGTTGGCCTTGCCAGGTCCAACAGCCAGGATTTCTCCTTGGTCAGGCTTTTCCGCGGCACTGTCCGGGATGACGATGCCAGAGGCAGTCTTGGTTTCGTTTTCGATACGCTTGACGATCACGCGATCGTGCAGGGGGCGAAGCTTCATTGGATCTCCGAACTAAGGTTGTTGTTGAACACTGCCGGCCGAGTCGAGCGGCACGGCCAGTTGGGTTGAGACGAAGCGCAGCGTGTTGTTAGCACTCAGCGCTGTCGAGTGCTAATTATGGGGGGTCAGGCCAAGTTTTTCAAGAGGGGGTCAAGTGCCCCATCGAACCGGAGGGAATGGCTGGATAAGCTTCTTGACTTGAACTTTTGCTCGGTCAAGGAGAGCACTTTTATATTTATTTAAGTAAAACCCCGGGGACTTCATCAAAAAATGCCCCCTTTTTTCTTAACATGCTGGGGCTGTCTCCGGTTTCAAGCAGTGACCGGCACAGCCTCTCTGCGAGGTCGCCCCGAGGTCTTCATCGGCTTCGGGAGCAAGCGGCTTGCTTAGGGCCCGCCTGCCGGCGGGCTTTTTTTTCGGAGATGCCCGGCATCGGGCTTGAATCTTCGCGGCCGTAGCCGATACCTCACTTCTGAAGTGCTAATTTCGCCCGTCTTAGGGACGGCTTTTCGGGGCAGGCAGCCCGGTTGAGCCGCCGGGCTTGCCTGCCATCGATCGATCGTCATGAGCCAAGAAGTCTCCGCCGATGAACTCAGGGCGCGCCGACAAGCGGCCGGCCTGGACCTTGTCGTGCTTGCCCGCCGATTGAGTCTGTCCCCGGCTCAACTGATGCAACTCGAGACCGGCCAGGATAGTCTTTTCTACAGTCCAGCCATACGGCGGCAAGCTGCCCTGAAGGTCTGCCGGTATCTGGACGCGCAGATTCAGAGGCCGGCAGCTGAGCGCAGGGCCTGAGCCTTGTCGGTGCGCTCCCAGCTGAACTCGGGCTCGTCGCGCCCGAAGTGGCCGTAAGCGGCCGTCTTCTCGTAAATCGGGCGCAGGAGGTCGAGCATCTGGATGATGCCCTTGGGCCTCAAATCGAAGTGTTCCTTGACCAGAGCGGCGATTTTTTCGTCGGGTATGACCCCGGTGCCCTCGGTGTAAACGGTCACATTCATCGGCCGGGCCACCCCGATGGCATAAGCAACCTGCACCTGGCATTGCCTGGCCAGTCCGGCGGCCACCACATTCTTTGCCACATACCGTGCGGCATAGGCGGCGCTGCGGTCCACCTTGGAGGGGTCCTTGCCCGAGAAGGCGCCCCCGCCGTGGGGGCAGGCACCGCCGTAGGTGTCGACGATGATCTTGCGACCCGTCAGTCCGCAGTCGCCCTGGGGGCCACCGATGACGAAGCGGCCGGTCGGGTTGATGAGGTATTTGGTCTCCTCGGTCAGCCATTCCTTGGGCAGGACCGGCTTGATGATCTCCTCGCGGATCGCTTCATAGAAGCTGTCCTTGAGCTGGGTCGAAGTTTCGCTCTGGTCAGGGCTGTGCTGAGTCGAGAGCACCACGGTGTCGATGCTGTGCGGCTTGCCGTCGACATAGCGCATCGTCACCTGGCTTTTGGCGTCCGGGCGCAAGAAGGGCAGGCGGCCGTCCTTACGCAGTTGTGCCTGGCGTTCGACCAATCGATGCGCGTAGTGGATGGGTGCGGGCATGAGCTCGGGCGTCTCATCGCAGGCGTAGCCGAACATCAGGCCCTGGTCGCCGGCGCCAATATTGAGGTAGTCGTCGGACGCACGGTCGACGCCCTGGGCGATGTCATTGGACTGCTTGTCATAGCAGACCATGACGGCGCAACCCTTGTAGTCGATGCCGTACTCGGTGTTGTCGTAGCCGATGCGCTTGATGGTGTCGCGTGCGACCTGGATGTAGTCCACATGCGCGTTGGTGGTGATTTCGCCAGCCAGCACCACCAACCCTGTGTTGCACAGGGTCTCGGCGGCGACCCGCGAGCGCGGGTCTTGCTTGAAGATGGCATCCAGGATGGCATCGGAAATCTGGTCAGCCACCTTGTCGGGATGGCCCTCGGAAACCGATTCGGATGTAAAGAGATAGTCGTTTGCCATGAAAACTCCAAGAAATGTGTGGTGGCTCGGCGCGTTGCCGGCTTCGGAGTCACGGCGAACGCTTTAGCAGTTTGGATTTAATGTCGCCCTGCAAGTAGTTCAATAACTCGGCGACGGTCATCATTATAGGCGGGCAGGGCAGTCCTCTGCCGGTTCTGCGCGCCGGCATGCCCTTCTACACTTGCGCCCTCTACCTGCCTTCTTTGACCGTCTCAATGACCTGGGTGTTTCGCTTTTTCTCCCGTTGGCCCTTGCCCGCTTTGCATGCAATCGGCGCGGTTTTGGGCTGGTCGGTCTGGTTGTGTTCACCGGCTTACCGGCGTAACTTTCGGGCGCAGGTCAGCCAGGCTGGCCTGCACTTCGCCCAGGCGCGCCCAGCGATAGCCGATGCCGGCCGCTTGGTGGCCGAACTGCCGCGCCTGTGGCTGCGCCCACACGACCAAAGCTGCCTGCCCGAGGTGCAGGTGCAGGGCCGCCAGTGGGTCGATGCGGTGCGCGCCCAGGGGCGGGGCGTGATTTTTTTCTCGGCCCATTGCGGCAGCTTCGAACTGGCCCCTCAGGCCCTGGCCGAGTTGTACGGGCCGGTGACGGCGCTTTACCGGCCCTCGCGGCAGCCGTGGCTGGCCCGCCTGATGCTGGCCAGCCGGCAACGACCGGGTTTGTCCATGGCGCCAGCCAGCCTAGCCGGCATTCGTCAGATGCTCAAGGCCTTGCGCAGCGGCGGCGCGGTGGCCTTGCTCACCGACCAGGTGCCGCCCGACGGCTGGGGTCTGTGGGCCCCGTTCTTCGGCAAGCCCGCCTACAGCATGACTCTAGCGGCCAAGCTGGCCTTGCAAAGCGGGGCGGCGCTGATACCGGTGCGCACCGAGCGATTGCCCGGCGGTCGGGGCTATGACCTGCAATTTTTACCGCCGGTGGTCGGTTTTCAAGATGTGCCCGCCCCCGACCTGATGACCGCCGTGACCTTGGTCAATCAGGCCAACGAGGCCCTGATCCTGAGCCTTCCCGGGCAATACCTCTGGGCGTATGCGCGCTACAAGCAACCGCGTCGCGAGGCGTCCGTGCCTGCAGCCGCATCATGAGCGTGTTGCAGCGGGCATGGACCGGCCTGGGCCTGGGCCTGATGCGTCTTCTGGCGCTGTTGCCCTTGCCTGCGTTGCGCCTATTGGGGGCGGTGCTGGGCGGCGTGTTGTACCGTCTGGTGCGATCGCGGCGGCATGTTGTCCTGGTCAACTTGGGCCTGTGCTTTCCGCACTGGTCGCAGGCGCAGCGCGAGCGGGTGGCGCGCGAGAGCTTTGTCTACCTGGCCCAGTCCTGGCTGGACCGCGGCTGGCTTTGGCATGCCCCGCAAGCCTTGGTTCGCAGCCGACTGCGTTTTCATGGGGCCTTGGGTGAGTTCGATGGGCTGGAGCCGACCATCGTTTTTTGCCCACACTTCTATGGCTTGGATGCGGCTGCAGCTGCGATCAATATGAACATCGATCGCGAATTCACTTCGATCTACACCCCGCAAGCCAATCCTCAGGTCGACGCCTGGATCAAGGCCGGTCGCTTGCGTTGGGGCCGGGTCAGGCTGTACCAGCGCACCGATGGGGTCAAAGCCAATGTCGCCGGGCTGCGTGGTGGCCAGGTGCTCTATCTTTTGCCCGACATGGATTTTGGGCCCGACGGTTCGGTTTTCGTACCGTTCTTTGGCGTGCCGGCGGCCACGGTGCCTTCAGTGGCCCGCTTCGCCCGTCTGGGCAAAGCCAAGGTGATTACTGTGGTGCCGCGCATGACCCAGACCGGTTATGACATCGAGATTCTGCCGGCCTGGGATTGTTATCCCACCGGCGATTTGCAGGTCGACACCGCGCGTGGCAACCAGTTGCTTGAGACCCTGATCGATCGCATGCCGGCCCAGTATTTTTGGGTGCACCGTCGCTTCAAGAGTCGACCGCCCGGGCAGGCGCCGGTCTATTGATGCAGGGGCTGAACTGGGAGAGCCGCCGGTTCGTGGGTCCATTGCCACAGTCGCAGGGCCGCCTCTTCTATGCCCTGGCGCTTGAGTGCCGAGAAGAGCTGTGCTTGACCCCCGCCGGTTTGAAGACGGGCGATCGATAAGGCTTTTGTGGCCTGGGCGCGGGTCAGTTTGTCAGATTTGGTCAGCAGGACCAAGAGCTTGAGCCCCTCGACGATGCGGGGGCGGATGACCTCCAGCAAGATTTCGTCGAGTTCGGTGATCCCCTGTCTGGGATCGACCATCAGCACCACTGCGCGCAGATTGGGCCGGGTCATGAGGTACTGGGCCATCACACGCTGCCAGCGCAGCTTGGCTTCCCGGGGTACCGCTGCATAGCCATAACCCGGCAAATCCGCTAACACCGCATCGGTGATGCCTTGCTTGCCCAGGGCGAAAAGATTGATGCTCTGGGTGCGGCCTGGGGTACGCGAGGCGAAGGCCAGGCGGTGCTGTTGGGTCAGCGTGTTGATGCAGGTTGATTTGCCAGCGTTGGATCGCCCGACGAAAGCGATCTCCGGCGCTTCGAGCGCGGGTAAATGTTCGAGCTGGGGCGCCGTCGTCAGAAAACGGGCGGTGTGCAACCAGCCCAGGGCCACTTTGGAATCGATGGGCTCAGCCGCGGTCATGGGAGTTTTCTGGGGTGGGGTGGACGGGTTGTTTAGACCTGGCCGCCGTTGTGGCACTCAGGGTTTGAGCGGTGCCGATCGGCTCCATTGTAAAATCAGGGGTCCGTTGGTCGGCCGCCCGCCCGACGCTCAGTTTTTGTCCCTTTCCGAGCATTCGTATGAAGCTGTCTGCCCCCCTCTTCCTGGTCGCCCTGCTGTCTGCTTTTGTGTCTGCCTCCCATGCCCAAGGCAGCGCTGCCAAGGCATCGGCCAAGCCGGATCTGGTCGCGGGCGAAGCCAAATACGCGGCCCAGTGCGCCGCCTGCCATGGCGCAGATGGCAACTCTGGATCGCCGGTCAACCCCAAATTGGCTCAGCAGCACCCTGAGTATCTGGTCAAGCAGTTGCGGGAGTTCAAGGGCGGCGTGCGCAAGAATGCGATCATGCAGGGGCTCGCTGCTGGCCTGACCGACGAGGACATGCGCAACATTTCCTACTGGCTGGCCAGCAAGAAGGCCAAACCGGGCTTTGCCAAAGAAAAAGATCTGGTGGCGCTGGGCGAGCGCATTTACCGTGGTGGTATCGCCGACCGTCAGATTGCCGCTTGCGCGGGTTGCCACACGCCCTCGGGCGCAGGCATTCCAGCCCAGTATCCCCGCTTGTCGGGTCAGCATGCCGAATACACCGCCGCTCAATTAAGCGCCTACCGTGACGGAGTCCGCGGTAACAGCGTGCAGATGAGCCAGGTGGCGGCCAAGCTCAACGACCGGGAAATCCGGGCGCTGGCCGACTATGTGGCTGGCCTGCGCTGAGCCACCCTGTGACAGCCAGTTGCCGTTAAGGTCTTTTGCGTCTTCCCTTGTACGACCAGCCGCACAGCGGCTACAGTGTGGGCAGACCGGTCAAAAACGACCCTCTCGTCTAAGAATGAGTTCCACAAAAAGGCGGGTCTTTCAAAACGAAGGGCCCGCTTTTTTCTTGCCTGTTAATCGACTCCTATGAGCGCCACTGACATTGACACAGGCGGCAGCCTTTCGACCTCTGGGGCCGGACGGGGCTGGCTTGAGCTGCTGTCTTCAATGCGTTTTGCGATCTCCCTGCTCACGGTGATCTGTATCGCCTCGGTCATAGGGACAGTGATCAAGCAGGGCGAACCGACGGTCAATTACATCAACCAGTTCGGTCCCTTTTGGGCTCAGCTCTTTGGCAAGCTCCAGCTTTTTACTGTCTACAGCGCGTGGTGGTTCTTGCTGATTCTGGCTTTTCTGGTGATCAGCACCAGCCTGTGCATTGCGCGCAATACCCCCAAGATCCTGGCCGATCTGCGGACTTTCAAGGAGGGCCTGCGCGAGCAGAGCCTGCGTGCTTTCCCCCACCGCGCGGAGGCCACGCTGGCTCTGACGCCACCCGAGGCGGCTCGTCTTTTGGGGCAGTCCCTGGCGCAGGGGGGCTGGCGGGTCAAGCTTGATCAGCGCGAGCAGGGCTGGATGCTCGCCGCGCGCCGGGGGGCGGCCAACAAACTGGGCTATATCGCGGCGCACAGTGCGATCGTGCTGGTGTGCGTGGGCGGCTTGCTCGACGGCGACCTGATGGTTCGCTTGCAGATGTGGTGGGGTGACAAGGCGGTTTTCAGCGGTGCCGGCATGATCGCCGATGTGCCAGCCCAGCACCGGCTCAGCGCTTCCAACCCGACTTTCCGGGGCAATATTTTGGTCGGGGAAGGAACGCACTCGAGCACGGCGCTGCTCAGTCAGCCTGGCGGCGTTTTGCTGCAGGACTTGCCCTTTTCGATCGAGCTGCGCAAGTTCATCGTCGAGTACTACTCGACCGGCATGCCCAAATTGTTCGCCAGTGAGATCATCATCCATGACAAGGAAACCGGGCAGGCCCTTCCCCATCGGGTGGAGGTCAATCATCCGGTGCGGCACCGCGGTATCGACATATTCCAGTCCGGCTTTGATGATGGTGGTTCCCGAGTCACTTTGCGGGCCGTGCCCATGACTTCGGCTGTTGAGCCCTTCGAGGTCAGCGGCACCATCGGCGGCTCCACGCCTTTGTCCAACGGTCGCGAGCAGATGACCCTGGAGTTTTCGGGGCTGCGCGTGATCAATGTTGAAAACCTCGGCAGTACAGCCAGAGACCCGCGAGGGGCCGGTGAGTCTCGCCTGGCGCATGCGCTCGATCAGAGGCTGGGTGCGGCCAACAAGACGACCAAGCGCAAGGACTTGCGCAATGTTGGACCGAGCGTGAGCTACAAGTTGCGCGATGCGGCCGGCCAAGCGCGCGAGTACAACAACTACATGTTGCCAATTCGGCTCGACGATGACCCCAACAGCGTGCCGATCTTTCTGCTTGGCGTCCGAGACACCCCGTCTGTAGAGTTCCAGTACCTGCGCATTCCTGCCGACCCCGAAGGCAGCAAGCTCACCTTCTTGCGCGTGCGCGCGGCTTTGCAGGAGCCGGCGCTGCGCCAGGAAGCAGTTCGTCGCTATGTGCAGCAGGCCATCCCTGCCCAGCGCACCGACATGGCGGCGCAATTGACCGCCTCGGCTTCACGGGCGCTGCAATTGTTTGCTGGCGTGCAGGATCAGCCCGGCCCGGGCTCCGCGGCCCAAGCGGCCGCCGGCCTGCAGGCCATCTCGGATTTCATGGAGGCCAATGTGCCGGCCAGCGAGCGCGAGAAGGCCAGCGAGGTTCTGATCCGCATTCTCAATGGCGTGCTTTTCGAGCTGGTGCAGATGAGCCGCCGCGCCGCTGGATCGCCCTTGCTTGAACCCGGCGAGGCTACCCAAAATTTCATGGCGCAAGCCGTGCTCAGTCTTTCAGACGCCTACTTGTACCCAGCCCCTATGGCTTTTGAACTCAAGGAGTTCGAGCAGGTGCAGGCCAGTGTGTTTCAGGTCGCCAGAGCACCCGGCCGTAACATCGTCTATCTGGGCTGTCTCTTGCTGATTGTTGGGATCTTTGCCATGCTCTATGTGCGTGAGCGCCGCCTGTGGATCTGGCTGAGCCCCGATCGGACTGGCGGTGGCTCTAAGGTCAACATGGCGCTGTCGAGCAACCGCAAGTCGCTCGACGAAGGCAGGGAATTTGAAAGCTTGAAGCAAGGTCTTTTTCAGGGGGGCGCATGAGCAGCACACTGGGTCGGGATGGCATGGTCCTGCAGGGAGGTTATTTTTCGCGCCGCAGCCCCTGGGACTGGGTATTCGCTGCGCTGGTCATGGTGGGCGGCGTTTTTGCCTTGCTCAATTATCAGCACGCCATGGACGGTTATGAGAAGGCCATCTTGGTGGGCACCATTCCCAGCCTCATTGGGCTGGGCTGGTTTTGGCGGCCCATGCAGGCCCTGATGGGAGGCGTGGCGGCGGCCTCTTTGCTGGCCATCGCCTCTTACGGCGGCGACCTGGCCCGGGCCGAACAGGTGTTCTGGCTCAAGTACTTCCTGTCGAGCCAGTCTGCGATCCTGTGGATGTCGGTGCTCTTTTTCATGAGCACTGCGTTTTATTGGTTGCCCCTCCTTATCAGGGGGCAGGGCGGTACTTTTGAACTTCTTGGGTCTCGCCTGGCCTGGGCGGCGGTGACTATGGCGCTGATCGGCACGATGGTGCGCTGGTACGAGGGCCATCAGATGGGCCCGGACATCGGGCACATTCCGGTCAGTAACCTCTATGAGGTTTTCGTGCTCTTTTGCTGGATGACCACCTTGTTCTATTTGTATTTCGAGGATCAATACCGAACCCGCAGCATGGGCGCGATGGTCATGCTGGTCATCAGTGCGGCGGTGGGCTTTTTGCTCTGGTACACCCTGGTTCGCGAGGCGCATGAAATTCAGCCTCTGGTACCTGCCCTCAAGAGCTGGTGGATGAAGCTTCATGTACCGGCCAACTTCGTTGGCTATGGCATGTTCTCCATTGCAGCCATGGTGGCCCTGGGCTATCTCATCAAGCAGCAAGCCGAGCAGACTCGCTGGCACAAACTGGCGCCGCTGTGGCTGCTGGGCATCGTGCTGTGCCTGGCGCCGTTGGTGTTCCGCAAGTCATCCTACGAGGCCGGTGGCATGTACTGGGTCGGCTATTTGATCGTCTCGGCGTTGATAGCCAGCGTTATGGTGCTGGCGCGCAAGCCCATCGCCGACCGGTTGCCAGCCTATGAGGTGATGGACGATATGATGTACAAATCTACCGCGGTCGGTTTTGCCTTCTTCACCATCGCGACCGTGCTCGGTGCGCTATGGGCTGCTGAGGCCTGGGGCGGTTACTGGAGCTGGGATCCCAAGGAAACCTGGGCCCTGATCGTTTGGCTCAACTATGCCGCCTGGCTACACATGCGACTGATGAAAGGCTTGCGTGGAACCGTCTCGGCCTGGTGGGCGCTGGTCGGATTGGGCGTGACTACTTTTGCATTCCTTGGCGTCAATATGTTCCTGTCGGGGCTGCACAGCTACGGCGAACTCTGATCGGCCCGCACAGTCCCCGATCGCGCTCGGGTATTGCTTTGGCGGTTTAATCCGTTTTTGTGCCTAAGGAGGCTTGCGATGTTGATCCGCAGCGACGAGAGCGGCTGGAACCACAAGGCTGGTAGCGAAATCACACCGCAGCGGGTCTACCAAGACCGCCGCGCCTGGATGCGCGGCGTCGCGTCGGGCGCTGCTGGCGCTGCGCTGGCCCTCTGGGCCGGGCGCGATGCACGGGCCCAGATGCAAACGCCGAGACCGGGCAAGCTCGCTGCGCTTGCAGCCGTCCCGTCCAAGGTGCCCGGCGCAATGACCATGGAAAGGCTTACTACCTACCAGGACGCGAGCACCTACAACAACTTCTATGAATTCGGCACCGACAAGTCTGACCCGCTCAAGTACAGCACCCGTTTCCAAACAACTCCCTGGAGCTTGAGTGTCGAAGGCTTGGTCAAGCAGACGCGTACCTTTGCGATCGAGGACCTGCTCAAGCTCGGCGCCCAGGAGGAGCGCATCTACCGTCTGCGCTGTGTCGAAGGCTGGTCCATGGTCATCCCCTGGATTGGTTATTCCCTGTCCGAGTTGCTGCGCCGGGTCGAACCTCTGGGCAGTGCGCGCTTTGTGGAGTTCGTCACCGCTGTTGACAGCAAGACCATGCCCAATGTTGATTCCACCGTGCTGGAATGGCCGTATGTCGAAGGCTTGCGGCTTGATGAGGCCATGCATCCGTTGACCCTGCTGTCCTTCGGGATGTACGGCGAAATCCTTCCCAAGCAAAACGGCGCGCCGGTGCGTTTGGTCGTGCCTTGGAAGTACGGCTTCAAGAGCAGCAAGAGTTTGGTCAAGATCCGTCTGACCGAGGAGCAGCCTCGCACTTCCTGGGTCAAGTCAGCGCCCCGGGAATACGGGTTTTTCTCCAATGTGAACCCCAATGTGGACCACCCCCGGTGGAGTCAGGCCACCGAGAGGCGCATCGGTGAGGACGGCCTGTTCGCCAAGAAGCGCAAGACCTTGATGTTCAACGGCTACGAGTCGCAAGTGGCTTCGATGTATGCGGGCATGGATCTGAGGAAGTTTTACTGATCGACCCTGGACAGGGCGATGCGCCTGAACGACTTTCTGTCGCAGCCGATCTGCAAGCGCGGGGCTTTCGCCCTGCTGTCCTTGCCCTTTTTGCAACTGGTCGTGCTCGCAGCCACCGAGGGGCTTGGGCCCAATCCACAGGAAGCCTTGATTCGCTCAACCGGCGACTGGGCCCTGCGCATGATCTGTCTGACGCTAATGGTGACGCCGATGCGGGTGGAATTGTCGCTATCGAGCCTGGGGCGTTGGCGCCGTATGCTTGGGCTGTTTGCCTTCTTCTATGCTGCGGTACATATGCTTTGTTACGCGGTGTTCGATAGGGAGCTCGATGCTGCTGCGATCGTGGCTGATATCGTCAAGCGCCCCTTCATCCTGATGGGTATGCTGACCTTGGTCCTGTTGTTGCCGCTTGCCCTGACTTCTTTCAATGCTGCAATACGGCGCTTGGGTGCGGCGCGCTGGCAGGCTCTTCATCGGCTGGTGTACGCAGCCAGCGTGACGATGCTGCTGCATTTTCTCTGGATGCGTGCTGGCAAGAGCGACTTCGCCGAGGTCTGGGCCTATACCGCGGTGGTGACCGCTTTGCTCGGCTGGCGCGTACGGCGCTGGCTTCAGAGCAGACGCTCGCCCCGCATCTGATCGGCTGTAGTCTCCCGCTCGCGGATCAGGTGGGCCTGGGCGCCGTCCACCAAAATCTCTGCGGGCCGGCCCCGACTGTTGTAGTTGCTGGCCATGCTCATGCAGTAAGCGCCTGCTGAAAGCACGGCGAGCAAGTCGCCTGACTGCACGCACAGTGATCGATCCCGGCCCAGCCAGTCTCCGCTTTCACAGACCGGACCGACCACATCGTAGGTCAGCATCGGCCCGTGACGGGGGGTGACCGGTACGATTTGGTGAAAGGCTTCATACATCGCCGGCCTGGGCAGGTCATTCATGGCGGCATCGACGATACAAAAATTCTTGTGCGATCCTGGCTTGGTATAGACAACCTCGGTCAGGCACAGCCCTGCATTGCCAACCAGCGACCGGCCCGGCTCAATCATCAGCTTGCATTGGCCGTAGCCGCGGGCGTCGATTCGTGCGAGCAACTGCCGCCACAATTCATCGGCCGCCGGTGGGGTGTCTTGGTTGTAGTTGATGCCCAGGCCGCCGCCGAAGTCGATATGCTGCAAAAGGATGCCGGAGTTTTTCAGGGCATCGACCAGATCGAGCACCCGCTCCATCGCATCGAGATAGGGCCCAGCCTGTGTGATTTGTGAGCCGATGTGGCAATCGATGCCCACCACATCGAGTCCGGGCAGGCTGTGGGCCAGTTGGTAGATCTGCAGGGCCTGGTCGTGGGCCACCCCAAACTTATTGCCCTTCAGGCCGGTCGAAATATAGGGGTGGGTGCGTGCATCCACATCCGGATTGACGCGCACGCTGACGGCGGCGCGGCGGCCCGCATCAGAGGCCACGGCCGAGAGCAGATGCAATTCGGCTTGGCTCTCCACATTGAAGCAGGCAATACCGGCTTGCAGGGCCCGGGACATCTCCAGAGCCGTCTTCCCAACACCGGAGAAGATGGTCTGATCGGCCCTGCCGCCAGCTGCCATCACGCGTTCGAGTTCGCCGATCGAGACGATGTCGAAACCGCAGCCGGCCTGGGCGAAGACTTGCAGAACGCCCAGGGAGGAATTTGCCTTGACCGCGTAGCAGATTTGAGCCGATCGTCCGGCAAAGCCGCGGCGATAGGCCTCAAGTGCAGCCAGCATGGACGCCTTGGAATAGACAAAAAGCGGCGTGCCGTAGCGCCGTGCCAGTGGCGCCAGATCGATTTTCTCCATCCGGAGTTGACCATCGTGTTGGTGGATGAAGGGTTGGCCGGGCAGCGGACCGGCAAGGACGGGTGCATTCATTGGCTTTACTTCGTGGCGGGGGACTGCTGCACGGTGCTCGGCACAGGTTTGGTGGGCGGCGCGGGCTTTTCCGGGGGCGGCAAGTACAGAGGCCCTTTTTGACCACAACCGGCCAAGCCCAATCCCGCAAGCACCAGGACCAGGACCTGCCGCCGGCCTAAAATTGGAGGCAGGTTCAGCGTAGTTTGCATAAAGCCATTGTAATGACCGACCTTCAGTTCATGGACGAGGCCGAAGCCCTGCTCAAGGCGGTGGAGGCCGGTTGCGACCGCATTAATGACGAGAGTGAGGCCGATATTGACAACCAGCGAAGCGGCGGCATGGTTGCTCTGAGCTTCGCCGATCGCAGTCAGATCATCATTAACCTGCAAAAGCCTTTGCAGGAGGTGTGGATGGCCGCGCGCGCGGGCGGCTTTCACTACAGATTCAAAGAGGGGCGCTGGACTGATACCAAGGATGGCAGCGAATTTTTCAGCACCTTGAGTCGCTGCGCCAGTGAGCAGTCTGGCCTCCTTCTGGACTTTCGCCCCTGAACCGCCTGCTACTGTTTGAAGAGATTTAGGATATTGCGGCGCTCTTCGCTGGCGGGGGGTGTTTGCTTGGCCTCGGCGCCACGGCCGTCGACCCCCAGACTGCTCACGCCGTTACCCCTGGCAAACTCTTCGTAGAACCACTCACCGCCGATATTCACCACGCCGGCGGGGACCTCGAGATCTCGCACCGGTTCAGATTTGAGCGCATGCTCCATGTAGCCGATCCAAACGGGCAGGCTCAGACCGCCACCGGTCTCGCGGTCCCCGAGCTTGCGGGGTTTGTCATAGCCCATCCAGACTCCTGCGACCACCGTGGGTTGATAGCCGATGAACCAGGTGTCGATGGAGTCGTTGGTGGTGCCGGTCTTGCCGTAGAGGTCCCCCCGCTTGAGTTGCGATTGGGCTCGTGCTGCGGTGCCCGAGCGCGTGACTTCCTGTAGGAGGCTGGACATCACGAAAGCGTTGCGGGCGTCAATCACCCGTTGACTGTCTTCTGGCCCCGGCGGCGTTGGCTGGACCAACAATCGGCCCTGCTGGTCGGTGATGTGGGTGATCAGATAGGGATTGACCCGAAAGCCCCCGTTGGCAAAAACGGCATAGCCAGCCACCATCTGCATGGGGGTCACAGATCCGGCACCCAAAGCCATGGTGAGGTAAGGCGGGTGTTTGTCCGCCTCGAAGCCAAAGCGCGTCACCCAGTCTTGGGCATTTTGTGCGCCTACGCTTTGCAGAATGCGGACGGAAACCATGTTCTTGGAGCGTTTGAGTGCGGTGCGCATGCTCATGGGTCCATCAAATTGCCCATCGTAGTTTTTGGGCTCCCAGGGCTGGCCGCCGGTAACGCTGGCGTCGAAGAAAAGTGGGCTGTCGTTGATCAGGGTGGCCGGTGTCAGGCCCTTCTCCAAGCTGGCCGAATAGATGAAGGGCTTGAAGCTCGAGCCCGGCTGGCGCCACGCCTGGGTGACATGGTTGAATTTGTTCTTGTCGAAATCAAAGCCCCCAACCAGGGCACGCAGCGCGCCGCTGCGCGGGTTCATGGCCACCAGGGCCCCCTCGACTTCGGGCAATTGGGTCAGGATCCATTTGTTGCCGGAGTCCTTCATCAGCCGAACGACCGCCCCGCGACGCAGTGCCAGCTGGGGCGGGGCTTTGGCCGCCAAGCCCGATTGCACTGGCTTGAGCCCCTCGCCGGTCACCTCGACCTTATCGCCATTGGCGCGTACCACCACCACCTTCTGGGGGCTGGCTTCCAGCACCACTGCGGCCATGACATCGCCATTGTCCGGATGCTCGGCCAGGGTTTCATCAATGAGTTCATCGGCCTCTTTTGGATCGGCGGGCAGGTTGATGAACTTCTCCGGGCCGCGATAAATCTGGCGGCGCTCGTAATCCATGATGCCTTTGCGCAAGGCCTGGTAAGCGGCAGACTGCTCGCCGGCGTTGATGGTGGTGTAAACATTGAGCCCACGGGTGTAGGTTTCGCCACCGTACTGGGCAAACACCAGCTGCCGAACCATCTCCGCAACGAATTCGGCGTGCACACGGTTGGGGTCACTGCCGCCGCGAATTTTGAGCTCCTGCTTTTTGGCTGCCTCGGCCTGATCGGTGGTGATAAAGCCGTTTTCCGCCATCCGGTCGATGATGTGGAGTTGACGAAGCCGGGCCCGTTTGGGATTAGCGATCGGGTTGAAGGCCGAGGGCGCCTTGGGCAGTCCGGCCAGCATCGCTGCTTCGGCGATGGTGATTGCTTTCAGCGGCTTGCCAAAGTAAGTTTCCGCTGCCGCAGCAAATCCGTAAGCCCGATTGCCCAGAAAAATCTGGTTCATGTAGATCTCGAGAATCTGATTCTTGGTCAGCAGATGCTCGAGCTTGAAAGTCAGCAAGATTTCGTAGATCTTGCGGATGTAACTTTTTTCGGTGGTCAGGTAGACATTGCGCGCCACCTGCATGGTGATGGTCGACGCTCCCTGGCTCTTGAATTGACGCACATTGGCCAGGCCTGCTCGGATCACCCCTAGATAGTCGATGCCCCCGTGTTGAAAGAATCGCGCATCCTCAATGGCCAGGACTGCATCCTTCATGACTTGCGGAATGTCTTCGATCGGGGTGTAGCTGCGCCGCTCCTCACCGAACTCCCCGATCAGCACCTTGTCGGCTGAATAAATGCGCAGGGGCAGCTTGGGCCGGTACTCGGCCAGCTCCGATACATCGGGCAGATCGGGGTAGGCCAGAGTCAGCGCAAGCGCCAGCACCAGGGCCACACCGAGTGCTGCTGCCGCTCCCAGACCAGCGGCCCACAGCATCAGTCGCAGGAACCAGGGTCGGCCCTGTGGGGAGGCGGAGGTATCGGGGGGGTTGTGATTGCGCATGGGGGCCAAGGACGCTCTGTTCGCTCAGAGAAGGCTATTTTAGGAGCGCCCCTGCGACTGCGGGCGTTCGGGGCTCTTGACCTCTTGTGGGTCCCTTGCCCGGTCTTAACACGAATTAAATGGACTTCAGAAGGGGCCTTGCTAGCCTTCGTTCAGCCGGCCTCAAGACACCGATCTCAAGCCCTCTTCTACAAGGGAGGTCCAGCCCATGACGGCAGGTTTCTGGTTCCAACGCAAGCTTGCTCGGCAGCGGGCGCCGGTGACCGCTTTGGACATTGGTCCTGGCACGGCACGCTCCATGGTGCTCGAGCGCTCGGCCCAAGGCTGGCATTTGCAGACTCGGCAGTGGCCCGTCATACCTGGTTGGATCGATGGGGGGCACTTGATGGACTATTCGGCCCTGTGTGATGCGCTGCGGCTGTGGCTGGCCGAGACGGGCTCGCGGCGCGTGGCCCTGAGCCTGCCCGCCGAAGTCTGCGATTGCCGCTTGCTCAAGCCACCGCCCCTGGCGCGGTGGTGGCGTCCGGGCCGCTGGTTTGAGCAGCAGTTTGAATCGGTCGAAGCATCTCAGCCCTGGATCTGGATTGCCTACCCGGTGGCCGACCCCGCGAGCTATTGGCGCACGCTTTGTGCGCCTTTGGAACGGATACAGGACTGGCAGGGTTTGATCGAGGCCGCCGGTTGCGAGTTGCTGGCTTTGGAAGATGCCCACCAGGCCAGTTGGCGCGCCCTGGATCAATGGTCGCTTGCCCCGCCGTCCGGCGGCGTCCTGCTCCAGGTTGGCGCGGCCTGCGTACAGGCCCTGCAAGAGCGCGAGCGCCGTTGGCATTGGGCCCGGCGGGCTCGTCAGCCCGAGCAGGACCTGCTGCCCTTGTGTCTTGAGGCGGCGCGCAGCAGCACCGACTTGTTCATGCTCAGTGAAGGCGAGTTGGCCGAATCTTTGCGGTCGGCATTGCGAGGGGCCGGCTTCGATCCGCGCGAGCCAGCGCTCGATCCAGCCTTGCAAGGCGATCCGTCCTTCTGCACGGGCTCCTGGTCTGCGCTGGGCCTGGCCGGCCTGGGGTACTCGTCATGAGACCCGCGCACGGTCCTGTGCTCGACATGCGCATGACCGGCTCGGGGTTGGGCCTGCAAGAGGTGCGCCATCGACGCGCCTTTATCCTTGCCGCCTGCGCCGGTCTTGCGGTGGGCGTGGTGCTGGCAGGGCTCCTGGAGCTTCGTCTGCAGGCGCTGCGCAATGAGGAGCAGGCCATTCGCGCGCAATTGCAGTCCTTGCGCGAAGCCGAACGCCAACTGCAGGCGCAGCTGCAAGCTCTGCGCGACACCCAGGCCCAGCGGCAACGGCAGCAGGCGCATCAAGACCATTGGCTGTTGGCCGGTCAGAGTTTGCGATTGCTGGGCAGGCTCGAGGCGCTGGTACCCTAAGCGCAGCTGACGCAAGTGCGTTGGGATGCCCAAGGCCTGACGGCAACCGGGCAGGTGGCTCCCAGCGAGCTGCATGCGTGGTTGGATCGGCTCAGCCAGCAGACGATTGGCCTGGGTGTGCGGTCCTGGCTCGAAATTGGAGGCGCTGGCTCCGACCCGCCAGACCCGCTCGGGTTGCAGGCGCAAGCGTCGCCGCCGCCTCTTCGTTTTGTGGTGCGTCATGGCCTGCGGGCGTCCGTCCGGGAGATTCAGCGGTGAGAGTGCCTCATCTGTTTCCCCCGAAGCCCTCGCACAAGGTGCTGCGTAGCCGCTTGTTGGGGAGGGGCCCGGCTTGGGCTGTGTTGGGCCTCGCACTGACCGGGTTCGCACTGCCTCTGGTGTGGTTGGGGCGCGAAAGCCAGGCCCAGTGGCAGGCCTTGCAGGTGGCCAGCGCTGCGCAGCGGCTCGAGCGCGATGCTCTAAGCCAGCGTCTAAGCACCGCCCGACAGAGTCTGGCCCTCGCGCAGGCCCAGATCGATGCCTGGCCGCAGCTCGAGCAGGTTCCGGCGCCTGCGGACGCGCTCATGCTTCACCGTCTGGCCCTCCAGCAAGGCTTGCGGGTGGAGCACCTCAAACCCAGCACGATGGATGTACAAGGGTCAGCCGGGGGCCCTGCCGCACCAGCGGCTGGCTCCTGGATGATGCAGGTCAGGGGGACTTATCCGGCGCTCATCGTTTACCTCGAAGCGCTTGCGCATACCGGACCGGCTTGGCGACTGCACCAGCTGCAGTGGTCGGCCGGGAGTCGGCAACTGCATCGGCTGAAAATCGCGCTCGAGGCCTTACCTGCCTCGAGGTGGGTGCTTGCAGAGCCGGTCACCACGGCGCGTGTGGAATCGCCCGACCCCTTCGGACTGCCCGCCCAGGAGCGCACCTTGCGAGTGCAGCCTGCTTCAAGCCAAGTGCTCCAGGCCCGAGCCGAACTTACGCCGCCGCCCGATCCACTGGCCGATGTGCCACCGATCTGGCGACCCGAGTTCGATCGAAGCCGGGGTCCCCTCGAGTCGGTTGCGCTCAAGGAGGCCACGCTGACTGGCACGGTGCGCCAGGGCTCGGTCTGGCTGGCCTTGGTTCGAATCGGATCGCTCATACACACGCTGGCAGAAGGTGATTACATCGGCCCCGACCTGGGTCGGGTGGCAACTATCGACGAAGGTGGACTGGATTTACGAGAGATACGTCGCGATGCCCAGGGTCGTTGGCAGGAGCAGCTGCGACGCTGGCCTGTAGGAAGTTTGCCATGATCAAACCAAGCAGCTGGAGTCTGCTCTTGGGCCTTCAACTGGGGCTGATGCTGGCAGGGGCGGTATTGCCGCGCGCTGCCAAAGCACAAGAGGTCGCGCAGGGGGGCGATGCCCCAGCCTCCGCGCCGGCCTACCACGGGCAGACGATCTCGCTGAATTTCCAATCAATCGAGGTACGCGCTTTACTTCAGTTGCTGGCGCACTTCAGCGGGTTCAACATCATCGTCTCCGACGCAGTCTCCGGACAAACCAGTTTGCGGGTGCGTGACCTGCCCTGGGATCAGGTGCTGGCCATTGTGGTGCAGACACGCGGCTTGGTGATGCGGCGCGATGGGACGGTGATCTGGGTCGGTACGCGGGCCGAGCAGGCAGCCCGTCAGCGCCAGGAACTCGAGGGGCAGCAGGCGTTACAGACAGTGGAGCCCCTGGCGACCGAGAGTTTTCGCCTCAAGTATGCGCGTGCCGATGAGCTGGCCCGACAGCTTCTGGCCGGTTCGGGCAGCGCGCGGGTCTTGTCGCCGCGCGGCAGCCTGATTGCGGAGGTGCGAACCAATCAAGTGTTTGTGACTGATGTGGCGGCCCGTCTTGCCATGGTGCGGCGCCTGGTCGAGCAGCTCGACATTCCGGTTCGGCAGGTCATGATTGAAGCGCGCATTGTTGAAGCCTCAGACTCTTTTGGTCGTTCGCTGGGGGTGCGTCTGGGGGGTCGGCTGGCCGCCAACACCGCCGACCCCAGTCGGTCCGGACTCAGCGGGGGTCAAGTCGGCGGCGGCTCGATTACCCCGATGCGGCCGGCTACCGGTGATCCGATCATGGGCCGCGACTTCGGCATTGCAGGGACCGACATGATCAATTGGCCAGCCCTGCCGCGCGAAGGTCAGCCGGCCGCGGCACTGGCCGTATCCCTTTTCAACGCTTCGCTGACCCGTGTCGTCAATCTGGAAATCTCAGCGATGGAGGCCGATGGCAAGGGCAAGGTGGTGGCCAGCCCGCGCATCGTCACCGCCGACCAGGTCAAGGCCATCATCGAGCAGGGCACCGAGCTGCCGTACCAGCAGGCCGCTGGCAGCGGTTCAACCTCGCTGACCTTCAGGAAAGCCAATCTCAAGCTCGAGGTGACGCCACAGATTGCGCCGGACGGACGCATCATTCTCAATGTCGATATCAACAAGGACAGCGTAGGTCGCAGCACCCCCAGTGGCTTTGCCATCGACACCAAGCATGTGCAGACCCAGGTCCGTGTGGACAACGGGGGCACGGTGATGATTGGCGGCATCTTCGAGACGGTCGAGCGTGAGGACGAAACCCGTGTTCCCCTGCTGGGAAGCCTGCCGGGGCTGGGGGCCTTCTTCCGCAGCCGGGGGCGCACCCTCAATCGTTCAGAGCTGCTGGTGTTTCTCTCGCCCCAGGTGCTGCTTGACGAGGCTGTGAGTCTCGTGCGGCCCTAGCGCCGGCTTGACCGGGAGCGCAATGAGGCGGGCGTTTATCATGCGAACCTGCTCTCTGGGTACGCCTGCGTGTCTTCTCCTCCTCCTCTGATCGCCTGCATCGGCCTGCCTGGGTCGGGCAAGTCCACTTTGGGGCGCCAAGTGGCGCGGCGCCAGGGTTTGCGTTTTATCGACTCCGACCAGGTTATTGAGGGACGCCTGGGCTGCTCAATTCGCGAGTTTTTCGAGCGCGAGGGCGAGGATCGCTTTCGCACAATCGAAGAGCAGGTGCTCGATGAGCTGACCCAGACCGAAAGTATCGTGTTGTCCACCGGTGGTGGCTGCGTGCTACGACCCGCCAACCGTCAGCGTCTGCACCAACGCAGCACGGTCGTCTATTTGCACTCCAGTCCCGAGGAGGTCTTCAAGCGCTTGCGACATGACCAGAGCCGGCCCCTGCTGCAGGTGGCCGATCCCTTGAATCGTCTGCGCGAGCTGTACGTTACGCGGGATCCGCTCTATCGTGAAACGGCGCATTTCGTCATAGAAACCGGCCGGCCCTCAGTGTCCGGGTTGGTCAATAAAGTCATCATGCAGTTAGAGTTGGCCGGCTTGATGCCAGCGCTGGCACCTGATGCTGTGTCGTCTATCGCCTCTGGCGATCCTATTCCCCGGTGAGGCTATGAACACAGACGAGTGCCACCGCGTCCGTATCGACTTTGGGTCGCGCAGTTATCCGATCCTGATTGGGGCGGGCTTGCTGGGGGATCCGCGCAGCTACGCCGACCTGCCACTTGCTCAGACCGCGCTGATCGTCAGCAATGTCACCATCGCCCCCTTGTATGCGCAGGCGCTGCAGCGGGCGTTGGCGGCGCACTATCCGCGCGTCCTGCTACTGACTCTGCCCGATGGCGAAGCGCACAAGGATTGGCCGCATCTTCAGTTTATTTTTGATTGTCTGCTTGAGCATGGCTGCGACCGGCGCACGGTGCTGTTTGCCTTGGGGGGAGGCGTTGTCGGCGACATGACCGGCTTTGCGGCGGCCAGTTACATGCGCGGCGTGCCTTTTGTACAGGTGCCTACCACCTTGCTTGCGCAGGTCGATTCATCGGTCGGCGGCAAGACCGCGATCAACCATCGGCTGGGTAAGAACATGATCGGGGCTTTCTATCAGCCGGTACGGGTCATCTGCGACCTCGATGTTCTGCGCAGTCTGCCTGAAGCAGAGCTGTCTGCGGGTTTGGCCGAGGTGATCAAATACGGCCCGATTGCCGACATGGCGCTGCTCGACTGGATCGAGTCGCACTTGCCCGATTTGCTGGACCGACGGCCCAACGCGCTGGCCCATGTGGTGCGGCGCAGTTGCGAGATCAAGGCATCGGTCGTGGGCTCTGATGAGCGCGAGACCGGCGTGCGCGCGATCCTAAATTTCGGTCACACTTTTGGCCATGCCATCGAGGCCGGGATGGGCTACGGCGCCTGGCTGCATGGACAGGCCGTCGGCTGTGGCATGGTGATGGCTACGCTGCTTTCGCACAAGCTCGGCTTGGTGGATGCAGCCTGTTATGAACGACTGCGGGGACTGATTGGGGCAGCCCGCTTGCCGGTGGTAGGCCCGGTTCTCGATGCCGACGACAACGCCGGCCGCTACCTCGATTTGATGCGAATGGATAAAAAGTCCGAAGCCGGCGAGATCAAATTTGTAGTCATAGACGGGGCGGGGCGGGCGCTGGTGCGCAGCGCTCCCGATGCTTTGGTGCGCGAGGTGATCAATGCCTCCTGCCGGGAGCACTGAGCCCATGCAGGTGTTTTTCCCGGGATGAATCGGGCGCCATACGCCAGTAGCGCGCAGCGTAGTCGCGGGCGCCGGTACGCTGAGCCCGATGCACCGACCCGATCGCCTTTCCAGCGCGACCGCGATCGCATCGTGCACTCGACGGCTTTTCGCCGATTGGTCTACAAGACCCAGGTCTTTCTCAATCATGAAGGTGATCTTTTTCGCACCCGGATGACGCACTCACTGGAGGTGGCGCAGATTGCGCGCTCGATCGCTCGACCCTTGGGCCTGGACGAGGATTTGGTCGAGGCCATCGCTTTGGCCCACGATCTTGGGCACACACCCTTCGGTCATGCCGGGCAGGACGCCTTGAATGAGTGCATGGCCGAGCACGGCGGTTTTGAGCACAACCTGCAAAGCTTGCGCGTCGTCGATCACTTGGAACAGCGCTACCCGGCTTTCGATGGATTGAATCTGAGCTTCGAGACCCGCGAAGGTATCCTCAAGCATTGCTCGCGGCGCAACGCGGAGTCGCTTGAGCGCAGCGAACCCGGCGGCGCGGGGCGGCGATTTCTTGATCGAACCCAGCCCAGTCTGGAGGCACAGTTATGTAATTTGGCCGACGCGATTGCCTACAACGCCCACGATATCGATGATGGCGTGCGCTCGGGCTTGATCACCGTCGGGCAATTGCAGGAACTCGATCTGTTTGAGCGCCATCGCAGACAGGCTGTGGTTGAGCACCCGGATCTGGCGCCAGCGTCTCGACAACGCCGCTTGCTGCATGAAGGCATCCGGCGCATGCTCAGCGAGCAGATCTACGATGTCATTGATGCCACCGGCCTCTGGCTGGCCCAGTTCAAGCCCGACAGCCCTGATGCGGTGCGCGCCTGTCCTCCACTGGTGCGTTTTAGTCAGGCCATGCAGCAGCAGTCGGTCGGACTCAATCGTTTTCTGTCCTCTCATCTGTACCGCCATGCTCAAGTGCTACAGAACACCACCCAGGCCCAGCAGATGGTTCGTGAGCTGTTCCATGCTTACCAGCGTGATCCGTCGGCAATGCCGCCCGACCACGCCAGCCGCGAGGACTTGCCGCGTGCGGTGGCCGATTACATCGCCGGCATGACGGATCGGTTTGCGGCGCGTGAACACGAGCGGCTGACAGGGCAGCGCCTGCTGTGAGGACCGCGTTGGCTTCGCCGACCTCCGCCTGGTTGGTCATTGGTGCCGCAGTGGTGGCGGCTTTGCAGGTGGGCAAGCTGCCGCCGGCCTTGCCGGCACTGCAGGCCGACTTGGGCCTGACGCTGGTGCAGTCGGGCTTTTTGCTCTCCATGGTGCAAATGGCCGGCATGCTCACGGCCATCCTGATCGGCTCTCTGGCCGATCGGTGCGGCCTCAAGCGGGCCATGGTCGGCGGCCTGCTTTTATTGGCGCTGGCCAGTGCCTGCAGCGCACGGGTCCAGGATGTCTGGGTGCTGATGGTCCTGCGGGCCCTCGAGGGCATGGGCTTTCTCTGGGTGGCACTGCCCTCACCGGCGCTTTTACGCCGTCTTGTTCCTCCAGAGCGTATGTCCCGGCTCCTGGGCATTTGGAGTGCCTACACCCCCCTGGGCACTGCTTTGGCCCTGCTGGCCGGCCCGCTGTTCATTCCCTGGGCAGGTTGGCCTGCCTGGTGGGACCTGTTTGCGTTGTTGAGCGCAGCGATGGCTTTCTGCTTGTACCGCGCGCTGCCGGGCGATACATCGGCCCCCGGGCAGGCTCTGAGCCTCTACAGCAGCCTAAGGGCCACCCTCGGTCGACCCGGTCCCTGGCTCGCGGCGGGTATGTTCTGCGTTTATTCGGCCCAGTGGCTGGCCCTGATGGGTTTTTTGCCCTCTATCTATGCCCAGGCCGGCCTGTCTGGAGCGCTTTTGGGTGCGCTCACCGCGCTGGCGGCTGCGGCTAATGTCCTGGGTAATGTACTGTCCGGGCGTTTGCTCCACCGGGGCCATGCCTCGCACCATCTGCTGTGGGCCGGTTATGCCTGCATGGCCGTGGGCTCTACCCTGGCCTTCTCGGCGTTCACCGAGGACTGGCCCTGGCTGCGCTACGCCGGCGTCCTGTTGTTCTCAAGCATCGGAGGCCTGGTCCCCGCCACGATTTTTGCCTTGGCCGTGCGCTTGGCGCCCGATGAACGCCAGATCGCGACCAGCGTGGGCTGGGTTCAGCAGTGGTCGGCCCTGGGCCAGTTTTTCGGCCCGCCTCTGGTGGCCTGGGTGGCCGCCGGCTCGGGCGGTTGGCATCACACCCACTGGGTGACGGGAGGCTTGTGCCTGATCGGTGCTGCCTTGGCCTGGCTGACCGCATGGCAGCGGGGGCGCATGCAGCCAGACCAGGGTTGAGTGCCCGGCGCTTATTCCGGCTCGATCCGGGCCTCCCGGATCGCCTTGGCCCATTTGGCGGTCTCCACCCGGGTGCGCTCGGCCAGGGCCTGGGGCGTGCCCGGTGCGGTTTCAAAGCCCAGGGCCGAAAAGCGCTCGAGCAAGTCCTTGTCGCTGGCAGCCGCATTGGCGGCACGGTTAAGCCGGTTGATGATCTCCGGCGGTGTGCCGGCCGGAGCAAACAGCGCGAAATATGCGATCAGCTCGTAATCCTTCAGGCCCAGTGCCTCGTTGACCGTGGGTAACTCTGGAACAGCCGGGGCCCGCTGCATCGAGGTGACGGCCAGGCCGCGTACCTTGCCGCCCTTGACCTGGGGCAGCATCACCGCAAAATCAGCGGTAAACATATTGACCTGCCCGCCGATCAGATCGGTCATGGCCGCCGGCCCGGCCTTATAGGGCACATGGGTCATCTGCACGCCGGCCATGCTCGAGAGCATCTCGCTGGAGACGCGTTGTGAGGCACTGGCGTGCGCGAAGGTGATCGAGCCGGGCTTGGCCTTGGCTAGAGCTACAAACTCGCGCAGGTTTTTGGCTGGCACATCGTTGTTGATAGCCACGATCAGTGGCACCGAACCCAAGAAGGCGATCGGTGCAAAGGCCGTGTCCTGATCGTAGGGCAGCTTTTTCATCAGGCTTTTCAGCGCCGCATTGGTGCTGTTGGTCCCCACCAGGATGGTGTAACCGTCCGGTGCTGATTTGGCCACCGCTTCGGCCCCCAGCATGCCGCTAACCCCAGCCCGGTTTTCCACCACGACGGGCTGACCCAGGTTTTCCGACATCTTTTGCGCGAAGGCCCGACCGATCTGGTCAGTGGCGCTTCCCGGCGCAAAAGGCACGATGGCTCTGATGGGCTTGGCGGGATAGGCCGCAGCAGGCGCCTGAGCCAGGAGCGTTGTCGAGCAAAGCCCCAAGCTCAAGGCCAGTGCAGCAGAGAAACGAGTTCGCATGAAACCTCCAAGGGAAAGTGCTGCGGATTGTGGCTTAGCGCAGCCCATCTCCCTTCAGGATCTTCCCTAGGAAAATTGGGGTCAGACACCAATTAAAGTTCATGATAATTGGGGTCGGATTCCAATTAAGAGGAAGAGGTAAAAGTTATGGCTCGGCAAGCTCGATTGACGGTTCCCGGCTACCCCCATCATGTGATTCAGCGCGGAAATGACAGGCAAGCGATCTTCCGCGACGACTCCGATCGTGAGCGCTTGCTATTTCTCTTGCATCAGTACTCGCGACAAACAGCGGTTGCGATCCATGCCTATGTATTGATGGATAACCATTTCCACCTGCTGCTCAGTCCGGAGACGGTCCAGGGCATACCGCAGATGATGCAGGGTGTCGGGCGCAGCTATGTTCGTTACTTCAATACCCGTCATCAGCGTTCCGGTACCCTCTGGGAGGGCCGCTACAGGTCGAGCTTGATTGAGTCAGAGCGCTATCTTCTAACCTGTATGGCATATATCGATCTCAACCCTGTCCGGGCCGGCATGGTGAGCGATCCGGCCCAGTACCCTTGGTCCAGCTATCGGCATCTGACGGGCCTGCGGGTGGATAAGTTGCTGTCGCCACACACCCTGTTTTGGGGCCTGGGAAATACGCCTTTTGCCAGGGAAGCGGCCTATGCAGAAATGGTTGGAGCGGGGATGGGCAACGATCAGCAATTGGCACTGACCCGATCGGTTTTGACCGGCTGGGCTCTGGGCTCTGAGGACTTTATCCAGGAAGTGTCGCAGGCGACCCAGCGCCGGCTGACCCCGGGCAAACCGGGACGGCCTCATGGAACCCGCCGCAGGACTTGAGGCCGAAGTCCGAATGATCTGTCCCCAATTAACAAGACTCAAGCGAAGAGGTCAATTAAATGGAATCTGACCCCAATTAATTTTGTTGGCGCCTACGATTTCAGGACTTATGCTCTGGGGCTGAGTGTCCAAATACGAGGGTTTGCCATGACGAGTGCTTCTGTTTTGAGTCTCTCCGAGCAGCGGGGTTTGTATTCGGCTGCCCATGAGCACGATGCGTGCGGCGTGGGTTTTGTTGCACATATCAAGGGGCAGAAGAGCCACGCCATCGTCGAGCAAGCGCTCAAGATCCTGGAGAACCTTGACCACCGGGGTGCGGTCGGGGCGGATAAGTTGATGGGCGATGGTGCCGGCATCCTGATTCAGATCCCGGATGTGCTCTACCGCGAGGAGATGGCGCGTCAGGGGGTGCAGTTGCCCCCCTTCGGCGAGTACGGCGTGGGCATGGTGTTCCTACCCAAGGAGCATGCTTCGCGCATGGCTTGCCAGCAGGAACTCGAGCGTGCGGTTCGCGCAGAGGGCCAGATTCTGCTCGGCTGGCGGGATGTGCCGGTCAATCGCGACATGCCGATGTCGCCCGCGGTGCGTGACAAGGAGCCCGTGATGCGGCAGATTTTCATCGGTCGTGGCGCCGATGTCATCGTGCAAGACGCCCTCGAGCGCAAGCTCTATGTGATCCGCAAGACCGCCAGCGCCGCCATACAGGCACTCGGTCTTAAGCACAGTAACGAGTACTACATCCCCAGCATGTCCAGCCGGACGGTGGTTTATAAGGGCCTGCTCCTTGCCGATCAGGTCGGCACCTACTACCTCGATTTGCAGGATGCGAGGTGCGTCTCGGCCCTCGGTCTGGTCCATCAGCGTTTTTCAACCAACACATTTCCGGAGTGGCCCCTGGCGCATCCCTACCGCTATGTGGCGCACAACGGCGAAATCAATACCGTCAAGGGAAACTACAACTGGATGAAGGCCCGCGAAGGGGTGATGTCCTCCCCGGTGTTGGGCCTCGACCTCAAGAAGCTGTACCCGATCAGTTTCGCCAGCCAGTCCGACACGGCCACCTTCGACAACTGCCTGGAACTGCTGACCATGGCGGGTTACCCAATCAGTCAGGCGGTCATGATGATGATTCCAGAGCCGTGGGAGCAGCACAGCACCATGGATCCGCGGCGGCGTGCCTTCTACGAGTATCACGCGGCCATGCTCGAGCCCTGGGATGGCCCGGCCTCGATTGTCTTCACCGATGGACGCCAGATTGGTGCCACGCTGGACCGTAACGGTTTGAGGCCCTCGCGCTATTGCATTACCGACGACGATCTGGTGATCATGGGCTCCGAGTCTGGCGTCTTGCCCATACCCGAGAGCAAGATCGTGCGTAAGTGGCGTCTGCAGCCGGGCAAGATGTTCCTCATCGACCTTGAGCAGGGCCGGATGATCGATGACGAGGAGCTCAAGGCCAGCCTGGCCAACAGCAAGCCCTACAAGCAATGGATCGACAACCTGCGTATTCGTCTGGACGATGTGGACCAGCCGGTGGCAGGGGAGGACGGCAGCGATCTGCCCACGGAGCGCGCCCAGCCCTCAGGCACTGGGCGCATCAGCGCCGAGTTGCTCGATCGGCAGCAGGCTTTCGGCTTTACGCAGGAGGACATCAAGTTCCTTCTCAGCCCCATGGCGCTCAACGGCGAAGAGGCCATCGGCTCTATGGGCAACGACAGTCCGCTGGCGGTGTTGTCCGACCGTAACAAGCCACTCTACAACTATTTCAAGCAGTTGTTCGCCCAGGTGACCAATCCGCCGATCGACCCGATCCGTGAGGCGATCGTCATGTCCTTGGTGTCGTTCATCGGCCCCAAGCCCAACCTGCTGGACATCAACCAGGTCAACCCGCCGATGCGCCTGGAGGTCAGTCAGCCGGTGCTAGATTTCACCGATATGGCCAAGCTGCGGGAGATCGAGAAGGCCACCCAGGGCAAGTTCAAGAGCGCGACCCTGGACATCACCTATCCCCTGAGCTGGGGCTACGAGGGCGTGGAGGCTAAGCTGGCGTCGCTCTGTGCCGAGGCGGTCGATGCCATCCGCAGCGGGCACAACATTCTGATCATCAGCGACCGGGGTGTGACGGCGCAGCAGGTGGCTGTGCCAGCTTTGCTGGCGCTTTCCTGCATCCACCAGCATCTGGTGCGCACCGGGCTGCGTACCACTGCCGGTCTGGTTGTGGAGACTGGAACCGCGCGCGAGGTGCACCACTTCGCGGTATTGGCCGGCTACGGCGCCGAGGCGGTGCACCCCTATCTGGCGATGGAAACCCTGTCGGCGATGCACAAGGATCTCTCCGGCGATCTGTCTGCCGAGAAGGTCATCTACAACTACATCAAGGCGATTGGCAAGGGCTTGTCCAAGATCATGTCAAAAATGGGTGTGAGCACCTACATGAGCTACTGCGGGGCCCAGCTGTTCGAGGCCATAGGCATCAACAGCGAGACCATCGACAAGTACTTCACCGGCACCGCCAGTCGAGTCGGGGGCATCGGCGTGTTCGAGATCGCCGAGGAGGCCTTGCGCATGCATGGTGCGGCCTTTGGCGAGGACCCGGTGCTGGCGACCATGCTCGATGCCGGCGGCGAATACGCCTGGCGTACCCGCGGCGAGCAGCATATGTGGACCCCCGACGCGATCGCCAAGCTGCAGCACAGCACCCGCGCGGGCAGTTTGAGCACCTACAAGGAGTACGCCCAGATCATCAACGACCAGAGCAAGCGCCATCTGACCCTGCGTGGCCTGTTCGAGTTCCGACTCGATCCGACCAAGGCCATAGCGCTCGATGAGGTCGAGCCGGCCAGCGAGATCGTCAAGCGCTTTGCTACCGGCGCGATGTCCCTCGGGTCCATCTCTACCGAGGCCCATGCCACCCTGGCTGTGGCCATGAACCGCATTGGAGGCAAGAGCAATACCGGCGAGGGCGGCGAGGACCCGGTGCGCTATCGCAACGAGCTCAAAGGCATCGCGATTCGCCAGGGCCAGACCTTGCGCGGACTGCTTGGTGCCGACCGGGTTGAGGTCGATATGCCCTTGCAGGAGGGCGACAGCCTGCGATCGCGCATCAAGCAGGTGGCCTCGGGCCGCTTTGGCGTGACCACCGAATACCTGGTCTCGGCCGACCAGATTCAGATCAAGATGGCGCAGGGCGCCAAGCCGGGGGAGGGCGGACAGCTGCCCGGCGGCAAGGTTTCTGAATACATCGGCCAGCTGCGCTATTCGGTGCCCGGCGTCGGCCTGATCTCGCCCCCGCCTCACCACGACATCTACTCCATCGAGGACTTGGCCCAGCTGATCCATGATCTCAAGAATGTCACACCCACAGCCAGCATCAGCGTCAAGCTGGTCTCTGAGGTCGGTGTCGGCACGATCGCCGCGGGAGTGGCCAAGGCCAAGGCCGATCATGTGGTGATTGCCGGGCATGACGGCGGCACCGGGGCTTCGCCCTGGTCGTCGATCAAACATGCCGGCTCACCGTGGGAGATTGGCCTGGCTGAAACCCAGCAGACCTTGGTTCTCAACCGCTTGCGCGGCCGCATTCGCGTGCAGGCCGATGGGCAGATGAAGACCGGCCGCGATGTCGTGATCGCCGCCTTGCTCGGCGCTGACGAGTTTGGCTTTGCCACCGCACCGCTGGTGGTCGAAGGCTGCATCATGATGCGCAAGTGCCACCTCAACACTTGCCCGGTGGGCGTGGCCACCCAAGATCCGGTGTTGCGAAAGAAGTTTGCCGGCAAGCCCGAGCATGTCGTCAACTACTTTTTCTTTGTGGCCGAGGAAGCGCGACAGATCATGGCCCAGCTCGGTCTGCGTCGATTCGATGAGCTGATCGGCCGATCCGATTTGCTCGATATGAGCAAAGGGGTCTCGCATTGGAAGGCCCGGGGGCTGGACTTTAGCCGTCTCTTTCACCAGCCGGCGGTGCCGGCCGATGTGCCTCGCCTGCATGTCATGGTGCAGGACCATGGTCTGGATAAAGCCCTGGATGCGCGGCTGATCGAAAAATCACGCGCCGCCCTGGAAAAGGGCGAGAAGGTGCAGTTCATGGAGGTGACCCGCAATGTCAACCGCACGGTCGGCGCCATGCTCTCCGGTGAGCTGATCCGTCGCCGACCGGAGGGCTTGCCTGACGACACCCTGCGCATACAGCTCGAGGGCACAGGGGGGCAGTCTTTCGGCGCCTTTTTGGCCCAAGGGATCACCCTTTACCTGATAGGCGATGCCAACGACTACACCGGCAAGGGCTTGTCCGGCGGTCGGGTGGTCGTGCGACCCAGCCTGGACTTCCGTGGCGTGGCCGCGCGCAACATCATCGTCGGCAACACGGTGATGTACGGCGCCACCTCTGGTGAAGCGTTTTTTGCGGGTGTGGCCGGCGAGCGCTTCGCGGTTCGACTCTCCGGAGCCACGGCGGTGGTCGAGGGTACCGGTGACCACGGCTGCGAATACATGACCGGCGGGACGGTTGCGGTCCTGGGGCAGACCGGGCGCAACTTCGCAGCAGGTATGTCGGGCGGGCTTGCCTTCGTCTACGACGAGGACGGACAGTTCGCTTCACGCTGCAATACTGCGATGGTCAGCCTGGAGAAGGTGCTCACCACGGCCGAGCAGCAGGCCCAGCTCGACCGGAAGTTTTGGCACAAGGATCAAAGTGATGAGGCCTTGCTGCGCAAGCTCTTGGAGGACCATTTCAAGTGGACTGGGAGCCAGCGTGCCCGCGCTCTGCTCGATCAGTGGGACAGTGCGCGACAGAAGTTCGTCAAGGTCTTTCCCAACGAGTACAAGCGCGCTCTCGGGGAAATCAACGCCCGCAAGGCCTTGCAACCGGCTCAGGCTGTCACGGCCTGAGCCCACTGACCGATCACAAAGGAAACATCATGGGAAAAGTGACTGGCTTCATGGAATTCGAGCGCTTCGAGGAGGGCTACAGACCCGTCGAAGAGCGTGTCAAGCATTACCGTGAGTTTGTCCTCACTCTTGACGAGGCGCAGTCGAAAAAGCAGGCGGCGCGTTGCATGGATTGCGGTACGCCGTTTTGCAACAGCGGCTGCCCGGTCAACAACATCATTCCGGACTTCAATGACCTGGTCTACCAGGGCGACTGGAAGAACGCGCTGACGGTGCTTCACAGCACCAACAATTTTCCTGAGTTCACGGGCCGCATCTGTCCTGCGCCTTGCGAGGCTGCATGCACCCTCAATGTCAACGACGATGCGGTGGGCATCAAGTCCATTGAGCACGCCATCATCGACCGCGGCTGGGCAGAGGGCTGGGTGGTGCCTCAGCCGCCGCGCCACAAGACCGGCCGCAAGGTGGCCATCATCGGCTCGGGGCCCGCGGGACTGGCTGCGGCCCAGCAGCTGGCCCGTGCCGGTCATGATGTCACTGTCTTCGAGAAAAACAGCCGGATCGGAGGCCTGCTGCGCTACGGCATTCCAGATTTCAAGATGGAAAAAAACCACATCGACAGGCGGGTCGAGCAGATGCAGGCCGAGGGCGTGGTTTTTAAGACCGGGGTCTTGGTGGGCCGACTGCCCCAGGAGGGTCCGGGCAGCCGGGTGACCAACGACGCGATCGAGACCATCGCCGCCGAACAGCTGATGCGCGACTTCGATGCCGTCTTGCTGGCCGCTGGCAGCGAGCAAAGTCGCGACCTGCCCGTGCCCGGCCGTGATCTCCAGGGTGTTCACTTCGCCATGGAGTTTCTGCCGCAGCAAAACAAGGTCAATGCGGGCGACACCTTGGACCAGCAACTGCGCGCAGATGGCAAACATGTCATCGTCATCGGGGGCGGCGATACCGGCTCCGATTGCGTGGGCACCAGTAACCGTCATGGCGCGGCCAGCGTCAAGCAGTTCGAGGTGATGCCGCAACCCCCTGAGGAGGAAAACAAACCCTTGGTCTGGCCGTATTGGCCGCTCAAGCTGCGAACCAGTTCCAGCCATAAGGAGGGTTGTGGCCGCGAATTTGCCATCTCCACCAAGGCTTTTCTGGGCAAGGGTGGCAAGGTCACCGCCTTGCAGACCGTGCGGGTCGAAATGAAGGACGGCAAGCTGATCGAGGTGCCGGGCACGGAAGAGGAGCACCGCGCCGACCTGGTCTTGCTGGCCATGGGGTTTGTCAACCCCTTGTCTAGCGTGCTCGAAGCTTTCGGTGTGGGCAAGGACGCGCGTGGCAACGCCCGCGCCAGTACCGACTTCACCGGGGGCTACGCGACCAATGTGTCCAAGGTCTTTGCGGCCGGCGATGTGCGGCGCGGTCAGTCTCTGGTGGTGTGGGCCATCCGTGAAGGTCGCCAGGCGGCAAGGGCCGTCGACGAGTTCCTCATGGGCCACTCCGATCTGCCGCGCTGAGGGCTGGCCGGTCGTCCGGGGGAGTAAAGGCCAGGCGCCGGGGGCGACCGCTATGATGTCGCCCCTGTCCGCTTTTGCTGCCGGCGCGGCGCCGGCGTTTTTTCATGTCTGATCTATCCGGCGCTCCTGTTGATCTGGTCCAGTTTCGGGAGGTCTCTTTTGCCTATCCCGGTGCGGTGGCCGACCGGGTCTTTCTCGAGCGCATGCATCTGTCGGTCCCGCGCGGCAAGGTGACAGCCTTGATGGGAGCTTCCGGGGGGGGCAAGACAACGGTGTTGCGCCTCATCGGTGGTCAGCAGCGGGCCAGTGCCGGACAGGTGCTCTTTGACGGGCAGGATGTCGGTCTGATGGACAGTGCGGCTTTGTACGCCATGCGACGGCGCATGGGCATGCTGTTCCAGTTTGGAGCGCTCTTTACCGACCTCAGTGTCTTCGACAATGTGGCCTTTCCGCTGCGCGAACACACTTCCTTGAGCCCCGCACTGATACGCGACATTGTGCTCATGAAGCTCGATGCGGTCGGGCTGCGTGGCGCGCGTGACCTGATGCCGGCGCAGATTTCCGGCGGCATGGCCAGGCGAGTGGCCTTGGCCCGGGCCATTGCGCTGGACCCCGAACTCATCATGTATGACGAACCCTTTGCCGGCCTCGACCCGATTTCCCTGGGTACAGCCGCGCAGTTGATCCGCCAGCTCAATGACACCCTGGGCATCACCACGGTGGTGATATCACACGATTTAGAGGAGACCTTTCGCATTGCCGATCGGGTGGTGATTCTGGCCAACGGCATGATTGCCGCCGAGGGCACGCCCGAGGAGGTGATGCATTCCACCGACCCCTTGGTGCAACAGTTTGTTCATGCGCAAAGTCAGGGGCCGGTGAAGTTCCACTATCCGGCCGACCCGGCCGAGCTTGATTTCGGTCCGGCCTCGGCCGGGCCCGCGCGCAAGGTGCGGCGATGAGGGGGGGCAGGGCCTGGCTTGCCGATATCGGCTTTGCAACGCGTGCCAAACTGGCCGATTGGGGCCATGCCGCGCGCTTGTTCCTGCGGCTTTTCGCGCTCTCCGGGCCGACCCTGAAGCGTTTCGGGCTGGTGCGCGATCAGATTTTTTTCCTGGGTAACCACTCGCTGGCCATCATCACAGTCTCGGGTCTGTTCGTCGGCTTCGTGCTGGGTTTGCAGGGCTACTACACCTTGCAGCGTTATGGCTCGGCCGAGGCGTTGGGCCTGCTGGTGGCGCTCAGTCTGGTGCGGGAACTCGGCCCGGTGGTTACTGCCCTGTTGTTTGCCGGGCGCGCCGGCACGGCCCTGACCGCCGAGATCGGCCTGATGAAGGCCGGTGAGCAGCTCTCGGCCATGGAGATGATGGCCGTCGACCCGGTGCGCCGCATTCTTGCCCCCCGGCTCTGGGGCGGGATTGTGGCCATGCCCCTTTTGGCGGCGGTGTTCAGTGCGGTGGGCATCCTGGGGGGCTGGCTGGTAGGCGTGGTGATGATCGGGGTGGACCCGGGCTCCTTCTGGAGCCAGATGCAGGCCGGCGTCGATGCCTTGCGCGATGTGGGCAATGGGGTGATTAAAAGTATGGTCTTCGGGGTCACCGTGACCTTTGTCGCTCTGTATCAGGGTTACGAGGCCCAGCCTACCCCCGAGGGAGTGGCCCGGGCCACCACCCGGACGGTGGTTCAGGCCTCGCTGGCCGTCCTCGGGCTTGATTTCCTCCTGACCGCAGCGATGTTCAGTATCTGACTCGGGCTTTATTGCGCCGGCCGCCTGGGCGGGCCGAACATGCGAAAATACTTGTCATTCCCTTGAGGACCGCTGACTGTCATCCCCGAGCGACCGAAATCCGTTGTAGCGGTATCAACGGTCGATTCTGAAAGCCCTTATGCAACGCTCCAGCAAAGACCCCTGGGTGGGTCTGTTCGTCGTCATCGGCGCGGCTGCGCTCCTGTTCCTGTCCTTGAAGGCCGCCAATTTGCTCACGCTCAGCCTGGTGGACAACACCTATGCAGTGCAGGCCCGCTTCGACAATATCGGCGGGCTCAAGCCGCGCGCGGCGGTCAAAAGTGCGGGCGTGGTGGTCGGCCGAGTCGAGTCCATCAGCTTTGACGACAATAATTACCAGGCCAGCGTGCGCTTGGCGCTTGAAAAGCGGTATGTCTTTCCCAAGGACAGCTCCCTGAAGATCCTCACCAGCGGCCTGCTCGGGGAACAATACATCGGCATCGAGGCGGGCGCTGCCGACAAGAATTTGACGGCCGGGGATGTGATCACCACCACCCAATCGGCCGTGGTGCTCGAAAACCTCATCAGCCAGTTTCTCTACAGCAAGGCCGCGGATGCCGCGCCCTCCCCCGGCTCCAAGCCATGATCTGTGTAAAGCCACGCCGTGCGCTTTTGGGCGCGCTCTTGGTGCTTGAGTTGCTGCTCGTTGGCTGCGCCACGGTCTCGACCTCCAACACCGATCCGCGTGATCCCTGGGAGGGCTACAACCGGCAGGTCTGGCGTTTTAACGAGGCGCTTGACGAGGCCGTCTTGCAGCCAGCAGCCAGGGGGTATCGCGCCGCGGTGCCCGAGGTTGTTCGCAATGGCGTGAACAATTTCTTCGGCAACCTCTCGGATGTCTCGTCCTTGGTTAACAACCTGCTGCAACTCAAGCCGCGTGAATCGGCCGAAATGACCGGCCGGGTGCTGGTCAATTCCACGGTAGGACTCCTGGGCTTGGTCGATGTGGCCTCCGATGTCGGTCTGCAGCGCCGACGGGAAGATTTTGGCAAAACCTTGGGCCGCTGGGGTGTGCCCACTGGCCCTTATCTGGTGCTGCCGCTGTTGGGTCCATCGACAGTGCGGGGCACAGCCGGACTGCCGCTTGACTTCAAGGGCGACCTGCTTGGCCGGGTGAGCGACAGCGAAGCCCGTACCGGACTCACCATCCTGCGTGTGGTGGATCAGCGCGCCGGTCTGCTCGAGGCCGGTCGGATTTTGGATTCGGCGGCCCTGGATCGCTATATTTTTGTTCGCGACGCCTACTTGCAGCGGCGGCGCGTGTCCTCTCAGGCCTCTGATGCGTCTCAGGAACCCGAGGAGCGTTACGATTTGCTGGAGCCGGAGACCCCCCAGGTCGGGCCGGTCATTCGCCTGAAGTGACAGGAGATCATTCATGAACCGTTTTGTGCGACTGCGTCGCTTGTTTTTGCTCGGTTTGCTGGGGACTGTGGCCTCCGCTGCCTCGGCCCAGACTCCCGAGGCGCCCGATCAGTTGATCAAACGCCTCTCAGCCGAAGTTCTTGAGACCATCCGTACCGACAAGGAGATACAGGCGGGCGACACCCGCAAGGTGACCTCCCTGGTGGACGGCAAGGTCATGCCCCATGTCAATTTCACCCGCATGACCGCCTCGGCGGTGGGTCGCAGCTGGCGACAAGCCACGCCCGAGCAGCAAAAGCGTTTGCAAGAGGAGTTCAAGGCCCTGCTGGTGCGCACCTACTCCGGCGCGATCAGCCAGGTCAAGGATCAGACGGTATCGGTCAAACCGCTGCGGGCCGGTCCTGCGGATACCGAGGTCATCGTGCGTTCCGAAGTGGTCGGCCGGGGCGATCCCATCCAGCTCGACTATCGTGTGGAAAAAACCCCGACGGGCTGGCGTATCTACGATATCAATGTATTGGGTGTATGGCTGGTTGAAAACTACCGCACCCAGTTTGCGCAGGAAATCTCCGCGCGTGGGGTGGACGGTCTGATCAACTCGCTGGCCGAGCGCAACAAATCCAGCGCGCTTGCCGCCAAAAAGGGCTGATGCCCATGCTCGAATCGGCCGGGGGGCTCGAAGGTCAGGCTCACGAACTGCGGCTGCCCGCCGTTGTGACCCATGACCGTGCCTCTAACTGCGCCCTGGCCTTGCGCAAGGCCCTCAGTCTGAGCCGCAAACTCGCCCTGGTGGTGCGTGTCGATGCGGGCGCTTTGCGGCAGTTTGATTCGTCAGCGCTGGCGGTCCTGCTCGACTGCCGCCGCGCTGTGGTTGCCATGGGGCTCGAGTTCCGGGTCATCCATCTGCCTGAGCGCCTGCGTCAACTCGCCGTCCTCTACGGCGTCAGCGATCTGCTGCTGGCGGCCTGAGCGTTTCACCGGGCCTTGCCTTGCAAGGGGTTCGCTCGGCCCCGCCTAAAATAGCCGGTTTCATGTCCGCGATCTCCTTTCAGTCCGTCTCCAAACAGTATCGATCGCGCGGTGGCGGGGCGACGGTTCAAGCCCTGGATCAGGTGAGCTTCGATATCGAACCGGGTGAATTTTTCGGGCTGCTCGGCCCCAATGGGGCCGGCAAGACCACCTTGATCAGCATCCTGGCGGGTCTCTCGCGTCCGAGCTCTGGCCGCGTGCGCGTGCATGGTTTCGATGTCGGCGCCGACTTTGCCCAGGCCAGACGATGCTTGGGCGTGGTGCCCCAGGAACTGGTTTTTGACCCCTTCTTCACCGTCCGCGAGACGCTGCGCATCCAGTCCGGCTACTTTGGGGTGCGGGGCAACGAGGCCTGGATTGATGAGCTTTTGCAGAGCCTGGGTCTTGCGGACAAGGCCGGCGCCAATATGCGGCAGCTCTCCGGAGGCATGAAGCGGCGCGTGCTTGTCGCCCAGGCCCTGGTCCACAAGCCACCGGTCATCGTGCTCGATGAGCCGACTGCCGGCGTCGATGTGGAACTGCGGCAAACGCTTTGGCAGTTTATTGCCCGGCTCAATCGCGAAGGCAGCACGGTGCTGCTGACCACGCACTACCTCGAAGAGGCCGAGGCCTTGTGCAGCCGCATCGCCATGCTCAAGGCCGGGCGGGTGGTGGCCCTGTCATCGACCACCGACTTGCTCAGGGCGGCTTCCTCCAATGTGCTGCGCTTCAAGCTCGATCAGGCACTGCCGGACGCGCTGGCGGCCAAGGCCCGCGTGACCGGCCGGGTGGTGCAACTGCCCGCCCACGACGCGGCCGAGATAGAAACCCACCTGGCTGTGCTGCGCCAAGCCGGTCTGCAAGCGCAGGACCTGGAGATCCGCAAGGCCGACCTGGAAGATGTGTTCCTTGAGGTCATGGGCGCACAAGACCCCAGCGGCACGCCTGCGGAGGTTCGATGACCGGCTGGCTGACTCTGATCTACAAGGAAGTGCTGCGTTTTTGGCGCGTGGCCTTCCAGACCGTGGCCGCCCCCGTACTCACGGCCCTGATGTATCTGCTGATCTTCGGTCATGTTCTGGAGGACCGGGTGCAGGTATATCCTGGGGTGGGCTACACCGACTTCCTGATTCCTGGCCTGGTCATGATGAGCCTGCTGCAAAATGCCTTTGCCAACAGTTCTTCCTCGCTGATACAGAGCAAGATGATGGGCAACCTGGTCTTCATCCTGCTCACGCCGCTTTCGCCCTGGCACTGGTTTTGTGCGTACATTCTTTCTTCAGTTCTCCGGGGGCTGGCGGTGGGCCTGGGCGTGCTGCTGGTAACGGTGTGGTTTTCTGACCTGCCTTGGGCGGCGCCGGTCTGGATCGGGATCTTCGGCTTGCTCGGGGCGGGTTTGCTTTCAGCCCTGGGGCTGATTGCGGGCTTGTGGTCTGAAAAATTCGATCAGATGGCCGTCTTCCAAAACTTCATCATCATGCCAATGACTTTTCTCTCGGGTGTCTTCTATTCGATTCATTCATTGCCGGATTTCTGGCAATCGGCCAGCCACCTCAATCCATTTTTCTACATGATCGATGGCTTTCGCTACGGCTTTTTGGGGCACAGCGATGTATCGCCCTGGATCAGCCTGGCCCTGGTCGGTACAGCCTGGTTGTTGGTCAGCGCAGTGGCCTTGCATCTGCTTCGCATTGGCTACAAGATTAGAGGTTGATTGCTATGACAGCTCAAGAGCTCAAAGCCCTTATTGCTCAAGATTTGGCCTGTGCTCACCTCACGGTTGACGGCGACGGGCGGCATTGGTCGGCCGTGGTGGTTTCGGCCGAGTTCGAGGGCCGGCGCGCGGTCTGGCGCCATCAGCGTGTCTACGCCACCTTGGGTCAGCGCATGCTGACCGATGAAGTCCATGCCTTGTCGATGAAGACTTACACGCCGGCCGAGTGGGCTGCGCAGGGTGGGCGCTGAATGGACAAGCTCCTGATACGCGGCGGACGCCAGCTCAGTGGCACGGTCGAGGTGGCCGGCGCCAAGAACGCTGCCCTACCCGAACTGTGCGCCGCCTTGCTGACGGCCGAGCCTGTGATTTTGCGCAATGTGCCGCGTTTGCAGGATGTCGCCACCATGGTCAAGCTGATCGCGCACATGGGGGTGAGCGCGAGCCGCGACACGACAGAGTCGTCAGTGTTGCGCATGGATGCTTCGGGCTTGAACAAACCCGAAGCCCCCTACGAACTGGTCAAGACCATGCGGGCCTCTGTGCTGGCTTTGGGCCCCTTGCTGGCGCGCTTCGGTCGTGCCACCGTCTCGCTGCCTGGCGGTTGTGCCATTGGTTCTCGACCGGTGGATCAGCATATCCGCGGGCTGCAGGCCATGGGGGCCGACATCCGGGTTGAGCACGGCTACATGGTCGCCGGCTTGGCCGGCGGCCGCAGCCGTTTGCACGGGGCGCGCATCACCACCAACATGATCACCGTCACCGGCACTGAAAATTTTCTGATGGCTGCGTGCCTGGCTGAAGGCGAGACGGTGCTCGAAAATGCAGCTCAGGAGCCCGAAGTCACTGACTTGGCCGAAATGCTGATCGCAATGGGTGCCCGCATCGAGGGCCACGGCACCAGCCGGATTCGCATCCAGGGCGTCAGCGAACTACACGGTTGCAACCACGAGGTGGTGTCCGACCGGATCGAGACGGGCACTTTTTTATGCGCAGTCGCCGCTGCCGGTGGCGAGGCGCTGCTCACCAGGGCGCGGGCCGACCACCTCGAGGCCGTGATCGAGAAACTCCAGGCCGCTGGCGCACAGATCGAGTCGGGTCAGGGCTTTATCCGCATCAAGAGTGGGGGTCGGCTCAAGGCGCAGAGCTTTCGCACCACCGAATACCCGGGCTTTCCCACTGACATGCAGGCGCAGTTTATGGCGCTCAATGCAATTGCCCACGGAAGCAGCCGGGTGACGGAGACCATCTTCGAAAATCGCTTCATGCATGTCAACGAGATGGTGCGTCTCGGAGCCAACATCCAGATCGATGGCAAGGTGGCCTTGATCGAGGGGGTCGAGCGTCTATCCGGCGCAACGGTCATGGCCACCGATTTACGCGCCTCGGCCAGTCTGGTCATCGCCGGGCTGGTAGCCCAAGGCCAGACGGTGGTTGACCGCATCTACCATCTTGACCGCGGCTACGATCGCATGGAGCTCAAGCTGCAAGCCTTGGGCGCAGATATCGAGAGGGTTCGATGATGATCACGCTGGCCCTTTCAAAAGGACGCATCTTCGACGAGACCCAGCCCCTGCTGAAGGCAGCAGGCATTGAGGTTCTCGATCATCCGGAGACCTCCCGTAAATTGATCTTGGTGACCAGCCGAAGCGATGTGCGGGTGGTGCTGGTGCGAGCCACCGATGTACCCACCTATGTGCAGTACGGCGGCGCCGATCTGGGCGTGGTTGGCAAGGACACGCTTCTCGAGTCGGGCGGCGAGGGCCTGTATCAGCCCCTGGATTTACAGATCGCTCGCTGCCGCATCAGTGTGGCGGTGCGCGAGGGCTTCGACTATGCAGCGGCCGTGCGGCAGGGCGCGCGGCTCAAAGTGGCGACCAAATATGTGTCGATTTCCCGCGATTTTTTCGCTGCCAAAGGGGTGCATGTCGACCTCATCAAGCTGTACGGCAGCATGGAGCTGGCCCCTCTGACTGGCCTGGCCGATGCCATTGTGGATCTGGTGTCCACAGGCGGCACGCTGCGAGCCAATCACTTGGTGGAGGTTGAGCCCATCATGGACATCAGCGCTCGACTGGTGGTCAACCAGACGGCGCTCAAGCTCAAGCAGGCCCCGATACGGGCCCTGATCGATGCTTTTGCTCAGGCCGTGGGTCGGTCCTCATGAATCCCAAGGCCACCCCGATCCGATTGAGCACGGCCGATGCCGGCTTTGAGGCCGCTTTTGCCCGGCGCCTGCACTGGTCCTCCGACACCGATCAGGCCATTGAGCAGCGGGTGGCCGACATCCTGGCCGATGTCCGCCACCGCGGCGATGAGGCGGTGCTTGACTACACCCGCCGATTCGATGGTGTTCAGGCCAGGCGCATGGCCGATCTGGAGATCGGCGCGCACGAGTTCCGTGCCGCCTTTGAATCGCTGGCCCCGGCGCAGCAGCGGGCCTTGCAGGAGGCCACCGATCGGGTGCGTCGCTACCACGAGGCGCAGAAGCAGGCCAGCGGCCAGAGTTGGTCCTACCGCGATGAGGACGGCACGCTCCTGGGCCAGAAGGTCACGCCCCTGGACCGGGTCGGTATCTATGTGCCCGGTGGCAAAGCTGCCTACCCCTCCAGTTTGATCATGAATGCAGTGCCGGCCCATGTGGCCGGTGTTCCGGAAATCATCATGGTGGTGCCCACGCCAGCACAGGGCAGTCTGGCCTCCGGCGCTGTGGTTGCCCAGGCTCAGTCTGTGTCTCGCAACCCGCTGGTGTTGGCGGCAGCCCATGTGGCCGGTGTCAGCCGCGCCTTCACCATAGGAGGAGCCCAGGCGGTGGCGGCCCTGGCGTACGGAACCGACTCCATCGCCCGGGTGGACAAGATCACCGGTCCGGGCAATGCCTATGTCGCCAGTGCCAAGCGCCGGGTATTCGGTGCGGTGGGTATCGACATGATTGCCGGGCCCAGCGAGATCCTGGTGCTCGCCGATGGCAGCACCCCGGCCGACTGGGTGGCGATGGATCTGTTTTCCCAGGCCGAGCACGACGAATTGGCCCAGAGCATTCTCCTGTGCCCAGACCCGGCCTACATTGAGGCGGTGCAAGAGGCCATAGACCGCCTGCTGCCGAGTATGCCGCGGCGCCAGATCATCGCCACCAGCCTCAATGAGCGCGGCGCGCTCATCCTCACCCGCGACATGGAGGAGGCCTGTGCGCTGAGCAACCGGATTGCGCCCGAGCACCTGGAGATCTCCAGCCACGAGCCGCAGCGCTGGGAGCCCTTGTTGCGCCATGCCGGCGCCATCTTCATGGGCGCCTACACCAGCGAATCGCTGGGCGACTACTGCGCGGGACCCAACCATGTGCTGCCCACCAGCGGTACCGCCCGCTTTTCCAGCCCCCTGGGGGTCTACGACTTTCAAAAACGCTCGAGCCTGATCGAGGTCAGCGCGCTCGGTGCGCAGACCCTGGGCCGCACTGCTGCTGAGTTGGCCTATGGTGAAGGACTGCAGGCCCATGCCCGAGCCGCAGAATTACGGCTTCAGCCGGTGCCGCCCATGCGGGGTTCCTCATGAGCGGGCTTGTGCACCCGCCGCTGGCGCGATTGATCCGGCAGGATGTGCAGTCCATGCACGCCTACGCCATCCAGGATTCGGCCGGCATGGTCAAGCTCGACGCCATGGAAAACCCCTTCGGCCTGCCGCCCGATTTGCAGCAGGCGCTGGGCGAGCGCCTGGGCCGGTTGGCGCTCAACCGCTACCCCGACGGTCGGGTCAATGAGCTGCGGGCCGCGCTGGCCCAGTACGCCGGCATGCCTGCCGGTCACGACATCATGCTGGGCAACGGCTCGGACGAACTGATTTCCCTGCTCGCTATGGCTTGTGATGTCCCTGGCGCATCGATCCTGGCGCCCTTGCCCGGCTTTGTGATGTACGCCATGAGTGCGCAGCTGCAGGGCCTGGCCTTCCACGGCGTACCGCTGACCGCCGACTTTGAACTTGACGAGGCCGCCATGCTGGCGGCAATTGCCGAGCACAAGCCATCCCTCGTCTACCTGGCCTACCCAAACAACCCCACCGGCAACCTCTGGGACGATGCGGCGATCGAAAAGATCATCGAAGCCCAGGGCGCACAGGGTGGCTTGGTGGTGATGGACGAGGCCTATCAGCCCTATGCCAGCAAGAGCTATATCGACCGCCTGACCACGCATTCGCATGTGCTGCTCATGCGCACGCTCTCCAAGTTCGGCCTGGCCGGTGTGCGGCTGGGCTACATGATCGGCCCCAAGGCTCTGATTGCCGAGATCGACAAGGTGCGCCCGCCCTACAACATCAGCGTGCTGAACTACGAGTGCGCCTTGTTCGCGCTGGAACACGCCGAGGTCTTCGCCCGGCAGGCCGCCATCTTGCGCGAGGAACGCACCCGCCTGCAACGCGAACTGGCGGCCTTGCCCGGCGTACATCCCTACCCTAGCGAAGCCAACATGATTCTGGTGCGCGTGCCCGACGCGGCCAAAGCCTTTGACGGGCTCAAGGCCCACAAGGTGCTGGTCAAGAACATTTCTAAAATGCACCCCTTGCTGGCCAACTGCCTACGCCTGACGGTGGGCACGACCCAGGAAAATCAGCAACTGCTACATGCCCTTGGGCACAGCCTATGAGCACCACGCCTCCACGCACCGCCAGCGTCAGCCGCAGCACCAATGAAACGCGCATTCAGGTCGCGATCAACCTCGATGGCTCGGGCCGTTCGCAACTGGCCACCGGTATCGGTTTTTTTGACCACATGCTCGACCAGATTGCGCGCCATGGCCTGATCGATCTGGAGATCAAGGCCGAGGGGGATCTGCATATCGATGGCCATCACACGGTGGAGGATGTGGGCATCACCCTGGGGCAGGCCCTGGCCCAGGCGGTGGGCGACAAGCGCGGGCTGCGCCGTTACGGTCATGCCTATGTGCCGCTTGATGAGGCGCTGTCGCGGGTGGTGGTCGACTTTTCGGGCCGGCCCGGCCTGCACATGGATGTACCGTTTCGCAGCGCCACGATCGGCCAGTTCGACACCGCGCTTGCCTACGAGTTTTTTCAGGGCCTGGTCAACCACGCCTTCATCACCGTGCACATCGACAACCTGCGCGGTGAGAACGCCCACCACCAGGCCGAGACCGTGTTCAAGGCCTTCGCCCGAGCCCTGCGCATGGCCCTGGAGATCGACCCGCGGGCGAGCGGCGTGATCGCCTCGACCAAGGGCTCCCTCTAGGACGGACCCTTCGGCCCTACTGAGATGTCTGCCCCTTTTGTTGCGGTCGTCGATTACGGCGCGGGCAATCTACGCTCGGTTTGGCAGGCGGTCGAGAAGGCCGCAGAGGGCACCCCGTGGCGGGTGCGGGTGAGCTCCGAGGCCTCGGTGCTGTCCGACGCCGACCGCCTCATCCTGCCCGGCCAAGGCGCCATGCACGACTGCATGCAGGCCCTGGACCGGGCTGGCTTGCGCCAGGCGGTGTTGCAGGCTGCGGCTGCCAAGCCCCTTTTCGGCGTCTGCGTGGGGATGCAGATGTTGCTCGACAGCAGCCAGGAAGGCATCGGTGGACAAGCCACCCCCGGCCTGGGCCTGATTGCCGGTGAGGTCTTGCGGTTCCAGGGCGGTTTGGGCCCCGATGGCCATCGACTCAAGGTGCCGCAGATGGGCTGGAACCAGGTCGTACAAACTCATCAGGGGAAACCCCATGCGCTCTGGTCCGGCGTACCCGACGGCGCCTGGTTCTACTTCGTGCACAGCTATTTCGCCCGTCCGTCTGATGCGCGCCACACTGTGGGCGAGGCCGACTATGGGGGGCGCTTTACCGCCGCCGTCGGCAGGGATAATATTTTCGCTACACAGTTTCATCCTGAAAAAAGCGCTGAGCAAGGTTTGGCCCTCTATCGCAATTTCCTGTCCTGGCAACCCTGATTGCCGGGGCTCACCGACCCTGACCTCCCTGCGCCTGTCCACTTTCCCGTGTCCGCTTCATCATGCTGCTGATACCTGCCATCGACCTTAAGGATGGTCAGTGCGTTCGCCTCAAGCAGGGCGACATGGATCAGGCCACCCATTTTGGCGAAGACCCGGCAGCCATGGCCCGCAACTGGCTGGAGCAGGGCGCGCGCCGCCTGCATCTGGTCGACCTCAATGGAGCTTTTGCCGGCAAGCCTAAAAACGAGCAGGCCATACAGAAAATCTTGCGCGAGGTGGGTGGCGAAATCGATGTGCAGCTCGGCGGCGGCATTCGCGACCTCGACACCATTGAGCGCTATCTTGATGCGGGCCTGCGCTATGTCATCATCGGCACCGCAGCCGTCAAGAATCCGGGCTTCTTGCAGGACGCTTGCAGCGCCTTTGGCGGCCACATCATCGTCGGTCTGGACGCCAAAGACGGCAAGGTGGCTACCGACGGCTGGAGCAAGCTCACCGGGCACGAGGTGGTCGACCTGGCCCGCAAGTTCGAGGATTACGGCGTCGAATCCATCATCTACACCGACATTGGCCGAGACGGCATGCTTACCGGCATCAACATAGAGGCCACGGTGCGTTTGGCACAAGCCCTGACGATCCCGGTCATCGCCTCCGGAGGGCTGTCGGGGATGAGCGATATCGAGGCCCTGTGTGCCGTCGAAGACGAAGGCGTCGAAGGCGTGATTTGTGGGCGATCCATCTACACGGGCGATCTTGACTTTGTGAAGGCGCAGGCTCGCGCCGATGAACTCGGTCTCTGACCACTCGCCTCCACCCTGCTTGACACCGGCCTGCGCCGATGTCCCCCTACCATGCTAGCCAAACGCATCATTGCCTGCCTCGATGTCACCGGTGGACGGGTGGTCAAGGGCGTCAACTTCGTCGAACTGCGTGATGCCGGCGACCCGGTGGAGATCGCCGCCCGCTACAACGAGCAGGGAGTGGACGAGCTGACTTTTCTCGACATCACCGCCACCAGCGACGGCCGGGATCTGATCTTGCCCATCATCGAAGCAGTCGCCTCCCAGGTCTTCATTCCGCTGACCGTAGGTGGCGGTGTGCGATCGGTCGAGGATGTGCGGCGCCTGCTCAACGCCGGAGCCGACAAGACCAGCTTCAACTCGGCAGCCATTGCCAACCCGAATGTCATCCGGCGAGCATCGGACAAATACGGCGCCCAGTGCATTGTGGTGGCCATCGACGCCAAGCGCCGTAGCGCCGGAGACGAGCAACGCCCCGGCACTGATGGCCAGCCCGTGGGCCCCGGCTGGGATGTGTACAGCCATGGCGGGCGAAAAAATGTGGGCCTGGACGCCGTGCGCTGGGCCAGCCAAATGGCCGAATACGGCGCTGGCGAAATTTTGCTCACCAGCATGGACCGCGACGGCACCCGCAGTGGCTTTGATCTGGCACTGACGCGGGCGGTCAGCCAGGCTGTTAGTGTGCCGGTGATTGCCTCAGGCGGCGCCGGCACGCTCGACCACCTGGCCGACGGCGTGCAGCAAGGCGCCGCCGATGCGGTGCTGGCCGCCAGCATCTTCCACTACGGCGACTTCACCGTTCGGCAGGTCAAGCAGCACATGCGCGAGCGCGGCATAACGGTTCGTTTGTGAGGCGACGATCAGCCGGTGAGCAGCGCATCGAGCGGGCTGGCCACCGAACAAAAAAGCACCCAATAGAACTAATATTTTTAGGCATATAGTCTATAGTGACTATAAAGCAAGCACTCCCGCAATTAATCCAGCAGGCGGGGGGGACTGCCAAACGGGAGTGGAGGGTTTCATGGCAAATTTATACCTGTTTTTTGTACAGTGTATGCGCCTACAGCCCAGTCAGCAAGCGCCTGGCGGAAGGTTGAGCAAGCGGATGTATCCGACTGCGCTGGTTTAATTCCGCAGGTTGTGCGGAATACATTGCGGTAGGCCGTTGATTCGCAAGCCATGCCTACCAACTTCTTCTACGCCTACGCGATCAAGGACCCTCGGTCCCAGCAACCTAAGCCGTTCTACATAGGCAAGGGAACGGGAAGCCGCGCCTACGATCACCTGGTGTCGCCCGACTCGACGAGGAAATACAAGAGGATCAAAGCAATACTTGAGGCTGGAGATAAGCCAATCATCGACATCCTTGTGGACGATCTCACCGAAGCACAGGCGCTAAAGATTGAAGCTGAACTGATCGCCGCGTTCGGAGCAGAGGAAACCGGCGGAGTACTGACGAATGCTGTCGTACCGTCGGGTCTAGGGGGGAAGAAGCGCGATCACGTTTCTGTCCCTCAGGGAACGGTGGAACGTGCCCAACTAGGGCTCGAATTTCTCAAGACTGCAATTCTGGAACTTGCAAAGGCGAATCCAGGCAGCATCACTAATTCAGACGCCGCGAGCCTTTTAGGGCTACGGAGCGACTACAACGGAAAGCAGAAGGACTACTTGTCCTACAGCGTTTTCGGCCTCCTCCTTCGGTAGGGAAAGTTAGAGCGGATGCACACGCCCCCACGGCATGTCGCAAAGGCCTAACCTGCCGCTCAACCGGACGTGCAACAGCGTTGGTCGCCCGGGCCTCATTTCATTGTGGCCCGGCCGCGGCCCGCTGCCGCACGCCGGTTAGCTCTACGTTAGGCGTCTCTGGCAACCAGTTGACGCTTATACGCCTAAGGCGTACACTTCATTCGAGCTAACCGTCGTCGAAACCACACTCTTTCAGCGGCAGTGGCCCCTGTACTGGACTGAGGAGGAGCGAGGTGAGTTCGCTGCTTACATCGCAGAGAAGCCAACCGCCGGCGATGTCATTCCTGAATCTGGCGGCATTCGCAAGGTGCGTTGGAAGCGCGCTGGGTCTGGTAAGTCAGGCGGTGTACGGGTCATCTACTTCACGCGCAATGCTCAGGGCGAGGTGGTCTTACTCACTCTGTATGCCAAATCCAAGACCGACAACTTGACGGGCGCCATGCTTAAGGAGATCCACCGTGTCCTCGAAGCCTAAACAACCTCTGAATTCCGCTGAACTGGCCGCCTATGAGGCAACGCGCTACCTGGCCGCCGAGTTGCTCGAGTCCGTGCGCGAAATGCAGGCTGGCAAGGTGCATTTGGTGGCCTCCCCCGTCGCTGAGGCACGCCGCAAAACAGGTTTGTCTCAGTCTCAGTTTGCTGCTCTGATGGGGGTTTCCGTTCGTACTCTGCAAGGCTGGGAGCAGGGGCGCAAGCAACCAAGCGGCGCTGCGCGCACCTTGCTGGCCATCGCAAGCACCAACCCGAAGGCTCTTCTTGCTGTGGCTGCAGCACACTGAAGACGCCCAACCCCTCGTTCAACCGGATGTGCTTCGGCGTGGCTTCGCCACTCTGGCGCACGCCGGTTAACTCAAACGTTAGGTCAAACCTCCGCAATGTCTGATTTCACCGTACGAATCGCAAACGCCAGCGACATCGAGCGCGTGGCTGGGCTTTTCAACCTTTACCGACAGTTCTACGAACAACTAGATGATTTGGCGCTGGCGACTTCATTCATCCGTGATCGCACAACCCAAGATGAGTCTCTTGTCACGCGTTGCAAGCGGCTGTTTTCGAGCCGGAAGAGTTATCGGCGTGTTGCGGTGTGGGAGGAACCCGGTTGGTCATGATGGCCTCGCCACCTCACTAACCTTGGGGTGGTGCGGCTGGTGGGTGGACGATCACAATCGTGTGATGCCCGAAGCAATCATTCCCGCTTGGAAGGCGTTAGGCCCGTCTAAGTTCAAAAAGGTCTGTATTGTCAGAGGTGGTTACACCGAAAGCCACGAAAAGACTTTCCCAGCGAAACGGTCTTTCGGCTCTGTAGCCCTCACGGCTGTCTTGGCAGCTGGATTGGCGGGGTGTTCCTCAATACCATCGAACACGCCCGTCCTCCTGGATAAAACTTCCGAGCGGATCGAGACGCGCAGCGAAGTCATTTCAAAAACAC
>VGHR01000008.1 GCA_016868205.1 Betaproteobacteria bacterium
GCTGCAGCAAGGAGAACGCCGCCGAGACCAGGAACAGTATGTCAGCCTGCTTGGTGACATAGACCGTGTAGGCGGTGTAGGCCGCGGCCAAGGCCACGACCAGCAACAGGATTTTTGAGATCATCACGCGACGGGAGGTCGGCGCGTTCGGGTCGATCATCTTGTAGTACAGGTCATGCGACAGAGCGTTGGCAATGGTCAGCAACAGACCGTCGGCGGTCGACAGCGCGGCAGCCAGGCCACCCGCAGCCACCATGCCGGAGATCACATAGGGCAGGCCGCCGATTTCAGGCGTCGCCAGCACGATGATGTCGCCGCCAATGCGCATCTCGCCCAGCTGCAGGATGCCGTCCTTGTTGACATCGGTGACCGTCAGCAGGGTTGGATCGACAGACGCCCACTGGGAGACCCAGGCCGGCAGCTTGTCAAAGGGCGTTCCTACAAGCACGGTGAAGATCTCGTACTTAACCAGTACCGCCAGAGCCGGAGCAGTGAAGTAAAGCAGGAAGATGAAGAACAGTGACCAGGTCACCGAACTGCGCGCCTGCTTGACCGATGGCGTGGTGTAGTAGCGCATCAGGATGTGCGGCAGCGCGGCCGTACCCACCATCAGGCAGAACACCAGAGCCAGGAAGTTCAGGCGCGAGGTCTCGTAAGCCGCCTTGGCTTTCTCATCGCCCGCGGGATTGCCGGCGAACTGCTGTGCGTGGCGCGGCATGCCGCTCAGCGGTGCGGTGCGGGCCGCGGCTGCGGTTCGCGCAGCAGTCCAGGCTTTCTTGGCCGCCTCCTCGTCCTTGGGCAGGGCTGCCAGCGCTTTCTCGGCAGCGGCTATGTCCGCGGCAGGCGCATTGGCGGCCTTGAGATCTTCGATCTTCTTGGTGGCTGCGGCTTTGTCAGCCTCCAAGGCGCCCTTGACATCCTTGAGCTTGGCGTCCATTTCATCGACGCGGGCTTTGAAGACAGCAATGACTTCCTTCTCTTTGGGATCGTCGATCAGGGCTTTTTCCTTCTCGGTCACCTTCTGGAGCTGGTAGCCATAGACCGCCTGCGGGATCGGCACGCCGGTCTGCTTGACCGACAGCCAGACCACCGGGATCATGTAGGCAATGATCAGGATGATGTATTGGGCCACCTGGGTCCAGGTGACGGCGCGCATACCGCCCAGGAAAGAGCAGACCAAAATACCGCCCAGGCCCAGGAAGATACCGATGCTGAAGTCGACGCCGGTCAGACGGGTGGTGATCAGGCCCACGCCATAGATCTGCGCCACCACATAGACGAAGGAGCAGATGATAGCGATCAAGATACCCACCAGACGGGCCAGGTTGCCGCCGTAACGAGCACCCAGGAAGTCGGGAATGGTGAATTGCCCGAACTTGCGCAGGTAAGGCGCCAGGAAGAGGGCCACCAGGCAGTAGCCACCCGTCCAGCCCATGATGAAGGCCAGGCCGCCGTAGCCTTGCAGGTAGAGCGTGCCGGCCATACCGATGAAGGAGGCCGCGCTCATCCAGTCCGCGCCGGTGGCCATGCCGTTGTACATCGCCGGCACGCGTCGTCCGGCCACATAGTACTCGGCAGCGTCGTTGGTTCGGCTCATGATGCCGATGCCGGCATACAGCAGCACGGTGGCCACCAGGAAGATAAAGCCGATCCAGTTCCGCGGCAGGCCCATCTGTTCAAGAATGGCCAGGACCACGATAAAGATCAGAAAGCCGCCGGTGTACCAGGTGTACACCTTGTTGAGCTGCTTGCGGAAGGCCGCGTTGCTTGAGGCGCCGAACATGCCGCCTTCGGTTTCAGGAGTCATTCCAGCCATGATCAGTCCTCCTCGACTTCAGCCACGCCATGTTCTTCGTCGAGCTGGTTCATGTAGCGGGCATAGAACCAAATGATCACCACATAGACGATCAACGACCCTTGGGAGGCCACCCAGAAACTGAAGGGCCAGCCAAAGAAGGTGAAGCTCAGATCGCGGGCATAAAAGCCCACGACATAGGTCACCACAAACCAGGCCAGCAAGAGCCAGGCCGTGATGTTGACGTTTTTCCGCCAGTATTGGCGGTGCGATTCAGTCAATTGCATGAAAACAATCTCCTCTAAGTCCCGGCCCCAAAGAGCCGTTCAACCCGCGATCCGTTTGAATGACTGCCCTCATTCCAACTTGCAGCCGGACCGCAACTAAACCGGGCTCCCGTTGATCCCGGTTTCGCGCGCCAGTTGGGCGGCGACCTTGGGCTCAAACCCTTGCAGGTGGCGAATGATCTTCGCCGCCTCCTCGGGCTCCTGGCGTTTGACATGAATCCGTGCCAGTTCGTACCAGGCATGCGGACTCATGGGCTGCAATTGGGTGTTGCGCTTGAGCGCGGTGATGGCTTCATCGAGCCGGGACTGCTGGATCAGCACCAGTCCCAGGCCAAACCAGGCCCGATCGAGCTGATCGTTGAGCTCGATGGCCCGTCGAAAGCTCTGCTCGGCCGCCTCGAGTTGGCCACTGGCTTCCTGGAGGAAGCCCTGATTGAAGAAATCAGCCGCTCTGGCCTGCGGCAGGGCCGTCAGGCGGGCGTAGTCTTGCAGAGCGCCCTTGCGGTCTTCAAGTTGAGCTTTGAGATGGGCGCGGCTGGACAGTGCATACAGGCTACTGGCGTCGATCTCTAGCATGCGGTCAAAGCAGATCAGCGCCGCCTCTTGCCGGCCCAGGGTCAGCTGGCAGAGGGCCAACAGCCGATACCAAAGCAGGGTCCAGGTCGGGCTCATCGGCAACTCTCCATTCCTACGCTCACGCAGTGTTCTATTTTGGCCAGCGTGACCGCGACATAGAGGACTGAGGTCACGAAGAAAGCAACCCAGCCGTGGTGACGCGGATCGACGCGCGATGGAGAAACCAGGCGTGCAATGCCTAGCCAGGGCCGATTGAGCACCTGGAACAACTGGTAAAACAAATTGCTGTCACGGTTTTGGCCGGCCAACAGAAAGAGCAGGCCCTGCCCGGCCAAAGCCAGCAGTCCGATGTAGAGCAGCAGTTGGAGAATATTGAGAAATTGCAGCATGCGGACGTCGTGGACCTGCCCCGGGTTGTGAGCGTCTTTTTTCTTACAGCCCTCATCATGGTTTCGGGACTGACTCTGAGCTTACTTCAAGTGCTTGTTTATCGCCCTAGGACCGATTCGTAAGGGCAAACCCGAATATGTTCAACGAAATAGTGTGGCGGCATTGTCTAAAAAAATGGGCTTGCCCGGCCGTGGGCCTTTGGTATGGTTGACCCATGCAAGTGCAGCCCTCGGCCCAATTGATCGACCACTGGAGGCGCAGCCTGGCCGCCCATTTGCCCTTTGCCCGCATGGAATATGCCCATGTGGAGCATTTGGCTCGTGCAGCTTACGAGCGCTACTTCCCGCCCGAGAGTGTCCTGCTTGAGCCGCAGGCCAGTGTGCCTGAGGCCTTGATTTTTCTTCGCCAGGGTCGCGCTGTGGGGCGTCGCGTGTCCACCGCCGAGTCGGATCCGGGCTTCGAGGTGGAAACCGGTAGCCTGCTGCCGGTGGCTGCGTTGATGGCGCAGAGACCGGTCCGCAGCACTTACACCGCGCTGGAAGACTGCTTCTGTTTGTTCATTCCCTGGCCAGTGGCGCGCGATCTGATGAGCCGCAGCGCCATTTGGGCTGACTTTCTCAATCAGCGCATGCTGGCTTTTGTGGAGGCCTCGCGCCAGCGTTGGCAGCAGCAATTGCAGGCGCAGACCCAGCAGCAACAGAATCTGGAGACCCGGCTGATGGATCTGCCGATGCGGGCACCGCTGGCCTTACCGTCCGGCGCCAGCTTGCGCGCGGTGCTGGGTCTGATGCACACGCGCAAGATAGGCTCGGTGCTTCTCACCGACGAGGCAGGCCGGCTCAGCGGCATCCTCACGCGCAACGATGTTCTGGACCGGGTGGCCTTGGCCGGTCTTTCTCTGGACCAGCCCGTTTCGCAGGTGATGAGTCAACCGGTGCTGACCATCGATGCAGGCAGCACGGTATTTGAGGCTGCGCTCATGATGTCACGCCACCGTGTGCGCCATCTGCCGGTGCTCTCGCAAGGGCGCCTGTTCAGCGTGATCTCTGAGCGAGACCTGTTCGCTCTGCAGAATTTGTCGATCCGGCATGTCAGCGGTGCTATCGCGCAGGCCGAAACGCTCGAGCAGCTGCAGCAGGCGGCGCGCCAGATCCGGCAATTCACCGCGCACCTTATGGCTCAGGGCATGCAATCGCGGCCCTTGACGCGCCTGATCAGCCAGCTCAACGACAGTCTGACCGGGAGGTTAATCGATCTTGAACTTGAAAAACACCGCTTGAGCCGCTCGCAGATGTGCTGGGTGGCCTTGGGCTCTGAAGGCCGCGGTGAGCAAACCATCGCGACCGACCAGGATAACGCCCTCATTTACGAGTCCGAGCACCCGGAGCGGGATCAGGCCCGCTGGTTGGCCTTTGCCAAGGATGTCAACCTCGCGCTCGATGCCTGCGGTTACCCTTTGTGCACCGGTGGCATCATGGCCTCCAACCCGCCCTGCTGCCTGACCCCGGCACAGTGGCGGCAGCAGTTCGACCAGTGGATCGACAAGGGCGGTCCGCAAGACTTGCTCAAGGCCAGTGTGTTCTTTGACTTCAGGGCCTTGGCCGGCCGGGCCGATTGGCTGGCCGATCTGGCGGCGGCGGTGCGTCAACAGGCGATGAGCACGCCCCGCTTCATCCACCAGTGGGTGCAGAACCACCTGCGCATGGCCGTGCCTCTTAATTGGCACGGCGGTCTGGAGACGCGACGCGAGCATGAGCGCGAGGTCATTGACATCAAGCTCTGCGGCACTGCGCTGGTGGTCGATGCGGCGCGCATTTTGGCTTTTTCGCAAGGCCTGGATGCGGTCTCGACCACGGATCGGCTTGAGCAAGCCGGCGCCAGGCTCGGCATACCGAGCGATGAATACCGCGGCTGGATCACCGCGTTCGACTACCTGCAATCCCTGCGGCTGCGTCATCAAATGAGCCTGAAGGATCCAACGCAAAAGCCCAACTGGGTGCCTGTTGACACCCTGGATCAGGTGGACCGTCGGGTCCTCAAGGCCAGCCTGGCCGCGGTCCGAACCCTGCAACAAAGGCTCAGTCTGGACTATGAACGCTAGCCGGTGGCGCCGCCTCTGGCCTGCGCAAACTCCCAACGCGCAGCGCTGGGTCGTGATCGATGTCGAGACCACGGGTCTAGACCCACAAAGTGATGACTTGCTCTGCGTCGCCGCCCTGGCCGTCGACCTGAGCGCTTGCGCACCGGCATTGAGGGCCGGTGACAGCTTTGAAGTGGTGCTGCAGCAGCAAGTGCTCAAGGCCACACACGACAACATCTTGCTGCACGGCATAGGCTGGGGCCAGCAAAGGCAAGGACAGCCGCAGGGCCAGGCGCTGCAGGCCTTGACCGACTGGGTGGCTGACTCGCCCTTGCTGGCCTATCACGCCGCCTTCGACCAAGAAGTGCTTCGTCAGGCCTACAAGCGATGCCATCTCGCGCAGCCGCGCTGGCAGTGGTTGGACATGGCCGACCTGCTGCCCACCGCCTTCCCGGCAAGTCAAGCCCGCAGCCTGGACCAGTGGATGCAAGATCTTGGCGTGCGCTGCGTGCGACGCCACCAGGCCATCGCCGATGTCTGGGCCACCGCAGAGCTCTTTCTCAAGGCCTGGCCGCGGTGGCAGGCACAGCGATTGCAATCTTGGGCGGACCTGGCGCAAAGTGCCAAGGAGCAGCGCTGGCTACGCCTGAGCCAGTCGGCCCGATAAGGGCCCGCCACCGTGAGGCGGCGGCGCCTCCAAGCGAGGAGCAAGCGCTTCATGCCCTCCTGAAACACTGGGCCAAGGAGGCATCCCTAGAATGTTGGGTCCTTTTTCTAAGGCCCTCTCATGTCGCAAGGTCTGATCCGCATCCGCGGCGCCCGGCAGCACAACCTCAAAAACATCGACCTCGACCTGCGCACCGGCGAACTCACCGTGGTGACCGGGCCGAGTGGCTCGGGCAAGTCGTCGCTGGTGTTTGACACGCTCTTTGCTGAAGGTCAGCGTCGCTATGTCGAGACTTTCTCGGCCTATGCGCGCCAGTTTCTGGACCGTATGGACAAACCGGCGGTAGACAAGGTCGAAGGGGTGCCGCCGGCCATCGCCATCGACCAGATCAACCCGGTGCGCTCCTCGCGCTCGACCGTGGGAACGATGACCGAGCTCAACGACCATCTCAAGCTCTTATTCGCCCGGCTGACCCAGCTCTTTGACCGGCGAACCGCGCAGCCGGTGCGCCATGACAACCCGGAGACGATCTACGCCGAGCTCAAGGCGCGTACGGCACAGGACGACCCGCGCCTGATCCTGACCTTCCCGGTGCAACTGCCCGCCGGCACCAGTACAGAGCAATTGCAGCAATGGTTGCAGGCCAGCGGCTTTAGCCGAGTGCACACGCCGGCCGAGCCGGTTTTCAAGAACAAGGAAGCGGTGCATGTAGTGGCTGACCGCCTGCGTTTGCAGGGCGCCGAGAAGGCGCGGGTGATTGAGGCCCTTGAGGTGGCGCTCAAGCACGGCGGCCGCCTCGATGTCTTTGTGCAGCCCGAGGGCCGCGCTGAGACCTTGTGGCGCTACGCCACCGGTTTGCAAGACCCGCACAGCCAATTGCGCTATGCCGAGCCCACGCCTTCGCTCTTTTCTTTCAACTCGGCCATGGGTGCTTGTCAAACCTGTCGCGGCTTCGGCCGGGTGATTGGCGTGGACATGGGCTTGGTGATCCCCAACGACAAGCTCACCCTGCGCGCCGGGGCTATCAAGCCCATGCAAACCCCGGCCTGGCAAGAGGCCCAGGATGATCTGATGCGTCACGCAGAGGCGGCCGGTATTCCGCGCGACACCCCCTGGTACAAGCTCACGCAGGATCAGAAAGACTGGGTCATCAATGGCTCACCCCACTGGAAGGGGCAGTGGAACAAACAGTGGTTTGGAGTGCGGCGCTTTTTTGAGTATCTTGAGAGCAAAGCCTACAAGATGCACATCCGGGTGCTCTTGTCCAAATACCGCAGCTACACCCCCTGCACCGACTGCGGCGGTGCACGCCTGAAGACCGACGCCCTGCTTTGGCGCCTGGGGTCTAAGCAGGCGGCCGATGCGGTGCTGCCGCCAGAGCAGCGTTTTCTGCCGGTTGGCGTGGACTGGAGCCGTGAGCAACTCGAATCGCTGCCGGGCTTGTGCCTCCACGACCTGATGCAGTTGCCCATTGACAAACTGCGCCGATTTTTCGACGACCTGGCCCAAGAGAGCCTGGCCGGCGACGGCGCCGACCGGCAAGCCCTCAAACTGCTGCTTGAAGAAATTCGCACCCGGCTCAAGTACCTTTGCGATGTGGGCATCGGCTACCTCACCCTTGATCGGCAAAGTCGAACCCTCTCTGGCGGGGAGGTGCAGCGTATCAACCTCACGACTGCGCTGGGCACCTCGCTGGTCAATACGCTGTTTGTGCTGGACGAGCCAAGCATCGGCCTGCACCCGCGCGACATGAGCCGCATCACCCAGGCTATGGCTCGCCTGCGCGATGCTGGTAACACCCTGGTGGTGGTGGAGCACGACCCCGCGGTCATGCTTGCGGCCGATCGGCTGATTGATATGGGTCCGGGCCCCGGCGAAAAAGGAGGCACCATCGTCTTCGATGGAACGCCGGGACAAATGCGCAACGCTCAAACGCTGACCGGCTTTTACCTCGGCGGCCGCAAGCAGGTCGGCATGGGCCTCAAGCGTGCAGTGACCGACCACACGCCGCGGCTGATTCTCGAGGGTGCGCGAGAGCACAATCTTAAAAACATCAGCGTCGAGTTTCCGCTGCAGCGCCTGGTTTGCGTCACGGGCGTGAGTGGTTCGGGCAAGTCCACCTTGATGCAGGACATTCTGGCCCCGGCTTTGCTTCGCCAGCTGGGCAAAGCCACCGAAGCGCCGGGCGCACACGACCGGGTGCTCGGCGTTGACCATCTGCAGGATGTGGTGTTTGTCGATCAGTCGCCGATCGGCAAGACGGCGCGCTCCAATCCGGCGAGCTATGTGGGCGCCTGGGACGCCCTGCGCGAACTTTTTGCCGATGCGCCCCTGGCCCGCGAGCGCAGCTACACCGCCAGCAAGTTCAGCTTCAACAGCGGTGACGGCCGCTGCCCCACCTGCGGCGGCTCCGGCTTTGAGCATGTGGAGATGCAGTTCCTCTCCGATGTGTATTTGCGCTGCCCCGACTGTGACGGCAAGCGCTACCGACCGGAGATCTTGGAGGTGCAGATCGAGCGGCGGGCCCTTGACGGTTCGGCACAGCGCCTGAATGTGGCCGATGTGCTCGAGCTGACCGTCAGTCAGGCCTGTGAGTGGTTTCGCAACGACCGCGATGTACTGCGCGCGCTGCAGCCTATTTTGGATGTAGGTCTGGAGTACATCAAGTTGGGTCAGCCTGTGCCCACGCTCTCTGGGGGAGAGGCACAAAGGCTCAAGCTCGCGGGCTTTCTGGCCGGCAAGGGCGAGGGCCAAAAGTCAGCCAGGACGCCGGCCAGCGCCAGCCGTCAGCCCCTGGCCCTGCGACAGCATCGCGGCACCCTCTTTTTGTTGGACGAGCCGACCACCGGCCTGCATTTTGACGATATCGCCAAGCTCATGCGTGCGCTGCGCAAATTGCTGGAAGCCGGCCACTCACTGATCGTGATTGAGCACAACCTCGATGTCATCCGGGCCGCCGACTGGGTGATCGATTTGGGCCCCGACGGCGGCGAGGCCGGCGGCTTGCTGGTGGCTGAGGGCACCCCCGACGACTTGCGGCAGGATCCGAGTTCCCACACCGCGCAGGCTTTGCGTGACTACGCCGTAGCCATGGGCGAGGTGCAGGCCGTCGAGGAGCGGCGTGAGGCCGCGTACGACATCGCCGGGTCGAAGCAGGCGGCGCAGACACGCGCGGCCCTCCCTTCTGCGCGGCCCGAGGCCATACAGATCGTCAACGCCAAGGAGAACAACCTCAAGAGCCTGTCGGTCGATATTCCGCGCGGAAAATTCAATGTGATTACCGGCGTCAGCGGCTCGGGCAAATCAACGCTGGCCTTTGATATCTTATTCAACGAAGGCCAGCGGCGCTACCTGGAAAGCCTTAATGCCTATGCGCGTTCCATCGTGCAACCAGCCGGTCGACCCGAGGTGGATGCGGTGTACGGCATACCCCCCACGGTGGCCATCGAGCAGCGGCTCTCGCGCGGTGGCCGCAAGTCCACGGTGGGCACCACCACCGAGGTCTGGCATTTCCTGCGTCTTTTGTATGTGAAGCTGGGGATTCAGCACTGCGTTCACGACGATGTCGCGGTGATGCCGCAAAGCAGCGACAGCATTGCAGCGCAACTACTCAAGCACTATCGGGGCCAGCACATAGGACTGCTGGCCCCCTTGGTGATCAACCGCAAGGGTGTCTACACCGAGCTGGCTGACTGGGCGCGGCCGCGCGCTTATACGCATCTGCGTGTAGATGGTCAATTCCTGCCCACTGCTGTTTTTCCTCGTCTGGACCGCTTCAAGGAGCACACCATCGAGCTGCCGGTGGCCGATGTGCAGGTGCTGCCTTCGAATGAAGCTGCGCTGCGTCAGGCGCTCAAGACGGCGCTTGAGCACGGCAAGGGCGTGGTACATGTGCTTGCGCCGCTCGACGGTCTGAAGGCTGCCATGGCCGATGGCACGACCACCCGCGGCATTGGGCAGATTCAGGCCTTCTCCACCAAGCGCGCCTGCCCGGTGTGCGCCACTTCCTACCCCGAGCTCGATCCGCGCCTGTTCTCCTACAACAGCAAGCACGGCTGGTGCCCGGACTGCGTCGGAACCGGCGTGGCCTTGAGCAAGGAGCAGCGGCGCGCTCTCGATGATTCCTTGCCGACCGAGGATCACAAAGGTCGCGAGCAGAGCTTCGCTGAGCCTGAACTGGACGATCTGGCCGATACGGCCTGCCCGAGCTGTAATGGCACCCGCCTGAATGCCCAGGCGCGAGCCGTGCGTTTGAGCGGAGCCGATGGACAGGCCTGGTCCATCACCGATGTGGCCAGGCTGTCGGTCAGTCAGGTGCGGGCCTGGATCGACAGCCTCAGCTTGAGTGGACGCGAGGCGGAGATTGCTCGCGACCTGGTTCCCGAGATCAGCAGCCGGCTCGAGTTTCTTGAGGAAGTGGGCCTGGGCTATCTCACGCTGGACCGTGGCGCGCCCACGCTCAGCGGCGGCGAGGCGCAGCGCATCCGCCTGGCGGCGCAGCTGGGCTCCAACCTGCAAGGCGTGTGCTATGTGCTGGACGAGCCCACCATCGGCTTGCATCCGTGCGACAACCAAATTTTGTTGGGTGCCTTGAGCAAGCTCAGTGAACGCGGCAATACCCTGGTGGTGGTGGAGCATGATGAAGACACTATCCGCCGCGCCGACCACATCATTGATATCGGGCCCGGTGCGGGTAAGCGCGGTGGCCGTGTCGTGGCGCAGGGCGCGGCGCGGGATCTGTCGGCCAACGCCGAATCGCTGACGGGTCGTTACCTGCTTGAGGCCATCCGACATCCGCTGCGGCCCAGGCGCGTCCTGCGTGCCGATGCCAGCTTGCGTATTCAGGGCGCTGATCTGCATAACCTCAGGCAGGTCGATGTGCACATTCCACTGCAGCGTCTGGTGGCGGTCACCGGCGTCAGCGGCTCGGGCAAATCGACGCTGGCGCGCGAGGTGCTGCTGACCAATGTGCAGGCCGCCGTTGCCCAACGCTCGACGGCGGCTGGCCGCAAACTCGACGAGGCCGGCAAACACCCCAGCTGGGTGGGCTGCACCGGCCTGGACGGCTACCAGACCGTCGACCGCGTGCTCGAGGTCGACCAAACGCCCATCGGCAAAACGCCGCGCTCCTGCCCGGCCACCTATATCGGCTTTTGGGACACCATCCGCAAGCTCTTTGCCGACACGCTCGAAGCCAAGGCCAGAGGCTACGGCCCAGGGCGCTTTTCCTTCAACACCGGCGAAGGCCGCTGCCCCACCTGCGAAGGCGCGGGCGTGCGCACCATTGGCATGAGCTTCCTGCCCGATGTCAAGGTGCTGTGCGAAACCTGCCATGGTGCGCGCTTTAACCCCGAGACCCTGGCTGTGACCTGGCGGGGCAAGAGCATCGGCGAGGTGCTGCGCATGGAGGTCGACGAGGCGGTGGAGTTCTTTGCCGCCATGCCCCACATCAGCCACCCGCTGCAGTTGCTCAAGGATGTGGGCTTGGGCTACCTCACCCTGGGCCAGCCCTCACCCACGCTCAGCGGCGGCGAGGCCCAGCGCATCAAGCTGGTGACCGAGCTCTCCAAGGTGCGCGACGACATCACCCGCCGCGGCCAAAGGGCGCCACATACCCTTTATGTGCTGGACGAGCCCACCGTGGGCCTGCACATGGCCGATGTGGAAAAACTCATCCATGTGCTGCACCGCCTGGTGGACGCCGGCCACAGCGTGGTCGTCATCGAGCACGACCTCGACCTCATTGCCGAAGCCGACTGGGTGGTGGACCTGGGGCCGGGTGGTGGCGATGCGGGCGGCCGCGTCGTGGCGTCGGCGCCGCCGGAGGATCTGGTGCGCTTGAAGACGGCGACGGGGGTGGCGTTGGGGCCGGTGTTGGCGCGCAATTAACCTACTTGCAAAATAAACCTATTAGGTTAAAATGCCAGCGTGGAAAAAAAGCACGTCACATTGCAAGTTGTCTGTCGTCAAGAACCTGATCGACGCCGGTCGGGTGCGCGCCACCGCCACCGTCTTCAGCGGCGCGCGCGAGTTGGGCATCAATGACCTGGCCGGCATGTGTGCCGTGGTGATGACGCTGACCACCACTCACTTCTACAAGAGCATGACCACCCATGCGGACCATCGGATCTGGCAGGATGTCTACCGCACCCATACCGCGGGCGGTGATGGGGTCTATCTCAAGCTGACGGTCATCGACGATGTGCTGATCGCTTCATTCAAGGAGTTGTGACCATGAAATGTCCAAGCTGTGGGGCGGCGGCGCTGATTCAGGACACGCGCGATGTGCCCTACGTGTACAAGGGTGAGCACACGGTCATTCCGGATGTCACGGGCGAGTTCTGTCCTGCCTGTGGCGAAGTCATTCTGGACCGTGAGCAGGGCGACCGCTACAGCGAGTTGATTGGCGCATTTCAGCGCCAGGCGAATGCCGCCTATGTGGATCCGGCCTACATCGCCAAGGTGCGTAAAAAGCTGGACCTCGACCAGCGGGAAGCCGCCGATATTTTTGGTGGTGGCGTGAATGCCTTCTCGCGTTATGAGAACGGCAAGACCAAACCGCCACTGGCGCTGGTCAAACTGCTCAAGGTGCTGGATCGGCACCCGGAGTTGCTCAAGGAAGTCAGGGCGGGTTGATACTGGCTTGGCTGATGGCGACTGGGGAAAGCGGCAGGCGCACTCATGCCTGCGGCCCCCACAAAAGTCGCCTGGGCATCATCCATAGGTTCGACAGCGCTAACACCCATGCCCTCCATGTCCCCCCGCCAACGCCGCGTCCTCCAAGCCATCCTCTACGAAGTCTTTGCCATCGCCTTCGTCGGCCCGGTGTTGAGTTGGGCTTTCGACAAGCCGGCCACATCCACCCTGGCGCTGGCGGTACTGCTGTCGGCGATTGCGCTGACCTGGAACTATGTCTTCAATGGGCTGTTCGAGCGCTGGGAGGCGCGTCAGGTGGTGCGTGGCCGCTCCTTCATGCGACGGCTGGCGCATGGGGTGGGGTTTGAGGGCGGGCTCACCCTCCTCCTGGTGCCGGTGATGGCGCTCTGGCTGGACATTTCTGCGCTGCAAGCCTTTGTAGCCAACCTGGGACTTTGGGTGTTCTTCTTCGTATACGCGGTGGGGTTCACCTGGGCGTTTGACAAGGTATTTGGTCTGCCGGCTTCGGCCGCCGCGCCTCGCGAGGGTTAAGCGGGCGTGCCCCGTCTGTGGCGGCAGGCTCGTGCGCGAGCGGGGTCAAGACCGGGCCTCCATTGGGGTGTGGGCACACTGACTTTGTACACTGCCGCTTTATGTCCCCGCCGCCCCGACGCTCCCCGCCCAAAACCGCACCTGAACCACAAAGGGCGGAACTGCACCCCGGGCAGTCGGTCGAACTGCTCAAGGAACTGCACATCCTTACCCGGGAGGGCAGGCTTAATCAGGACACGCGGCGCAAGCTCAAGCAGGTGCATCACCTGTACCAGTTCATCGAGCCCTTGCTTGATGAGGTGCATGGCCACCGAGCCGATCCGGTGTTGGTTGATCACGGTGCGGGCAAGTCGTATTTGGGGTTCATCCTGCATGACCTCTACTTCCGGGTCGCCAGGTCGGCGCAGGATTTGCAGGGGCGCATCATTGGCGTTGAGACGCGCAGTGACCTGGTGGCCCAGTCGCGTGAATTGGCGGCGCGGCTGGGCTTTGAGCGCATGGAGTTCATCAATCGGACGGTGCAGCAGTCGCAAGTGGCGACGCAGATGCCCGCTGAGGTGGATATCGTGACGGCACTGCACGCCTGCAACACGGCGACCGACGATGCAATTGCCTTTGGCCTGAAGCACCGGGCCCGGCACATGGTGTTGGTGCCGTGCTGCCAGGCCGAGGTGGCCGGGGTGTTGCGGCAGTCCAAAGCCTTGAGTGTCAAACGCACTGCGCTGGCCGAGTTGTGGCGCCATCCCTTGCACACCCGTGAATTCGGCAGCCAGATCACCAATGTGTTGCGCTGCCTGCGCTTGCAGGCGCATGGCTATTCGGTGACTGTCACCGAGCTCGTCGGTTGGGAGCATTCGCTCAAAAATGAATTGATTCTGGCCAGCCGCCATAAACCTCTGCATGCCTCGCAAGCGCGCGAGGCGGGGCAGCGTTTGCGCGACTTGCTACAGCAGTTGGGATTGAGCGCGCTGGAGGGGCGGTTTTCGGTACCAGCAGCGTGAAGTCCTGCGGGCTCAAGGCCGCAGGCAGTCTTGGATCGGGCCGATGAATTTTCGCAGCGGCTGCTTCGCTCAGGCGAAAGCGCGGATCGCTTTTGCGGGGTACAGTGTCGGCCGTGCGTGTTTGTTCAGCCTTCACTCGTCTTTGAGGTTCCCATGAATCCTGATACTCGACCGGTGGTCCCACGCGACTGGAGTACCCAGCCCAGTTATGTGTTCCCGATGTACAAGTCCACCGGCCTGCGCGGGCCCAAGCAGGCCTTGGTACCCATGCCGCATGCGCTGGCCGACCGCAATGCACCGGTGTACGAGTTTGCCCAGATGGGTCGCTATGACAACGACCTGACCATGAACGCCCGTGTCAATGGCGAGCCACTGGGCGAGCGCATCATCGTCACCGGTCGGGTGCTCGATGAGGACGGTCGCCCGGTGCGCAATACGCTGGTCGAGATATGGCAGGCCAACGCCGCCGGCCGCTATGTGCACACGATCGATCAGCACGATGCGCCCCTGGATCCCAATTTTTTGGGCGCGGGTCGATGCATGACAGACGACCAGGGCCGTTACACCTTCAAGACCATCAAGCCCGGCGCCTACCCCTGGGGCAACCACCCCAATGCGTGGCGGCCCAACCATATTCACCTCTCGCTCTTTGGCGATTACTTTGCCAGCCGCTTGGTGACGCAGATGTACTTTCCCGGCGACCCCTTGCTCGATTACGACCCGATGTTCATGAGTCTACCCGAGCACCTGCGCGGCAATCTGGTTTCGCGCTTTAGTCTTGATGTGACCCAGCCCGACTATGCACTGGGCTATGTGTTTGACATCGTGCTGCGTGGGCCCAAGGCCACGCGGTTCGAATAAGGGGGCTGCCATGAGCAAGAAGTTGCACCAGACTCCCTCGCAGACGGTCGGTCCTTACTTTGCCTACGGCCTGGCGCCCTCGCAGTATGGCTACCCTTTTTTGCGCAGCCTGTTTACGCCAGTGGTGGCTCAGCCCCAGGCTGCGGGGGAGCATATCCGCCTCGTGGGTCAGGTCTACGATGGCGCGGGCAAGACCATCAACGACGCGCTGGTGGAGATTCATCAACGCAATGCGCGGGGCGAGTTGATGCAAAGCCCGGTGCAGGTCAAGGCCGAAGGCTTCACTGGTTTTGGCCGCTGTGGTACGGGCACGCTGGCCGGCGACTGCTACGAATTCTTTACAGTCAAGCCCGGTGCCATCGACCCGGCCCAGGCGCCATTCATCGATGTATGCGTGACGGCGCGGGGCTTATTGCTCCATGTTTTTTCGCGCATCTACTTCGAGGACGAGGCCGCTGCCAATGCCAAGGACAAGGCCTTCATGTCGGTGCCTGCTGACCGTCGGCACACCTTGGTGGCCCAGCGTCAGCAAACACCCGCAGGTATCCAGTACCGCTTTGACATCCGCATGCAAGACAGTGCCCGTGGGCGCGAGACGGTGTTTTTTGATCTGTAAGAGCCAGAAGCCCTCGGGGGCGGCCGGTCTCAGCCCCCGGCCGCCCACTGCCGCAGCACAAAGCGCTGCAGCTTGGCGTTTTCGGTGCGCGGCATTGCAGATACAAAGCGGATGCGGCGCGGGTACTTATAGGGCGCCAGGCTTTGCTTTACCCAGTCCTGTAGTTCCTGGATCAGGGCGGCATCGGGCAGCTGCCTGGAGGTGGCGCCGTCGGGCGTGTGCGGCCGTCGCACCACAAAGGCCATCACCACCTGCCCGCGCTCGGCATCGGGGGCGCCCACCACCCCACATTCGGCCACCTCGGGATGGGTGAGAAGTACCTCCTCAACCTCCGGACCAGCGATGTTGTAGCCAGCGCTCACGATCATGTCGTCGGTGCGGGATTGGTACCAGAAGTAGCCCTCTTCATCCATCCGGTAGGCATCTCCCGTCAGGTTCCAGCCCTGCTGAACATAATCCTGTTGGCGCGTGTCATCGAGGTAGCGGCAACCGGTGGGTCCGCGCACCGCCAGCCGGCCGATCTCCCCCGGCGGCAGGCTTTGGCCCTGCGCATCGAGGATGCAGGCCTGGTAGCCGGGCACCACCTGGCCCGTGGCACCCGGCCGCACCGCGCCGGGCTTGCAGCCGATGAAGGCGTGCAGCATTTCGGTCGAGCCCAGGCACTCGGTCATCTCGATGCCGCAGGCCGCCTGCCACTGCGCACGCGTATCGGCGGGCAACATTTCGCCCGAGGAGACACATTGGCGCAGGGTTTGCAGCTGATCGCGCGTGGCCAGCGGGGCCATCTTTCGATAGAAGGTGGGTGCGGTGAAGCATACCGTTGCCCGGTATTGGGCAATGCCGGCCAGCAGCGATTCGGGCGTCCAGGTCGGTTGCAGCACCGCACAGGCCCCCACCCGCAGCGGGAACACCAGCAGACCGCCGAGGCCGAAGGTGAAAGCCAGCGGCGGCGTGCCGATGAAGACATCCTGCGCCGAGGGCTGCAGCAGATGACTTGAGAGCACATCAGCAATCAGCAGCAGGTCGCGGTGAAAATGCATCGTGCCCTTGGGTACGCCGGTGGTGCCAGAGGTGAAGGCAATCAGGGCCACATCGTCCTGCGCGGTGTCGGCTGCGGGGCAGGGGCCGCTATGGCGGTTCATGGCCTGCTGTAACTGCCCGTGGGTCTGCAGGCCATAGCTGAGGGTGTGCAGCGCGTGCCCGCTTGCGACCTCCTGCCACTCGTGCAAGAGGTCCGACTGCACCAAGGCCGCTTGCACCCGGGCCTTGTCGGCGATCACGCCCAGTTCGCGGGCGCGCAGCAGTGGCATGGTGGTTACAGCCACACAGCCGGCTTTGATGACGGCCAACCAGCACGCGGCGAGCATGGGGTGGTTGGCGCCGCGCAGCAGAACGCGGCTGCCGGTGGGCAACCGCCAATCGTGTCGGATGACCTGCACGATGCGGTCAACCTGGTCCTGTAACTGTGCGTAGGACCAGAGCAGGTCGTTGCTGCGCAGGGCGGGCTGCGCTGCGTGACTGGGGGGATGGTCGAGCAGGGCTTGTGCCGCATTAAGCCGGTCGCTGTAGCCGAGCCCCTCGGGCGGCGGCAGCAGCACCGGCCATTGCGATCGAGGCGGCAGATGGTCGCGGCTAAAGCTGTCTTGATGACCCGAGGGCCTCAGATCGTCCATGAGCGCTTCAATCTGCCGAGGCGATGATGTCGGTCGGGGGGCGCCAGGCCGGAGCCACCAGACGCCGCTTACCGTCGTGGGACAGGCGCAGGCCCGGCTCGTCCATCTCCATCCGGTCCCAGAGCTGGCAGGTAACCTGCTTGTGCTTCTGGTCCAGGCCTTCGCAGTAGTTGGTGTATTCGCACAGCCGAACTTGATCGCCCTGGCCCAGCCAGGTTTTGAGGGCCCAGTCGGGATCCGCCAGGCTTTGCCGTGCGGTGCCCACCACATCGCATTGGCCGGCTGCGAGCATCGACTCGGCCATCTCAAAGTTATGGATGCCACCGGTGCAGACCACCGGGGTGTTCAGGCCAGCTTGCCTGATGGCCTGTCGAATGTGGGCGGTGGCCTCCCGGTTGCGGCCAAAGGGCCCTTGGGCGTCCGACAGATATTGCGGCATGCATTCATAGCCGCTGCGTCCGGTGTACGGGTAGGCGGCCTGGCCTATGCCGGGCTGCTTGGCATCGTCGAACTTGCCGCCGCGGCTGGTGGAGAGAAAGTCCATGCCGGCGCGCGCGAACTGCATTCCGTACCAGGTGGCGTCTTCGAGTGTGCTGCCCCCCGTAATGCACTCGTCGGCAAGAAAGCGGCAGCCCACAGCGTAGTCGGCCCCGACGGCATCGCGCACAGCGGCGTACACCTCCAGCGGTAGGCGTATCCGCTGCTCGCGCGAGCCGCCGTATCCGTCGCCGCGTCGGTTGGTGGCTGATAAAAACGAGGCCATGGTGTAGGCATGCGCGTAGTGCAGCTCGACGCCATCAAAGCCGGCTTCGCGTGCGCGCACAGAGGCCCTGGCAAAAAGACCGGGCAGTTCTCGCGGCAGCTCCTGGATGTGGGGCATATGCAGATCGTTGACTTGCTCGCGCGCTCCATACTGCAGGGCTTCCCAGTCGCGGGCATCGAGTAGTTGCCGCCAGCCTTCCGGTCCCAGGGCAAACAGCTTTTCACGCGCCTGGGCGTCTGTCTCGTCTTTTAAACCGGCGCGTTCAAGCAGCGCAGCGGTCAGCACGAGGTGACGCTGAAAAAACACCTGCGGATCAGGCCTTCGCCGGATACGCAGAAAGTCGATGATCTGGATCAGAAGGCGGGTGCGGCCGCCGCTGGCCTCTTGGACTGCCCGGGTAAGTCGTCGCAGGCCGTCGATGTAGCGGTCGTCACCAATGCGCAGCAAGGGACCGCTGGGCACATCGCGGATACCGGTGGCCTCAATGACGATGGCTCCGGGCTGACCTCTCGCAAACCGGGCATACCAGTCAATCACATCTTTGGTGACCTCGCCGTCCTCGTTGGATCGCCAGGGCACCATGGCCGGCACCCAGGTGCGATGCCTCAGCGCCAGGGGGCCCAGTTGCACCGGACTGAACAGGCGTGAGGCCAGGGCCTGCTGGCGACTGGGGACGCTAGCCCGGGCTGGAAAAAATTTAATCCGTTCGGCAGGTTTCCACATGCATGTTTCAGGCGGGTCAGACCCAGGCCTGAATCACATAATCGTAACTGGCCTGGGCGTTAAACAGATCGACGCGCTGCAAGCGGATCTTCCAGTGTCCTTGCTGTTTAACCAGGTGGTGTCGATAGCTGCCGCCGAAGTGGCGCACCTTGTCGCGCCGGACCTCCATCATCTGGAAGGGGGTGTAAGACGACAGGCTATCGCCTTGCACCGCCTCAATCAGCGTCGATCCCAGCAGGTGGTGGGTGGCCCATTGCGCCGCCTGCGACCAAGCGTTGGGGTGCAGCAGGCGTGCAGCGCGGATTTCCATCAGCAGACGGTCTTCGGCAAAGATAGAGGCTTGCGAGGTCCAGTCAGTTTGCTCGGGCGCGGCCGGAACCCAGTACACCCCGTCCTCGGCGAACAGATCCATCCAGGCGCCCCACTGCCGTGCATCGAGCAGAGTTGCTTGCTGTGTCAACAGCACCTGCACCTCGCGCAACTGCGCCGCATGAATGGGTAGGTTTTTGGGTACATAACCTACAGCGCTCTCGCGGCTGCGGCCCATGTGGTCGGGCGCGATGGCCTCGGCGCCGGTGAGGGACTGAACCGCCTCGATAACGACGCCACTGCCCAGGGCTTGCTTGACTTCGATTTTGGACACAGGAGTCTCCTCTCAGGCCGTAGCCGATGTCTGGGCCCGGCTCATGTAATTGCGCCAGGCTTTGAACTGGTTACGCATCACGACCTCGGAGGTGCCGTTGTTGGAATAGAGCACACCCTCCCTTTCGGTGTCCCCGCCCATGTTGCGGTGAAAACTCACCCAGTCATTGCCCTTGGACTGCAAACCATTTTGGCCCCGGGTCCAATTTTCAAGGTCGTCGGCGTTGATCATGGTGGCCGGCGAGTTGACCAGGTTGAAGTACCACATCGAACGGCGGTAGATGGCCTCGGGGGCTCCCTTCAAACGGAAGTGCCAGATCTCCGAGAGCGTTTTGTCTGGGCCCAAGGGCCGCAAACAGCGCAACTGCTGCAGCGGCGATTGCACCGACAAATACGGGTAGATCAGCACATGGTGAATACTGCGTGACAGGTATTCCTCGGTTTTTTCAGGGCCGTAGGCTTTGCGCAGCAGAGCCTCGTGCTCGAGGGTGTCCGGATCTTGCGGCCGCAGCCCCATGTAGGCCTTGAGAATGCCGTGGCCATTCGGGAAATTGACGGTTTGTACCGAGTCCCACTGGTCAAAGCTGGAGGCGAAGGTGGAGAGGTAATGAAAGTGCAGGGGTGCGCTGCCCTGCTGCTCTTTCAGTCGCTTTTCCACCCGCCGCGCCGATACGCCGGTGGATTGGTGCGTGACGGATGGATGTAGTGCGTCGAGCTGGTTTTCCATGAAGAATTTCCAGTTGGACTGCTGCACCATCCGGTGGCAAATGGGCACCACTTCGACCTCGCCTTCGGGGGAGCGGTCGCACATATCGTCGAAGGCCACTTTGGCGTCGCCCAAAAAGTCGATCAGCGAAGGGCCGGACGGGCTGAGGCTGGCAAACACGAAGCCGCGATAGCTGTCCACCCGCGCCGCCCGGGCCATGCTGCAATTGGGATCGTCGGTGCTCAGGCGCGTGCCTTCATAGCCCTGCATCAGCGGGATCGCACGCACCCGTCCGTCGAGATGAAAGCTCCAGGCGTGGTAGGGGCAAACGAAGCTGCTGCCGGTGTTGCCGCTATGGCTGCCGCAGACCTGCACCCCGCGGTGCGGACAGCGGTTGTAAAGCACATGGATTTTTTGGTCCTTGGCGCGCACCATGACCATGGGCTGCCGGCCAATTTGCAGCGTTTGAAACTGCCCCGGCTCCTTGACCTGCGATTCATGCCCACAGTAGATCCAGGCTGATTCGAAAATGTGTTCCATCTCCAGATCAAAGATGGCCTGGTCGGTGTAGACGGTGCGGTGCACCCGGTCGGGTTGGACAAGGTGGTCCAGGTTCAGGCGGGTCATGGGATCTCCCTAGGCAAACGCAATAGTTGCTGAAGTTAGCAAGACGCCGAGGGACTTGCAACAACCGCAGCGCTGTTTTCCATTACCATGGGTTATGGATTACCGGAAGGTGCAGTTTTTTCTCGCGGCGGTTCGATGCGGCAGCCTGACCGAGGCGGCTGCTCAGTTGGGGGTGTCGCAGCCCGCCTTGTCTAAGGCTATCAAGGCGCTTGAGCGCAGCTTGGGTGTGCCTTTGATTGAGCGCGGGCGTTTTGGTGTTGTCGCGACTGCCTTTGGCGAGGCGCTGCGTTATCACGGGCAGGTGGTCGAGGCTGAGTTTCGGCATGCCGCCGGCGAGATTGAGTCGCTCAAGGGCGCGCAGAAAGGCCATGTCATTGTGGGCTGCGGGCCTACCGAGGCGACTCGCCTGCTGCCCTTGGCCCTGACGCGGGTGAGCCAGAGCCGGCCCGAGCTCAAGGTCAGCGTACTCTACGGACTCAACGAATCGCTGATGCCCTCGGTCAAGCAGGGCGATATTGATTTTGCGCTTTCATCGGTACCCGGGCGGGCGCAAGACCCAGAGTTGTTGCACGAGACGCTCTTTACCGAAAGCGCGGTGGTGGTGGCCCGCTCCGATCATCCGCTGGGGCGGCTGCGGCAGGTCACCCCAGCGCTGCTGGCCCAGCAGCAGTGGGTGCTGCCGCGTCAGCGTGAGCTCGAGCGGCAGGCCTTCGACGACTTTTTTCGCGGCCATGGCATCAATCCACCCAACGCACAGATCGAGACCACTTCCACCGTGCTGATGAAAGCCATGGTCATGCAATCCGATGCGCTGACCTTTATTCCGCGGGAGCTGATCTACTGGGAAGAGCGCGCCCGCCAGTTGCGTGCCTTGTCCGTGGCCGGGGTTGAATGGGTGCGGCCGGTGGGTATGACGCGCCGCAGGCAGGGGGCCCTCAGTCCGGCCAGCCGCTTTGTCATGGAGTGCTTGCGCAGCGTGGCCGCGCAGCATTTTTGAGGCACCGATCGGGCGTTTAAGTAACATCGTCGGATGCACACGCCCAGTTCCATCCCGCGGCCTTCTTTGTATTTCTCGTACCAGGTGCACGAGCCCTGGTTGCCCCGATCGGGTGCGCCTGAGGGGCGTCATCCGGTGGTCATCGCGGGCTCGGGTCCCGCGGCCCTTGTGACAGCGCTGGAACTTGCGCGTCATGGCGTGGCCAGCGTGGTTTGCGCCGCCGAGTTGCAATTGACGCAGGGGAGCCGGGCGATCTGCTTTACTCGGCGCAGTCTGGAAATTTTGCAACAGGTGGGCGTTGCCGATCGTATGACGGCGCAGGGCTTGCCCTGGCGCTTCGGCAATTCTTTTTATCGCGGCCAGCTTGTTTATCGTATGGAGGCGGCGCATGACCCCGACGACCGCTTTGCACCTGTGCTCAACATCCAGCAGCAGTTTTTGGAGCAGTATCTTTATGAGGCCTGTGAAAAAAGTCCACTGATTGACTTTCGATGGGGCAACAAGATCGAGCGGATCGACTTGCTCGACGATGGCGTGCGAGTGCATGTGGATACACCTGCTGGGGCCTATGCGCTGCGTGCCGATTGGTTGGTCGCTGCGGACGGCGGTCGCTCGGGCTTGCGCAGTCAGATGCAGCTGTCGATGGAAGGCGCGTCCTATGAAGGCGTCTTTGTCATCGCAGACATTCGCATCGACTTGCCTCTGCCCACCGAGCGCCTGGCCTTTTTTGATCCTCCCTGGAATCCGGGCAACACCATCCTGATGCATCGCGAACCGCACAATATCTGGCGGGTGGACTATCAGCTGCCCCCGGGGGAATCCTCCGAAGAGGCTTTGCGACCCGAGTCGCTCAAAAAGCGTATTGATGCTCAACTCGCGATGATTGGCTTTGCCGGGACGCCCTGGGAGATGGATTGGAGTTCGGTGTACTCTGCGCGCACCTTGACCTTGTCCGATTACCTGCACGGCCGGGTGGTTTTTGTCGGCGATGCGGCGCACTTGCTGCCGATTTTTGGCGTGCGTGGGGCCAACACCGCTTTCCAGGACGCACAGTCGCTCGGATGGCACTTGGCCTACACCGTGCGCGGCTTGGCTGGCTCTGGCTTGATGCGAAATTACAGTGCCGAGCGGGTGGGTGCCGCGCGCGAGATCATTGACGAGTCGGGCAAGAGTACGCGGTTCATGGCCCCGCCTTCCCGGGGCTTTCGGATGCTGCGCGATGCGGTACTCTCGCTCTCGCTGACGCAGGACTTTGTGCGTCCGCTCTATCATTGGCGCACCTCGCGGCCGCATGAGTACACCGACTCGGCGCTCAACAGCCAAGACGATGATGATGCGCTGTTTGAGGCGGGTCCAGCCAAAGGAGCACCGCCGAGCAATGTGCAGTTGGCACCCGGTGACTACCTGCTGGACCATTTAGGCGGTGGTTTCGATCTCTTGGTTTTCGCTGGCGCGGCGGCGCTACCGGAGGCGGTCGTGGAGCGGGTGCGAGCCTGGCGCGCGCGTGGCTTGGGCTTGCGCATCACCGCTGTGGGGGGTGCTGTCGCTGGCGCGGACCAGACGCTGGCCGATAGCGGGGGACGGGCCCGCGCAAAGTATGGCGTGGGGGCTGACGGCGCGGCGTACCTGTTGCGGCCCGATCAGCATGTGTGCGCGCGATGGAGGGCGCTCGATGTTGATCGGCTTGAGGCGGCCTTGCTTCGGGCGCTTGGGGCTGGCGTGCATCCGAACACGGGCCAGGCGGTCTGTGCCTGAGGGGTTGAAGATGAAGAGTATTCCCCAGCTGGATAGGGCGGGTCTTGAGGCGGTTTACGACACCTTGGCGCAGGCCATCGATCAGGCGGGTGTGGAGAAGGCCGAGCTGTTCCTGGTCAAGCTCGCCCTGCTGCAGGCGCAGGCCCAGGGGGATGCGCAAGCGTTCGTGCAACAGGTGCAAGCGGCGCTGCGTGATTTGTAAGGCTTAGAAAAGCTCTGCTGAAAAGGACGACTCGATGATTTACGCCACCCTCAAGACCCTGCATGTGCTGTCCATTGTGGTTTGGATCGGCGGTATGGTTTTCGCCCACTTCTTTTTGCGCCCTGCGCTGGCGCAGCTGGAACCCCCGGTGCGCTTGCGCCTGATGCACGAAGTCCTTGGACGCTTTTTCAAGGCGGTGCTGGTGGCCTCTTTACTGGCGCTGGTCAGCGGCATCTGGATGCTCGGGCGGGTGGCCAAACAAGTGGTGCAGTCGGGCGGCAGCTTCGAGATGCCCTTGGCCTGGACCGTGATGACGGTGCTCGGTGTGGCCATGGTGGCCATCTTCATGCACATCCGCTTTGCGCTCTACAAGCGCTTGAGCCAGGCCGTCGCCGCATCCGATGGGCCCGCTGGGGCTGCAACACTGGGCCAGATTCGGCTCTGGGTGTCGGTCAATCTGGGCTTGGGTCTGGTCGTGTTGCTGTTCACGCTGCTGCGCTCGACGGGCTGACCGGCAGGCGCCAGCGCCGCAGCGCGCTCACACCCCCAGATACCGGTGCCACAACGCCTGGTCGGCGGCCAGGGCGCTGGAGCTGCCTTGCCAGGCCACCTTGCCCTTTTCCAGGATGATGTGGCGATCGGCTATGCGCACCAGTCGGCTGACATACTTGTCGACCACGATCAAGGTCTGCCCGGCCTGACGCAGTTGTTCGATGCAGCGCCAGATTTCTTCCCGGATCAGCGGGGCCAGGCCTTCTGTGGCCTCGTCAAAGATGAGCAGCTTGGGGTTGGTGACCAGGGCGCGTCCAATGGCCAGCATTTGCTGCTCGCCGCCAGAGAGCTGGTTGCCCATATTGCTTTTGCGCTCGGCCAGGCGTGGGAACAGCGCGTAAACCGCCTCCGGCGTCCAAGGTGTACCGCGCGCATGGCGCTGGTTGGCAAAGGCGCTCAGGTGTTCGTCTACGCTGAGGTTGGGGAAGACCTGCCGGCCTTCAGGCACAAGGGCTACGCCCAGGCGCGCGATGGCGTCCGGGCGACTGCCTTGCACCGGCTGGCCATCGAAAGCCACCGTGCCCGACTGTGTGTCCTTGAGCCCGATGATGCTGCGGATCAGGGTGGTCTTGCCCATGCCGTTGCGGCCCAGAAGACCGATCACTTCGCCAGCGCGTACTTGGAGATCGACATCGAACAGCACCTGGCTGGCCCCATAGGCCACGCGCAGGTGGTTCACGGCCAGCAGCGGCGCGTTCATGCCGGCGCTCCCGCGGGGCTCACCGCTTCATCGCCTAGATACGCGGCGCGAACTTGGGGATCCTTGCGAATGTCTTCGGGACTGCCACTGGCGATAAGCGCGCCGTTGACCAGCACCGAGATACGGTCGGCCAGGCGGAATACCGCGTCCATGTCGTGTTCGACCAGCAAGACGGCCATCTGCTTGTCGCGCCGCAGCGAGTCGATCATTTCGACGATGCGCTGCGATTCTTCCGGCCCTGTGCCGGCCATCGGTTCGTCCAGTAGCAGCAGCTTGGGCTCGGTGGCCAGGGCCAGCGAGAGTTCCAGCACCCTCTGCTCGCCGTGCGAGAGAGCCGGGGCAAGCTGCTCGGCGCGCTCGGCCAGACCGACTTTCTTGAGCAGGGCCATGGCCGTTTCGTAGAGAGCCTGGTCTTTGGCCACGCTGCGCCAGATCGAGCCGCGTTGGGGCTGTAAAGACTGGACCGCCAGCGCTACATTGTCGACAACCGAGAATGATTTGAACAGGCGCGTGATTTGAAAAGATCGCACCATGCCCAGGCCTACCCGTGCGTGGGCGCTGACATCGTTGATGACCTGACCCATAAAAAGGATCTCGCCCTCATCGGGGCGCAGCTGACCGGAGAGCTGGGCCACCAGTGTGGTCTTGCCAGCCCCGTTGGGGCCGATCAGCGCGTGGATTTCGCCGGGCCGCACTTGCAGCGACACGCCGTCCGTGGCGCGCAGGGCCCCGAAGCTCTTGACCAGCTTGCGAATTTCAAGAACCGCCGCAGGCCCTTGCGTGCTCATGCGTCGCCTCCGGAAGGGGGCGTGGGCTTGCGGCGCCACAGATCGGGCAGCCCCGATAGCCCTTTGGGTGCGAGCAGGACCACCGCAAGCAGAACCCAGCCCACATAGAACTGCCAGTGCGGGGTGACTTCGGCAATCAGGTCCTCCAGGGTGAGCAACAGCAGCGCGCCCCACAAGCCCCCAGCGAGTGTCCCCACGCCACCGAGAATGACCATGATCATCAGTACACCCGACTGGGTCCAGTGCATGAGGTTGGGGCTGACATAGTTTTGCTGGTTGACCAGCAGCGCTCCAGCCAGTCCGCCGATGGCTCCGGCCATCACAAACAGGGCCAGCTGGTAGCGGTACACCGCAAAGCCCAGCGCCTCGGTGCGAATGTCGTCGTCACGCTGGGCCAGCACCACTCGGCCCATGCGAGAACGCATCACCATGTGCATGAAGGCCAGGCACACCACCAGACAAAAGAGCACCAGCAGAAAGAAGTGCAGATTGTTTTTGAGCACGATGCCCAGGCCGAAGTCCGAGCGCATTTTGATGTTCAGCCCCTCGTCACCGCCGTAGGCCTTGACCGAGTTGACCAGGTAGAACAGCATCTGCGCAAAGGCCAGTGTGATCATGATGAAGTACACACCTTTGGTGCGCAGCGAGATGGCACCGATGACCAAAGCCAGCAGAGCCGACACCACCATGGCCAGCCCGAAGCCCAGCCAGCCGTTGGGCATGCCTTCGGTGATCAGGATACCCACGGTGTAGGCACCGATACCCAGGTAGGCGGCGTGGCCGAAGGACACCAGACCGCCATACCCCAAAATGAGGTTGAGGCTGCAGGCGGCCAGTCCGTAGATCATCATGCGGCTGATCATGGACAGGTAGTAGTCCAGGCCGGCGCCGTGCATCCAAAACCCAAGGGCGGCTGCAGCCAGCGTCAGCAGGAGCCAGACGGGCCAGGAAGCGGGCTTGGGCAGGGCTGATGCGGGGGACGGTCCGAGTTGCATGCCTTCAGCGTCTTGAAAACAGACCCTGGGGCCTGAGGAATAAAACCACCGCCATCAGCAGGTAGACCATGATGGAGGCCACTGCTGGACCAGCGGCGCTGGCCACCTGCGGTGGAAAGATTTCTCGGAACAGCGCCGGCATCAGGGTGCGGCCAAAGGTGTCGACGAAGCCCACCAGCAGCGAACCAACAAAGGCACCCCAAATCGAGCCGATACCACCGATGACTATGACCACGAAGGCCAGGATCAGCACGGTCTCGCCCATGCCCACCTGGACCGCCATCAAGGGGCCGAGCAATGCGCCGGCCACCGCGCAAAGGGCCGCTCCCAGGCCAAACACCAAGGTAAACAGCCTTTTGATGTTGATGCCCATGGCCATGGCCATCTCGCGGTTGGAGGCGCCAGCGCGTACCCAGGCGCCCACTCTCGTGCGGGTGACTGCCAGGTACAAAAGACCTGCAAGCACCAGACCCACGGCAATGATGACGAGACGGTAGCTCGGGTAGTAGAGGCCGGGCAGCAGCTCAACCGGGCCTGATAGCGATGCGGGAGCCGCCAGCGGCATATCGGTGCCCCAGATCATGCGAACTGTTTCGTTGATGATGAGAATCAGCGAGAAGGTGGCCAGCACCTGCGACATATGGTCACGCGCATAGAGCGTGCGCAGCAGCGTCGACTCCATCACCATGCCGAACAGGGCTGTCAGCGGAACGGCCAGCAGGATGCCCAGAACGAACGATTGCGTCAATTGTGCGAGCCAGGCCGCCAGGAACGCGCCCACCATGTAGAGCGCGCCGTGGGCCAGGTTGATCATGTCCATGATGCCGAACACCAGCGTCAGCCCCGAGGCCAGCAGGAAGAGCATGAGTCCAAACTGCAGGCCGTTGAGGGCCTGCTCAAGGAACAGGATCCAGGTCATGAGCTTAGTGTAGCGAGGCGTTGGGCCAGGCGGGCCCGCAAACGAAAAACCCCGTCGCCACCCTCAAGCGGCGCGGGGATGGGCCGACAGGGGCTGCGATCAGCGCATGGTGCATTCCTGCACATAGGCATCGCCATGGTTGGTGGCAATCGGCTGGGGCGAGGCCAGCAAATTGACCAGGCGACCCTGGGCGTCTTTTTTGACTTCGCGCAGGTAGTAGTTCTGGATGGGGTAGTGGTTGGTATTGAAGCGGAAAGAACCGCGCACCGAGTCGAACTTGACCTCGCGCAGCGCTTTACGCACAGCGTCCTTGTCGCTCAGATTGCCCTTGACCGACCGGATGGTCGCATCCAGGATGAGGGCGGTGTCATAGCCTTGCGCCGCGTACACCGTGGGCAGGCGTTTGTAGGCCTTCTCGAACTCCGCCACGAAGCGACGGTTGGCCGCATTGTTCAGGTCCAGGGCCCAATGGGCGGTGTCGTTGATGCCCAGCATCACATCGCCGACGCCGCGGCTGATGTCCTGATCGGCGCCAAAGCCGGGCAGCAGCAGACGGATGTCTTTGTTCAGGCCGGCCGCCACGAACTGCTTGATGAAGTTCACGCCCATGCCACCGGGCAGGAAGGCGTACATCACCTCGGGCTTGGCGGCGCGAATCTGCGCCAGTTCGGCCGAGTAGTCGAGTTGCCCCAGCTTGGTGTAGACCTCATCGACCACCTTGCCCTTATAGAAACGCTTGAAACCGGCCAAAGAGTCCTTGCCCGCCTGATAGTTGGGCGCGAGCAGGTAGGCCGACTTGAAGCCACGGGCCGTGGCGTGCTGACCGGCCATCTCGTGGTAAGCGTCATTGGGCCAGGAGGCCACAAAAAAGAAGGGATTGCACTCCTTGCCGGCCAGCGGCGATGGCGCCGCATTCGGGCTGACATAGAAGACGCGCTCGTTGGTCGCCTCGGGCAAGCCGGCGAGCATGATGTTGGAAAACACCACGCCGGTCATGAAGTCGACCTTGTCGCGCTTGACCATGCGCTCAAAGAGCTGCTTGCCTACCTGGGGGTTGAACTGGTCGTCGCCGACGATGACTTCGACCGGCACACCGCCGAGATTGCCGCCGTTGAGCTGCACCGCCAAGTTGAAGGCGTCCCGGATTTCCTCGCCCAGAGCACCATTGGGCCCGGACAGGGTGCTGACCAGACCGATTTTGATCCGGTTGGGAGTTTGAGCAAGGGCGCTGCTGCCGGCGGCGATCAGGGTGGCGGCAAGCAGGCAAGTCAGTCGAAGTGCTTTCATCAAGGTCTCCTAGGTCGAGGGTCCATCATAAATTGACAAACCATAGAAAGTTTCGATTCTGGTCCGCCTTGGGTCAGGTGGGCCTGAGGGTTTCCCCCGAAGCGCTCAGATTTTTCTCGGGTTTTCTCTGAGCCCCCGGCAAGACGGTCCGGGCGCGGCGGGCCTACACTGCGCGCATGGCTGAACGATCGTTCCTGCAAGAAGTGCAAAAGCTCAGGCTGGGCGAGGGCCAGACCTTTCGCGGCGAAGGGATCCTGGCGGTGACCAAAGCCCTGCTCCAGTCCGGTGTGTCCTATGTGGCCGGGTATCAGGGCGCGCCAATTTCGCATTTGATGGATGTGCTGACCGACGCCAACGACATTTTGGCGGAACTGGGCGTGCACTTTGAACACAGTGCCAGTGAAGCGACGGCGGTGGCCACGCTGGCAGCCAGCGTGAATTACCCGCTGCGGGGGGCGGTGACCTTCAAGTCCACCGTGGGCACCAATGTGGCCAGCGACGCGCTGGCCAATCTGGCCTCCGGTGGCGTGCGCGGCGGGGCCATGATCATTGTGGGCGAAGACTACGGCGAGGGTTCGAGCATCATGCAGGAGCGCTCGCACGCCTTTGCGATGAAGTCACAGGTCTGGTTGCTCGATCCGCGGCCCAATCTGCCCTCGATTGTGCGTATGGTCGAAAAAGGTTTCGAGCTCTCAGAGGCCAGCCATACGCCGGTGATGCTTGAGTTGCGCATCCGCGCCTGCCATGTGCACGGACAGTTTCAGACCCGTGCCAACCGGCGGCCCGGCTATGGACTGAAGGATGCGATCGAGAGGCCCGAACGCGACACCCAGCGCATCGTGCTGCCGCCCGCCAGCTATCTGCATGAGCAGGAGAAGATCCAAAAGCGCTGGCCGGCTGCGGTGCGCTTCATTCGTGAGCACGGTCTCAATGAGATGTTCTCGCCCCGGGCGCGCGATGTGGGCATCATCACGCAGGGGGGGATGTACAACGGCGTGATGCGGGCCCTGCACCTGTTGGGCTTGGCCGATGTTTACGGCAAGAGCCAGATTCCGGTGTATGTGCTGGGCGTGACCTACCCCCTGGTCGATGAGGAAGTGCTCGATTTTTGCGAGGGCAAGCGTTCCGTGCTGGTGGTGGAGGAGGGGCAGCCCGACTTTATTGCGCAAAACCTCCACACCATCTTGCACCGCGCCGGCAGCAGCACCCGAGTGCATGGCAAGGACCTGTTGCCGATGGCTGGCGAGTACACCGGCGCGGTCATGCTGGAGGGTTTGCGCAAGTATTTGGAGGGCGCTGGCGCGGTTGCGCTGCCAGCACCGGTGTCCGCAGCAATGCCGGCTGTGGTGTCTGCGGCGGTGGCCCAGGTCCATCCGCGACCGCCTTCGTTTTGCACGGGCTGCCCCGAGCGGCCGATCTTTACGGCGCTCAAGATGCTCGAGAAGGAGTTGGGTCCGCGACATGTCAGCGCCGACATCGGTTGCCACTTGTTCTCCATCCTGCCGCCTTTTGGCATTGGTTCGACCACCATGGGGTACGGCCTGGGCTGGGCCGGCGCCTCGGCGTTCAACACCCCCGAGACCGAGCACCGCACGCTGGCCATCATGGGTGACGGCGGCTTCTGGCACAACGGGTTGACCAGCGGCGTGGGCAACGCGGTGTTTAACAAAACTGACAATGTCCTGCTGGTGGTGGACAACGGTTACTCGGCGGCCACCGGTGGACAGGATTTGCTCTCCTCCAAGGCGCGCAATGAGATTCGGGCCACCAACCACCCGATCGAAAAGGCGGTACGCGGTGTCGGCGTGGACTGGGTACGCACCGTCACCCACACCTACAGTCTGGCTGACATGAAGCAGGCCCTGCGTGAGGCATTGACCACCCGTGAGCGCGGCCCGAAGGTGGTGGTGGCGCAGAGCGAGTGCATGCTCAACCGACAGCGCCGTGAGCGGCCGCTCAGGCGCAAGCAGGCCGCGCAAGGCTTGCGGGTCGTGAGGGAGCGATTCGGGGTGGACTCCGATACCTGCACCGGCGACCGCTCTTGCATTCGTCTGTCGGGTTGCCCCTCGCTGACGATCAAGCCCAATCCGGATCCCCTGCGTACCGACCCGGTGACTACCGTCATCGACAGTTGCGTCGGCTGCGGCCTGTGTGGCGAGGTCTCGCATGCGGCCATCCTGTGCCCTTCTTTCTATCGCGCTGAAATCATCGACAACCCCAGTGCCCTTGAACATTGGCTCAATCGGATGCGGCTTGCGGTAATCGGCTGGTTACAGGGCCGACTGGAGCGGCGTCTGCAAGGATTGCTGGCATGAGCGCGGCGCCGACGCCTTCGTCCGAGGGGCTGATCACGCTGGCCATCTTGGCCATGGGCGGTGAGGGCGGCGGTGTGCTGGCGGACTGGCTGGTTGATTTGGCCGAGCACAACGGCTTTCTAGCTCAAACCACATCGGTCCCGGGTGTGGCTCAGCGTACCGGCGCCACCATTTATTACCTGGAGATGATGCCGGCTGACCGCGACGGGCAAAGGCCTGTGATGGCGCTCAGTCCTTTTCCGGGTGCGGTCGATATCGTGGTGGCTTCCGAATTGATGGAGGCGGGGCGGGCTCTACAGCGTCAATTGGTCAATTCCGATCGCACCACCTTGATTGCCTCGACCCACCGTGTCTATTCGATGACCGAGCGCACCGCAGTCTCCGACGGGCGTGTGGATGCGCGGCGTCTGCTCGAGGGCGCCAGGCAGGCGGCACGGGTCTTCGTAGGCGCCAATTTCGCCGAGTTGGCTGAAGCCAACGGCAGTCCGATTGGAGCGGCGCTGTATGGCGCTCTTGCCGGCAGTGGCAGCCTGCCTTTCAGCCGGGCGCAGTTCGAGGCCAGCATCGAGCGCGGTGGTGTTGGCGTGGCCTCCAGTCTGAAGGCGTTTGCGGCCGGCTGGCTGGCCGCACAGCCATCGGGCAGCGGCGGTCCGCCCGCCCACGATGTCGATGGGCCGGCCCTGGGTCCCCGACTCATCGAGCGCGGCACGCGTCTGCGTAGGCTGCTGCCGACTGCGGCCCAGGCCCCGGCCCTGCACGCCATCGTGCGCCTGAGCGATTACCAGGATGAGCGCTACGCAGATCTCTATCTGGACCGGCTTGAGGCCCTGGTTGCGCGGGCGCCGGCCTCAGAGGCGGGCGCGCGGGTGGTGGCTGAGGTGGCGCGGCATTTGGCTTTGTGGATGACTTACGAGGACACGGTGCGGGTGGCCGACCTGAAAATACGCCGCAGCCGTTTCGAGCGCGTCAGCCAGGAAGTGCGACGGGCTGCTCAGCAGGGGCTGCACATTCATGAGTTCTTGCACCCGCGTATCGAAGAAGTGGCCGACACCTTGCCAGCTGGCCTGGGGCGCTGGCTCTTGCGCACGGGCTGGGCGCGCCGTCTTCTGGGGCGCTTTGTATCCCGCGGCCGTGTGGTGCGTACCAGCTCCTTGCGTGGTTTTATGGTGCTCTATGGGGTGGCGTGCCTGCGCCGCTGGCGGCCGTACTCTCTGCGCTATCAAGTCGAGCAGCAGCGCATCGAGGCCTGGCTCGTCGAGCTTTCGGCCCTGCTGCCGCAGCAGCCTGATCTGGCCTTGCAGGTGGCGCGCGCGCAGTCTCTGGTGCGCGGTTATGGGGACACCCACGCTCGTGGATGGCGACACTTTGAGATGATCATGGCCCAGTTGCCGGTCGTGGGCCAACAGCCCGATGCGGCGCAACGCCTGCAGTCCCTGCTTGCGGCGGCGCTGGCCGATGACAGTGGCCGGGCGCTGGAGCAGGCGCTGCGCAGTGCCTGAGCAGGACCTTGCCGGATGTTTTCAACCTCACCAACCTCACCTAGGGAGACAACGATGCAAAAAAGAATGTGGCTTAAAGTTTTGGCAGCGTCATGGATCGGCCTGGCTTCGACGGCCGGAGCCCAGGAGACCACGCTGCGACTGGTCAGCGGCTTTGCTGAGAATGGTATTTATGTGCAACGCCTCCAGCCATGGATTGCCAAGTTCAATGCCGAGGGCAAGGGCTTGTTGCAGATCAATTTCATTGGAGGGCCCAAGGCCATACCCTCGTTTGAGGTGGGCAATGCGGTCAAGACCGGTGTGGTGGACATGGCGCTCAACACCGGGGCCTTCTACACCAATGTGATGCCAGAGGCCGACTTCCTCAAACTGACCCAGATCCCGGTGGCCGAGCAGCGCAAGAATGGTGCTTTTGATGCGATCAACCGGGTTTGGAATGACAAGGGCAATATGCAGTATCTCGGCCGCATGGTGGAGAACCAGCCCTTCCACATCTACACCAACAAGAAGATCGACAAGCCTGATTTGGCCGGCCAGAAGATTCGTATCACGCCGGTCTACCGAGACTTTTTCCAGGCCCTCAATGCCAGTGTGATCACCACCCCGCCCGGCGAGGTCTATACCGCCCTTGAGCGCGGTGTGGTCGATGGCTACGGCTGGCCGATCGGCGGCATCTTCGACTTGAACTGGCATGAAAAAACCAAGTTCCGCGTTGACCCTGGCTTCTATGACGCGGAGGTGTCGCTGATCATGAATCTGCCGGCCTATCGCAAGCTCAGCGATGCCCAGCGCACCTTCCTGAATCGGCAGGTGCTGGCTTTGGAAGCGGAGAACACTTTTTGGAGCAAGTACGCTGCCGATGAGATAGCGCGCCAAACCAAGGCTGGCATCCAGGTCATCAGTTTTGATGCCGCCACCGCCAAGGCCTTCCGCGATCGCGCCTATGAGGTCGGCTGGGCCGGCGCAGCCAAGCAGAGCCCCGAGGTGGCGGCGCGCTTCAAGGCTCTCTTCTCCCGCTGAGCGCGGTGATCGAGCGCCTGTCCGTACTCTGGGGCCGCCTGCTGGCGGCCCTGGCTTTGCTGGGCTGCCTCCTGTTGCTGGCCATGATGATGATCATCGTCACCGATGTGGCATTGCGCAATGCAGCGTTTGAGGGCCTGCCCCGCGGCTTGGCCTGGAGCAACGAGATCTCCGAATGGTTGCTCCTGCTAGTGACCCTGTGCGTGGCCCCCTGGCTGCTGCGACAGGGGCAGCACATACGGGTGGACATCCTGCTGCAGCCTTTGCCGCCGCGCCTGGCCTGGGCGCTGGAGTGGTTGGGCGACTTGATCGGCTTGGCCACTTGCGTGGTGTTGATGGGGGTTTCTGGCAAGGCGGCCGTTGACAGCATGGCCGCCGGTTCCTTGAGTATCAAGACGCTGGTCATGCCTGAATGGTGGACCCTGGCGCCGGTGCCGGTGGCCTTTGGGCTGCTGTCCGTCGAGATGCTGTTTCGCATGCACCGGCTCTGGCGTGCAGAACGCGGGCCGCGCCGCGATGCGGTGAGCGCCGCCTAGAGCGCGCCATGAAAGACGGATCATGAGCTGGACGCTGGCAGCCTGGTTGCTCTTGGGCGGATCGACCGCGTTACTGCTCATTGGCATGCCGGTCGCTCTGACCTTTTTGGCGGTCAACCTCGTCGGGGCCTGGATCTACATGGGCGGCGAGGCCGGCCTGGTGCAACTGGCCCGCAGCAGCGTCAGTTCGGTGGCCGCGTTTGCGCTGACGCCGATCCCGCTTTTTGTACTCATGGGTGAGGTGCTGTTTCATACCGGGCTGGCGCACAAGGTGATCGAGGGCATTGATCGCCTGATCACCCGTGTGCCCGGCCGGCTGGCGGTGGTGGCGGTGGTGGCCGGCACGGTCTTTTCAGCGATCTCTGGCTCGACGATTGCCACCACGGCCATGTTGGGCTCGCTGATGCTGCCAGTCATGCTCGCCCGGGGCTACCACCCGAGACTGGCCACCGGCCCGATCATGGCCATAGGCGCGGTGGATATGCTGATTCCGCCGTCGGCCCTGACGGTGCTGCTCGGCTCGCTCTCGGGTATTTCAATTTCCAAGTTGCTGCTCGGCGGCATCGTGCCGGGCTTGATTTTGTCGGTGGCCTTCATTGCCTGGATCGTGTTGCGCGTCAAGCTCAATCCTGCGCTGGCGCCGGAGGAGAGGGAGGTCAGCGCGCACAAGGGTTGGGCGCGCTGGCATTTGCTCTTTGCCTATGTGCTGCCAACATTGTCGATTTTTGCGGTGGTGGTGGGCGCCCTGGCCGCCGGCTGGGCCACGCCGACCGAATGTGCGGCCCTTGGTGCTTTTGCCACCATGGTTTTGGCTGCGGCCTACCGCTGTCTGAGTTGGCATGCCTTGCGACGCGCCCTGATGGGCACGGCTGGTATTTCCGGAATGATTTTGTTCATCATTCTGGGCGCCACCACTTTTGCGCAGCTGCTGTCTTTTTCAGGGGCGAGCAACGGGCTGGTGCAGTGGATCACCGGTCAGGGCTGGTCGAAGGAGGCGGTGGTGCTGGGCATGATGGCCCTGTTGATTTTTTTGGGTCTTTTTGTCGATCAGGTCAGCATGATGATGATCACGCTGCCCATCTTCATGCCGCTGGTCAACAGCCTGGGTATCGATCCGGTCTGGTTCGGCGTGATGTTCCTCATGTGCATGCAGTTGGGCTTGCTGTTGCCGCCCCACGGCTTGCTGCTCATGACCATGCGCGGGGTAGCTCCGCCGGAGGTCAGCACTCTCGATATATTTCGGGCCGTCGCCCCCTATGTGACCCTGAGCGTGTTGCTGCTGCTCGCCATGTTTTTCTGGCCCGCCATTGCCACCTGGTTGCCAGCGCTTTAGCTCCATGGGTCGCCCTATCGTCGCGATTCCGGCGGTGAAGAGGCGCCGCCCCTGGCGCGATGTCAGGCTCGAAAGCGCTTGCGCGTGAGGGCCAGGGCCAGGTAGAAGCTTGTGGCACCGTAGCTGAGTAACACCAGAAGATGCTGCGCGGCTTGCGCGGGCCATTGGCCCAGGAACAGGGGGCGCATCAATTCGACGGCCGCCGTCAAGGGCAGCCACTGCGATAGGGTGTGCAGCAGGGGTGGCAATTGCTCGCGTGGGAAGAACACGCCGCTCAAGAAGGTGGTGGGTGTCAGGTAGAGCGTGAAGTAGTAGGTGAAGAAGTCATAGCCCTTGGCCAGCGCATTGAAGATCAAGGCGATGCTGGCAAAGACCATGCCGTTCAGCGCCAGTAGGGGCAGGGCCAGCAGGACATAGGGGCTGTGACTGATTGACAGGGCCAGCATGACGCCCAGGATGACGACGGTGGCAAAAAGCGATTTGAAGCTGGCCCAGAGCATCTCGGCCATCACCACATCGTCCAGATCGATGGGTGCATTCATGATGCTGTCCCAGGTGCGCTGTACCTGCATGCGTGAAAAGGCCGAGTACAGGGCCTCAAAGCTGGCCGCATTCATGGCGCTCATGCAGATCGAGCCGGAGGCCAGGAATACCAAATAGCTCACAGCCTGGCCGTTGGCTAGTTGCACCTGGCCCACCAGAGCCCCCAGCCCAAAACCGAAGGCCACCAGGGTGATCAGCGGCTCGGCGATATTGCCGATCAGGCTGGGCAGCATGAGCTTGCGCCAGACCAGCAGGTTGCGTCGGAACACAGGCACCCATCGCAGACTTGGCCTGGGCGAGCGCCAAATCGACAGGGGTGGGGTCGCCGTGGGCCGCATCAGGACTCCTCCCGAATCTGGCGTCCGGTGAGCTTGAGAAACAGATCCTCGAGATTGGCCGGCCGACGCAGGGTGCGCAGCTGGGTCTGGCCCGATAGTGCCTGCAGCAGCGGCTGGGCGTTGCGGGTGTAGAAAAACACGGTCTCGCCGCTGATTTCGGTACGCGAGGCCAGAGCGCGAAGCGGCGAGTCGTGCAGGGCCAGCGCGCCGGCACCGTAGACCTCGAGCACTTCGGGCTCGAGCTCGCTGGCGATGAGCTCGCGCGGCCTGCCCTCGCACATCTTGCGGCCGTGGTCGATCACGATCAGCCGGTCGCACAGTCGCTCGGCTTCGTCCATGAAGTGCGTGGTCAGCAAGATGGAGGTGCCCTGTTGCACCAGTCGCTGCAGCCGCTCCCACATCAGGTGACGCGCCTGGGGGTCCAGGCCGGTGGTCGGCTCGTCAAGCAACAGCAAATCGGGCTGGTTAACCAGCGCCCGCGCCAGCGAAAGTCGTCTCTTCATGCCGCCGGAGAGTTCGCTGATCCGTGCGTGTGCCTTGCTACTCAGGGCCGAGAACTCCAGTAGCTTGGGGATGCGCGGCTGGATCTGGGCATCGCGCAGACCGAAGTAGCGGCCAAAGACCAGCAGATTCTCGGCGCAGGAAAAATCGGGATCGAGGCTGTCGAACTGGCTCACGATGCCCATACGCGCCTTGATGGCCAGTTGATCCTGCGGCATGTGCAGCGTCGCGCCGCTGCCATGAAATTCGACCTGGCCTTCGTCGGCATGGATCAGCCCCAGGCACATGCGCACCGTGGTGGTTTTACCGGCCCCGTTGGGCCCGATCAGGCCCATACACTGTCCGGGCTCGATGTCGAAGGACAACTTGTCCACGACGGTCTGGTCGCCGTAGCGCTTGCTGAGCTGGCGAACCGAGAAAAGCGGGCGAGCTGGCATGCCGGCGATTGTGCCCTCTGGCCTTGCAGTCACAGGGTCGGATGTCGCGGCACGATCAGCCTGGGTTTAACTGCGGGCCAGTCGCCGCGAGGCGATCTCCAGCAGGCCATCAAAGATCAGGGTGTCGACCAACTCGAAGGGCAGTTGCATGCTGGGCACCATTTTCCAGCCGGCCCCGCCGGTCATGATGCACGCTGGCATCTGTCCACAGCGCTTGATGACATTTTCGACCATGCGTTCGATGGCCCCGGCAATGGCGAAGGTGCCGCCGCTGGTCAGGGCATCACTGGTGTTGGTGGGGAAGTCTCGCACCTCGCCCGTGGGCACATGCAGACCGGCCGTTCCCGACTCGAGTGCGCGCAGCATGATGCCGTGGCCGGGCAGGATCAGGCCACCGAGGAAGCGGCCCTGCGCGTCGATGGCCTCGACGGTGACGGCCGTGCCGACCATGGCTACCACGCAGGGGGCCTGCTCGCCGCGCGAGAGCAGGCGGTGGCGGGCCCCGATCATGGCCACCCAGCGGTCCGAGCCGAGTCGCGTCGGGTGATCGTAGCCGTTGCTCACGCCGGCTTCTTCTGCGCTGGCGATCACCCAACTGGGCATCACCTCCCAGTGTTCCATCTGGTCCATGACGCGGCGCTTGACGGGGTCACCGGCCACGATGCAGCCCAGAATGTGTTGCGGCGGCGGTAGAGACTGCCATTCCTGGTCGGCCAGTTTTTCAATGTTCTCGAGAAAAACCGCGCCCTGGGCCAGCAGTCGCGCGCTGGGCCGGGGGGCTTCATAAACCGCCCATTTCAGTCGGGTATTGCCTACATCCAGGGCCAGGAAAGTCATGGTCGCACGCTAAGTCAGGCAGATTCAGAGGGTGTATTGCCCTTGGACATTACTGAGATTTTGCACCAGTCCTAACATCCTCCGAGGTTTCCTCCGTGGAACTTTGTGGCAACGGGGGCCTGTATCGGCGCAGTGTTCCTGCGCCTCTGGGCTCGCTACGTAGTAACCCTCTGATCAAGGGCTGCGGGAGGTCCTGACAATTAATTCTGTCAATTCATCCTCAAGGAGACTTTTCATGACCCCAACCACCGCCGGCCGCCGCGGCCTGCTTAAGGGCGCTGCTGTCGCAGCAGGCGCTCTGTCGGCGCCGATGATTGCGACCGCCCAGACCGCCACTCTCCGCTTTCAGAGCACCTGGCCGGCCAAGGACATCTTTCATGAGTTCGCCAATGACTTTGCCAAAAAGGTCAATGACATGGCCAGTGGCCGTCTGCGGATCGAGGTCTTGCCCGCCGGTGCGGTGGTGCCGGCCTTCCAGCTGCTCGATGCGGTCAACAAGGGCACGCTCGACGGCGGCCATGGTGTGGTGGCCTACCACTACGGCAAGAACACGGCGCTGGCCCTGTGGGGGTCTGGCCCGGCCTTCGGCATGGACCCCAATATGGTGCTGTCCTGGCACTATTACGGTGGCGGCAAGGCCCTGCTGGAGGAAATCTACAAAAGCCTGAACATCGATGTGGTGTCCTACCTGTACGGCCCCATGCCCACTCAGCCCCTGGGCTGGTTCAAGAAGCCGATCGCCAATGTAGGCCAAATCAAGGGCCTGAAGTTCCGAACTGTCGGACTGGCCGTGGATGTGTTCAAGGAGTTGGGCGCGGCGGTCAACCCGCTGCCCGGCGGCGAGATCGTGCCGGCGCTCGACCGCGGCCTGATCGATGCGGCCGAGTTCAACAACGCTTCGTCCGACCGGGTGCTCGGCTTTCCTGATGTCACCAAGAACTGCATGCTGCAGAGCTTTCACCAGTCGGGTGAGCAATTCGAGATTTTGTTCAACAAGGCCAAACTCGAAGCGCTGCCGGCTGAGCTCAGGGCCATCATCGACTATGCGGTGCAAGCCTCCAGCGCAGACTTCAGCTGGAAAGCCATCGACCGCAACTCCAAAGACTACATCGAGCTCAAGACCAAAGACAAGGTCAACTTCTACAAGACGCCCGATGCCATTTTGCGCGCCCAGCTTGACGCCTGGGACAAAGTGACCGCAGCCAAGTCGACTGAGAATCCATTCTTCAAGCGGGTGATGGACTCCCAGCGTGCCTTTGCCCGGCGCGCCGGCTCCTGGCAGAACGACTATATGGTTGACTTCAAGATGGCCTGGAACCGTTACTTCAGGCAGCCGGCCCGCCCGGCGCAGGCGGCCCAGCAACCTGCCAAGAAGTCCTGATTTCCGAAAGGGGCTTGATTCGGCCGCCGGCAGCCCCGGCGGCCTTTTCCGTTTTTTGTACGCCTTCGGAGGCCCGGTCAAGACTGGGCATGGACAATGAAAAATCTACTGCTCGCAGTTGATCGGGCATCCACTTGGATCGGACAGGCTTTTGCCTGGCTGATCGTTGTTTTGACCTGCCTGATTTCCTGGGAGGTCTATTCGCGGTACATCATCAACAACCCTCATGACTGGGCCCTCGATGCCCAGCTGATGATGTATGGCACTTTGTTCATGCTGGCCGGCGCCTACACCCTGGCCAAAAATGGCCATGTGCGCGGTGATGTGCTGTACGGCTTTTTCCAGCCCCGCACCCAGGCCTGGATCGACCTGATTCTCTACGGGCTCTTTTTTCTGCCCGGCATCGTGGCGCTGACCTGGGCCGGCTGGACATTTGCCAACGAATCGCTGGCCATCCGCGAAAGCACCTTCTCGGCCACGCCGCTGCCGCTGTATCCGTTCAAATTCATGATCCCCCTGGCTGGCTTCATGCTCCTCCTGCAAGGGGTGGTAGAGATCGTGCGCTGCATTCAGTGCATCCGCGACGGCCAGTGGCCCTCGCGGGAGCAGGATGTCGAGGAAGTTGATGTGGACAAGCTCAAGCAGATGGTCAAGGCCGAGGACATCAACGCCGTTTCGTCCGGAGGTGCACGATGATCCGGGTTCGCAAGGAGCAGTGGTTCGGCTTCAGCCTGATGGCTCTGATCATCGCCGGCACGGCGGTGATGCTGCTGGCCGCCGATCAGCTTAGTACGGGTCATCTGGGTCTGATGATGCTGGCGCTTGTGGTGGTGGCCATCATGTTGGGTTTCCCGACCGCTTTCACCCTGATGGGCATGGGCATGATCTTCACCTGGCTGGCCTATGAGCGCGACACCGGCAAGACGCTCACGCTGATGGTGCAGTCGGCCTTCAAGGTGATGGGCAACGATGTGCTCATTTCCATTCCGCTCTTTGTTTTTATGGGCTATCTGGTCGAGCGGGCCAACCTGATCGACAAGCTTTTCCGCAGCTTGCATCTGGCGCTGGCCCGGGTGCCCGGTTCGCTGGCGGTGGCCACTCTCTTTACTTGCGCGGTGTTTGCCACCGCCACGGGCATCGTCGGTGCAGTGGTGACTCTGATGGGCCTGCTGGCCCTGCCGCAAATGCTCAAGGGCGGGTATGATGTGCGCGTCTCGGCCGGCGCGATCACCGCCGGAGGCTGTTTGGGCATTCTCATTCCGCCCTCGGTCATGCTCATCGTTTATGGTGCCACCGCCGGTGTCTCGGTGGTCCAGCTCTATGCCGGCGCCTTTTTCCCGGGCTTGATGTTGGCGGGCCTCTACATCCTCTATGTGATTCTGCTGGCCAAGATCAAGCCCCATCTGATGCCGCCCCTGACCGCCGAGCAGCGTTTTGTGCCCTTGTCGCCCGCTCTGGACCGGCTCTCGCGTGATGTCTCGCCGCTGGCCTTGCCCGGTCTGCTGCGCGGCGGCTCTGTGTTGCGTGATCAGTCGAGCTATCTGCGCAAGCAGTGGGGGGTGGTGCTCTTGCCGCTTCTGTTTTTCCTGCTCGTCTCCGGCTGGTCCTGGCATCTTAATACCAAGCCGCCGGAGGCCCAGGTCGCCGTTTCGGCCGCTGGTGGTGTGGCCGAAACGGCCGGTGCTGAATCGACCGAAAAGGCCCAGGAGGCCGGCGGTGTCAAGGAGCCGCAGGCCGCCGATTCAGGGGTCAAGGAACCCCCGGGGGCCGACACGGGTGTGAAAGAGCCACCGGGTGCCGATGCCGGCGTCAAGGAACCGCCCGGGGCCGAATCGGGCGTGAAAGAACCGCCGGGTGCCGATGCCGGCCTGAAGGAGCCCCCTGGATCAGCCGGTGGCGTGAGGGAGCCCCCGGGCGCCGAGGCGAGCTTGAAGGAACCCGCAGGTGCGGGGGGTGTTAAAGAGCCTCCTGCGCAGGGGGCCCCGGCCGCAGCCGGTGGTGTGTCGGAGCCGGCGGCCGCCGATCAAACGGCCGCGGCGCAAGCGGCCCCTGCTGAGCGGTCCGAGCCCACCCGTGGTTTCTGGATCGGTCTGGGCGTCGGGGCGCTGGCCCTGATCGGCTTTTATGCCCTGCTGACTTTCCAGCGTCTTGAGATCTTCAAGATGCTGCTGCAAAGCTTTTTCCCGCTGGTGGTGCTCATCCTGTCGGTGCTGGGCTCGATCGTCCTGGGCCTGGCCACGCCGACCGAGGCAGCAGCGGTGGGTGCTTTTGGTGGTTATTTGCTGGCGGCCATTTATGCGGTGATCAACAAGCGCAAGGAGGGCCGCAATGGGGTGTTCCTGGCCTGGTTGGTGTTGTGGGCGCCAGCCCTGCTTTCGATCCTCTGGTTTTTACTCGAAGGTCAGGGCCTCTTGTCGACCAAGTTGCCGCCGGCATTGGGGCTAATAGGCGCCCTGGGCGTGCTCTTCTGGGCGCTGCTGGCCTACCGGCAGGCTGGCTTGCAGTCTGAGGTCAAGGAGTCGGTGTTCCTGACGGCCAAGACCAGTGCGATGGTGTGTTGGCTGTTTGTGGGCAGCGCCATCTTTTCGGCCGCCTTTGCCTTGCTGGGCGGGCAGGAGCTGGTCGAGAAGTGGGTCATGTCGATGAACCTGAGCAAGACCGAGTTTCTCATCCTCAGTCAGGTCATCATCTTTATCCTGGGCTGGCCGCTGGAGTGGACCGAGATCATTGTGATCTTCATGCCGATCTTCATCCCTTTGCTGGACAATTTTGGGGTTGACCCGCTGTTCTTCGGTTTGTTGGTGGCCTTGAATCTACAGACCGCTTTCTTGAGCCCGCCGGTCGCTATGGCAGCCTTCTATCTCAAAGGGGTCAGTCCGCCCCATGTCACGCTCAACCAGATCTTTGCCGGCATGATGCCCTTCATGGCCATTCAGGTCCTGGCCGTCGTGATGCTCTACAACTTCCCGGCCATTGGGATGTGGCTGCCGCAGGTGCTCTACGGCCGCTGAGCCGGGTGTGGCCCGCGCAAAGCGCCTCGAAAGAGGCGCTTTGCCCTTGCGGGGCAGGTCGATCGGGCTGGCGATCGGTTATATTGACGTTGACGTAAACGTCAATCAAGGTTCTAGACGGAGATCTGCCCCATGACCGACCTGTCCGCCGAATTTCAGGCCCTGGCCCATTACCGTCCCAGGCACAAGGTGCGCTTTGTCACCGCGGCCAGCCTGTTTGACGGCCATGATGCGGCCATCAACATCATGCGACGCATCCTGCAGGGCATGGGCGCCGAGGTGATCCATCTGGGCCACAACCGCTCTGTCGATGAGGTGGTGACCGCGGCCTTGCAGGAGGATGTGCAGGGCATTGCGGTGAGTTCCTATCAGGGCGGACATGTCGAGTATTTCAAGTACATGGTCGACTTGCTGCGCCAGCGTGGCGGCGAGCATATCCAGGTTTTTGGCGGTGGTGGTGGCGTCATCGTGCCCCCGGAAATTCGTGAACTGCAGGCCTACGGGGTGACCCGCATCTACAGCCCCGAGGACGGCCAGCGCATGGGCCTGCAGGGCATGATCGGCGAGATGCTGATGCGTTGCGATCGGGACTTGAGCTCCTGGGCCCCGAGCAGCCTGTCAGCCATTGAGGGACAGACCGAGACCGCTTGGCGTTGCCTGGCGCAGTTGATCACCGCGCTGGAAAACGGGTCGACCGATGCGGCCCTGCTGTCTTGCTTGCGCGAGAAGGCAGCGACCCTGCGCACTCCGGTGCTGGGCATCACCGGCACGGGGGGGGCGGGCAAGTCCAGTCTTACCGACGAACTCATACGCCGGCTGCGCCTGGACCAGGACGACCGGCTGCGGGTGGCGGTGGTCTCCATTGATCCCTCGCGCCGCAAGAGCGGTGGTGCATTGCTCGGCGACCGCATCCGTATGAATGCGATCAGCCCCTGGCCGGCCGCAGGACGGCTCTCCTCTGGCAGCGCCTCGCAGCCTTCTGGTGGCGACAATGGCCAGCGCGTATTCATGCGTTCATTGGCAACGCGCGATTTTGGCAGTGAGATTTCTGCGGCCTTGCCCGATGTGCTCGCAGCTTGCAAGGTGGCCGGTTTTGACCTGATCGTGGTCGAGACCTCGGGCATCGGCCAGGGCGATGCAGCCATCGTGCCGCATGTGGATGTGCCCATGTATGTCATGACGCCGGAATTCGGTGCGGCCAGTCAGCTCGAGAAGATCGACATGCTGGATTTCGCCGAGTTTGTGGCGATCAATAAATTTGACCGCAAGGGTGCCGGTGATGCCTTGCGCGATGTGTCCAAGCAGGTGCAGCGTAATCGCGAGGCCTGGGCTACGCCAACCGACAAGATGCCGGTATTTGGCACCATGGCAGCCCGTTTCAACGACGACGGCGTGACCGCCTTGTACCAGGCGCTAAAGCCGCGCCTGATCGAGCTCGGCTTGGCTTTGGACGCGGGTCGTTTGCCCGGGGTGGGTGTGCGGCACAGCACCAATCAAACGCCCATCGTGCCGCCGGCCCGCACACGCTATTTGGCAGAGATTGCCGATACCGTCCGCGGCTACAAGGGGCGCGCCCGCGCCCAAGCTCGTTTGGCGCGGGAGGTCCAGCAATTGCGGGAAGCGGCGCGAATGTTGGCCGAGACCAAGCCCGGCAAGGCGCGCGCTTCTGAAGCAGCGCTCGGCCTGGCAAGCGAGCGCGAGCAGCAACTCGAGCCGACGGCGCGCCAGCTGCTCGTGCAGTGGCCCCAACTGCAGCGCGCCTACGCGGGCGACGAATTTGTGGTGAAGGTTCGTGACAAGGAAATCCGTACCGCGTTGACGGTCACCAGCCTCTCGGGTACCACCATCCGCAAGGTCTCGCTGCCCACCTACGAGGACCATGGCGAAATCCTCAAGTGGCTGATGCTTGACAATGTGCCGGGCAGCTTTCCGTATACCGCAGGCACCTTTGCTTTCAAGCGCGAAAATGAAGACCCGACCCGCATGTTCGCCGGCGAGGGGGATCCTTTCCGCACCAATCGCCGCTTCAAGCTGCTCTCTGAAGGCATGCCGGCCAAGCGCCTGTCGACTGCTTTCGATTCGGTCACGCTCTACGGCAACGACCCCGACCTGCGGCCTGACATCTACGGCAAGGTGGGCAACTCCGGGGTGAGCATCGCCACGCTCGACGACATGAAGGTGCTGTACGCCGGCTTTGATCTGTGCAATCCGAGCACCAGCGTGTCCATGACCATCAATGGCCCAGCCCCCTCCATTCTGGCGATGTTCATGAACACGGCCATCGATCAGAACCTGGAGAAGTTCAAGCTAGAAAACCGTCGCGAGCCCTCCGAGGCTGAGGCGGCCGGGATTCGCCAATGGGTGCTCGCCAATGTGCGCGGTACGGTGCAGGCCGATATCCTCAAGGAAGACCAGGGTCAGAACACATGCATCTTCTCGACCGAATTTAGCCTCAAGGTGATGGGCGATATTGCGCAGTTCTTCGTGCAACACGATGTGCGCAATTTTTATTCTGTCTCGATCAGTGGATACCACATCGCCGAGGCAGGGGCCAATCCCATCAGCCAACTGGCCTTCACCCTGAGCAACGGGTTCACCTTCGTCGAGGCTTATCTGGCCCGCGGAATGCATATCGATGACTTTGCGCCCAACCTTTCGTTTTTCTTCTCGAACGGCATGGACCCGGAGTACACCGTGATGGGCCGTGTGGCGCGGCGCATCTGGGCGGTGGCGATGAAGGAAAAATATGGCGCCAATGAGCGCAGTCAGAAGCTCAAGTACCACATCCAGACCTCAGGGCGCAGCCTGCACGCGCAGGAAATTCAATTCAACGACATCCGTACGACGCTGCAGGCGCTCATTGCGATTTATGACAACTGCAACAGCCTGCACACCAACGCCTTTGACGAGGCGATCACCACTCCCACGGAGGACTCGGTGCGCCGGGCTATGGCCATTCAATTGATCATCAACCGCGAATGGGGTTTGGCCAAGAATGAAAATCCGAGCCAGGGTGCTTTCATCATCGAGGAATTGACCGAGCTGGTCGAGGAGGCGGTGTTGGCTGAGTTTGAGAAGATTGCCGAGCGCGGCGGGGTGCTCGGTGCGATGGAGACGGGCTACCAGCGCGGCAAGATCCAGGATGAATCCATGCGTTACGAAATGCTCAAGCACACCGGTGAATTGCCCATCATCGGAGTCAATACTTTCCGCAACCCCAACGGAGACCCGATTCCCCAAGCGCTGGAGTTGGCCCGCTCTACCGAAGAAGAAAAAAACAACCAGCTCAAGCGCCTCGAACAATTTCATGCGCGCTATGCGGACCAGGCTCCTGCGATGCTCGGTAGACTCAAGCGGGCGGTGATCGAAAACGCCAATGTGTTTGAGGTGCTGATGGACGCGGTGCGGGTGTGCTCGCTGGGCCAGATAACGGCGGCCTTGTTTGAGGTGGGTGGCCAGTACCGGCGCAATATGTAAGCGCCGGGCCAGACAAAAGCGACCGCCAGGGTCGCTTTTTTGAGCCGGCTTCAAGCCAGTCGAGGGAGGGATTTAGCCGCCCTTGTGCGGACGCTTGCCCGGGTTTTTCTTGCTGCGGCTCCAGGTGCCGCGCTCTTGGCTGCTTTTCTGGCCGCGATGGTTGGTGCGGGTCATGCCGGGGGCGAGGGCGGGTTTGGGCGCGCAGCGGTCGGCTTCGACGCGAATTTTCTTGGCCATGGTGAACTCCGTAGACGTGGCAAAAAACTGGGATTTTCGAAGCAAGGATTCTAGAGGGGGCCGGCCGGACCCGCCCCGGGACTGGATCACAGGCTCTTGGTAGGATGCGGACCATGAACGAATCCACTGATCTGCGCGCTGATTTCGAGCGCGCCCGTCACGCCACCCAAGAGCTGACCGAGCGTCCCGACAACGCAACATTGCTGCGTTTGTATGCCCTTTACAAGCAGGGCAGTCTCGGTGACAACGACCAGCCGCGCCCCGGATTTTCCGACCCGGTGGCGCGGGCCAAGTGGGAGGCCTGGAACGGCTTGAAGGGCCTGTCTGCCGAGCAGGCGATGACCCAATACATCGCATTGGTCGAGAGCCTGACCTGAGCCTGGCTTAGGCGACGATGCCGCGCTCGCGCAGCGCCGCGATCTGCTGTGGGGTCAAACCGATCTCGGCCAGCACGGCATCGCTGTCCTGACCCAGCCGCGGCGCGTTGCGGCGGTGGCCGCCCGGGGTGAGCGAGAGCTTGGGCACAAAGCCTGGAAGGCTCAGGTCACTGCCATCGTCCAGGCGTACGCTCTGCAGCATGCCGCGGGCCGCGTAGTGTGGATCGGCGGCGATATCGGCCACGGTGTAGATCTTGCCCGAGGGTACCTGGGCTTGTTCCAGGGCGGCCAGGGCCTCGTCGACGCTGCGCCCGGCGGTCCAGGCGCCAATGGCCGCGTCGAGTTCGTCCACCCGCTTGACCCGGCCCGTGTTGCTGGCCAGGTCCGGGTCCTGTGCCAGATCGGGCCGGCCTATGCATTGCATCAGGCGCTTGAAGATACTGTCACCGTTGCCTGCAACCAGCGCGTAGCCGCCGTCGGCGCAGCGGTAGGCGTTGGTGGGCGCGATGCCGGGCAGTGCGCTGCCGGCCGGGCCGCGCACTGCGCCGAAGGCGCTGTATTCGGGCAGCAGGCTTTCCATGCAATTGAAGACCGCCTCGTACAGGCCTACATCAATCACCTGCCCCTGGCCGCTGCGCTGACGATGGTGCAGGGCCATCAGGATACCGATGACGCCGTGCAGGGAGGCCAGGGTGTCACCGATGCTCGCACCGACGCGTACCGGTACCCGACCGGGTTCGCCGGTGAGGTGGCGCAGACCGCCCATGGCTTCAGCCACCACGCCAAAGCCCGGCCGATCGCGGTAGGGCCCGGTCTGGCCGTAGCCACTGATGCGCAGCATGATCAGGCGCGGGTTGGTCTGCATCAGTGCATCGGGGCCCAAGCCCCAGCCTTCCATGGCCCCCGGCCTGAAATTTTCGATCAGTACATCGGCCTCGCTGGCCAATTGCCGCACGATGTCTTGTGCCTCTGGCGCTTTGAGGTCCAGCGCCAGCGATCGCTTGTTGCGCGACTGCACTTGCCACCAGACCGAAGTGCCCTCCTTGATCAGCCGCCATTGCCGCAGCGGATCACCCGTGCCCGGCGGTTCGATCTTGATGACTTCGGCGCCGAAGTCCGACAAGGTTTTGGCCGCAAACGGTCCGGCGATCAGTTGCCCCAGTTCGATCACCTTGAGCCCAGCCAAGGGGCCAACAGACTCAGGGCTGGAGGCGTTCATGGTGTGGCATCGCCCCGAGGGTGACTGTTAATCAGCGCATCAAGGTTTTTACGAATCTCGCTTTCAATTCGGTCCTTGAAGGCGCTCATCAGGAAGCCCAGTTGGGCTTGCATGCGAAATTGCTGTCCATCCACCCAGAGCGTTCCCGTCAGGCCCGATCGCGCAAAGCGCACCTCATCGCCCTCTTCGCCGCGGATCACCTGGCAGTCCAGGCCGAATTGCTCGCGCGCTTGGTTGACCCATTGTGCAGCGGCGTGCCGGGCCTGCTCCAGACCCAGGGGGTGCTTTTTTTCAATCAGAATCTGCGCCATACGAGGGAGAAAAGGGGGGAGCGGAACCCTTATTTTGCCGCAGGGAGGTCTTGACGATCGGTGGCCGGCATCAGCGTGCGCAGTCGGTCCGTGCGTTCGCCTCGGGGCAAGCGGGCAAGCTGGCGCACCTGGGTCAAGAAGGCGGGCCAGTTCCCCGATCGGTGAAACAGTGCTTCGAAAGCAGGCACCAGATCCTCGTAGTCGGCCATGGCGGCCAGAAACGCGTTGTTCATGCGCTCGGCCCAGCGATCGTAGCCGGGAAAACCGCCCCAGCTCTCGCGCAGCAACGCGTAGCGCCGCGCAAACTCAGCCAGGGCAACCTGCTTGCCCCGTTGGGCTTGGTGTGTATCCTGGGCTTGGGCGCTGGCAGTCAGGTAGATCGCCTGGAGCTGGTGCCGCAGTTCCAGGGTCAGTGCCCGCCACTGGCGGCGGCGGCTCTCGAATTGTTCGTAGTGCCCGCGGGTCTGCGCATCGGCCTGACTCAGCCACTGGACCACGCCCAGGCGTTCGACGGCAGTGGCGAAGGATTCGTTGAAGGCGGTGTCGTCGCTGACATAGACCACCTGGTGGGCCAGCTCGTGGAAGATCAACCTTGCCATCTCGCCCTCTCCATGGGTCAGAAAGGTGTTGAGCAAGGGGTCGCCTCCAGCCCAGTTGAGTAGCCCCAGGGTTGAGTAGGCGGGCACCGGCAGCACCACGGTCTCCAGTCCGGCGGCTGCCAGCCGCCGAGCCTCCTGCTCGGCCCCTTCACGGCGGAAGTAGCCCCGGTAGTTGACACACCCGGCCACCAGGAAGCACCAGGATTGGGGCTGCAGCGACCAGGGCGGTGCGGCCACCACCGTCCAGACGGCGGCCCCGCGGCCCAAGTCGGTATAGCTGCGGTAGCTGGCGTTATCGGGCAGATGGAGTTGTTCGGAGGCAAAGTGGCGCACCCGTTGGGCCATTTGCAGTTGAGTTCTCAGCGGGGCGGGGGTTGTGGGATCGCCGAGCCACTGGTCGATGGGACGGGCCGCCTGCATCAGGCTCAGGTGCCCCTGCGCGGCTTGCCAGTAATACCCCAGGGTGCTGCATCCGCTGAGCAGCGCGGTGAGCAACAACAGCAGCAGCGGCCTCATGCGCGCGCTGCCTCCACTTCCACCAGACAGTCATAGAAGGTGGGCGCACGGCCCAGGTCGGTCAATCGCTGGCTGGTCAGCTCGTTGACATTGGTGCCGCGCAGCCCCATCTTGCGCCACCAGAGACCCAGCCCCACCACCAAACCGGGCCGGGCACGGTCGCTGATGCGGGCCTGGCAGTGGTAGCTGCCTCGGTCATTGAAGACGCGCACGGTGTCGCCGTCGTGCAGACCCCGTTTTGCCGCGTCGGTGGCGTGGATTTCCAGCACGGGCTCGACCTCGACATCGCGCAGACTCTTGACATTGACGAAGGTCGAGTTCAGAAAGTTGCGCGCCGGCGGTGAAATCATGGCCAGGGGGTAGTGCACCGAGCTGCCTGCAGCTTCGTAATTGGGCAGGTGGTTGGGCAGGCCGTCGAGCCCGCGGTCGGCCAGGGCCTGACTGAAAAACTCGCAGCGCCCGCTGCGGGTAGGAAACCCGCCCTCGGCAAAGGGGGCATCGGGCAGGTTCAGGCTGGCAAATCCGCGCTCGAGCAATTGCTCGAAATCCACCCGTGGCCCAAAGGCGCTGCGGCACAGGCTCAGGTCGTCCTCGGTGAAGCACGGTTTCCGGTAGCCCAGGTGCCAGGCCAGCCGGCGAAAAATCTCGGCATTGCTGCGTGCCTGTCCCAAGGGAGAAATCGCCGGCCGGTTGAGCAGCACATCGGTGTGGCCGTAACTCAAGTGCACATCCCAGTGCTCGAGCTGGGTGGTGGCCGGCAGTACATAGTCAGCATGATCGGCAGTGTCGGTGAGGAAATGTTCGAGCACCACGCAGAACAGATCCTCACGCCGAAAGCCCTGGGCCACTTGCGAGGAGTCGGGCGCCACTGCCACCGGGTTGCTGTTGTAGACCACCAGCGCCTCGATGCGTGGCCCGAAGTGTTCATCGCCTGGATGCAGCAGGTCCTGGCCGATGGTGCTCATATTGATCAGGCGACTCTTGCCTTCGCGCAGCTCGGGCCTTTGCAGCGCGGCTTGCTGCACCGGGAAGTGGCCCGAGCTGGACATCAACAGGCCGCCGGCGCGGTGTCGCCAGGCGCCGGTGAGGGCCGGTAAGCAGGCGATCGCCCGGGTGGCGTTGCCGCCGCCGCGCACCCGCTGCATGCCGTAGTTCAGGCGTATGGCCGCTGGCGTCAGGGTGCCATAGTCGCGTGCAAGTCGCCGAATCTGCTCGATGGGCAGTGCGCAGACTTGTGCTGCACGCTCTGGGGGCCATTGCAGCGCGCGTTCGCGCAGGCTCGGCCAGCCTTCGGTGTGGCGCGCGATGTAGTCGTGGTCCAGCCAGTCGTGCACGATCAGCTCGTGCATCAGGGCCAGCGCCAGCGCGGCATCGGTACCCGGCATCAGGGCCAGATGTTCATGGCATTTGTCGGCGGTTTCGCTGCGCCGCGGATCGATGCACACCAACCGCGCTCCGCTGCGTTTGGCTTGCTGGGCCAGACGCCAGAAATGCAAGTTGCTGCCTATGGAGTTACTGCCCCAGATCAGGATGAGTTGGCTTTCAGCGAAATGCTCGACCTTCATGCCGACCTTGCCGCCCAGGGTATGCAGCAATCCTTCGGCACCCGCTGAGGAGCAGATGGTGCGATCGAGTTCGGAGGCGCCGAGCTGGTTGAACAAACGCGCCGCCATGGATTCACCCTGCACCAGGCCCATGGTGCCGGCATAGCTGTAGGGCAGGATAGCCTGAGGATCGCGAGTCGCGATGGTTTTCAGCCGTGCAGCGATGTCGCCCAGTGCCTGATCCCAGCTCACCGGCTCGAACTGCCCACTTCCCTTAGGTCCGCAGCGCTTGAGCGGCTGCAAAATCCGGTCGGGGTGGTAGGTGCGTTCGGTATAACGCGAGACCTTGGTGCACAGCACGCCGGCGGTGTGGGCATGCTGGGGATTGCCCTGCACCTGCACGGCCTGTCCCTCTTTCACGGTGGTCAGCAAGGCGCAGGTGTCGGGGCAGTCGTGAGGGCAGGTGCCCCGGACAAGAATAGCTTCGGCGGGCATAGGCTCTCAGATTTGAAGAAGGGTTCTCGCGGCGCAGCCGGCTCAGCCTGCGGACTTGGCCGGCCGGTAGGCCGCAGCCAGCTGCTGCAGATGAGCCCGTTGCGCCGGCTGCATGTAGGGGGCTAACAGACCCAGTACATGAGTGGCGCCGCGCAGCAGCGCCGCCTGAGCGTGTTCCGGTTCCAGGGCGCGCCTGGGGTCGCAGACATACTCGAAGCTGAGCCAGTAAGTCAGCAGCACCGTCATTCGGGTGGCTGCGGGCGTGACCTCGAGCCGGTCCATTTGCAGCAAGTCGCGTCGCAGGGCATCGAGCAGGTTTTGCAAGGCGCCAATCAGGCGCTGGATCAGGTTTTGCAGTTGCGATTCGAGCTCACGATTGCGGCTGAGCAGATCGTTGAGGTTGCGGTAAATAAAGCGATAGTGCCAGAGGCCCTCGAACAGCGCGTGCATGAAGAACCAGGCGTCCTCGACATCGTGGACTTCGCTGCTGGCGCTCAGCAGCGGCTCAAGGCCCAGGCGGTGGCGTTGGAGCAGGGCGTTGACCAATTCGTCTTTGGCCGGGTAGTGGTAATAGAGATTGCCAGGGCTGATGCGCAGTTCGGCCGATATGGCGGTGGTGGAGACATGAGGCTCACCGAAGCGATTGAACATCTCCAGCGCAGTTTCCAAAATGCGCTCTGCGGTGCGACGGGGCGCTTTCCTGCTCATGGGGGGCGATTTGCAGTCGGTTGGGTGAGCACTCTAACCCAGCCGCTGCGCCGTGGGAAGCCGATGCCCTGCCTTTGCGCCTCGGCTTACCTGCCCTGCAGCTCAAGGGCGGGCGCGTTTGCGCGCAGCCGGTTGACCTGCCGTGCTGGCCCGGGTGCTGCGGCCTGTTGTGGTCTTTTTGCTGACGGTTGCCGTGGCGCGCCTCGTCGGGGTCCGGTGTTTGCGCAGATCGGCCACCTGGGCTTGCAGATCGGCCACCTGCTGCGTCAGGGCTTGCAGTTCAGCCGCCGAGGGCAGCCCCAGGCCGCTCAGGGCGCGCGAGACGCGCTCCTCGAAGATGGACTCCAGACGGCCCCATTGCTGACCGGCCCGATGGCTCAGCCCGCCGGCCAACTCGGACATGCGCTCAGTGGCCTCGGCCATGCGTTCCTGGGCCACGGCCTGGGTCTTGCGCTGCAGGTTGACGCCATCTTGAACCAGGGCTTCGAAGACCTTACCGCCTTCTTGCTGTGCCTTGGCAAAAGCCCCAAGTCCGGCCAGCCAGATTTGCTGGGCCGATTCACGAACTTTCCCCGCAGCGTCCACTGGGGGAGGGTCGGACTTTTTACTGTTCATGCTTATCAAACCTCCTGAGAACCCGACTGTAGCGCCGCTGCAGCCGCTTTCTTAGGGGATGCACTCTAAGGCGGCGCGGGTAATTACGTACAGCCTGGGGGATGAATCCGGGCCGACTTGATTTACCATTGGATATGCCAAACTCCAGCTCGCCCTCTGCGGCCTATGTGCGGTTTCTCAACCTGGTGCGCGCAGTCCGTGAGCTGCCGGATTTCCCTTCTCTGGATCCGGTGGAAGAGCGTTTGCTCAACCTGTTTGCCGCAGCCTGGTTT
>VGHR01000009.1 GCA_016868205.1 Betaproteobacteria bacterium
TGGTCGACCTGGGCGTCAAGACCCCGCGGCGAAACCTCAGCTATCTGCTGACTCTGGGCACGCTGGCCTGGGTCGCCATCGTCTCGGGAGTGCAGGCTTCTTCTGGCCAGACTCTCTACGGATTTGGCAAGATGGTGATCAGCGAGCCCATGGGCAACTGGCTCAAGTGTTTTTCATCCCTGGCCCTGATGGCCACCGTAGTCTACGGTCGTCCTTATGTTGCCGATCGGGGCATGCTGCGCGGAGGCGAGTTCTTTACGCTGGCCCTCTTTTCCCTGCTCGGCGCCTTTTTGATGATTTCGGGCTATAACTTCCTGGTTCTGTACATGGGCCTGGAATTGATGACCCTCTCGAGCTACGCCATGGTTGCTCTGCGCCGGGATCATGCGGTCTCCACCGAGGCGGCCATGAAGTACTTTGTCCTTGGGGCGCTGGCTTCGGGCTTTTTGCTCTATGGCCTGTCCATGATCTACGGCGCCACCGGCAGCCTCGACCTGGCTGAGGTCTTCAAGGCTATAGCCAGTCGTGAAATCAAACACCAGGTGCTGGTCTTTGGCCTGGTGTTTGTGGTGGCCGGACTGGCTTTCAAAATTGGGGCTGTGCCTTTCCATATGTGGCTGCCCGATGTTTACCACGGCGCCCCAACAGCGGTCACCTTGGCGATCGGTGCGGCGCCTCAGCTGGCTGCCTTTGCGATGGTGGTGCGTATCCTGGTTCAGGGTTTGCTGCCCTTGGCCATAGACTGGCAGCAAATGCTCGGTGTGCTGGCGGTGGCTTCACTGCTTGTGGGCAATTTGGCCGCAGTGGCACAAAGTAATCTCAAGCGTATGCTGGCGTTTTCCACCATCGCCCAGATGGGATTTTTCCTGCTGGCGATGCTGGCCGGCGTGGTGGACGGTCAAAAGGTCAATGCGCAGACGGCCTACGGGTCGGCCATGTTTTATGTTGTGACTTATGTTCTGACCACTCTGGCTGTTTTTGGGGTGATCATGCTCCTGGCCCGGGAGGGTTTTGAGTCCGAGGAAATCGGTGACCTGGCCGGCTTGAATCAACGCAGCCCCCTGTATGCCGGCATCATGGCCCTGGGTATGTTCTCGCTGGCCGGTGTACCGCCTTTGGTGGGCTTCTACGCCAAGCTGTCTGTACTCGATGCGCTGCTGTCGGCGCAGGGGCTCGAATACTTGCTGTTGGCAGTCTTTGCAGTTCTCGCTTCGTTGATCGGGGCGTTCTACTACCTGCGAGTGGTCAAGGTGATGTATTTCGACCCGATTCCCGATCATGTGCCTGGCCGGATCGATGCGGACCAGGATGTTCGCGTGGTTCTCAGTCTTAATGGCGCCCTGATGCTCTTGCTTGGCCTGATGCCGGGCGGCTTGATGACCTTGTGCGCTCAGTCCATGAGCAGCGTTCTCAAGTCCGTGGTCAGTTGAGAGTGCCATGAACACCTCGGCCTTGGTCTGGACGATCATTGTGCTGGCCTTGGTGGCAGCCAACCTTCCGTTCCTGAGCAACCGGGCGCTCCTTGTGCGTCGCCTGGCCGGGCCTAAACCCCTGGCGTTGCGGCTGCTGGAGCTTTGCCTTTTGTACGGCCTTGTGGGGCTGCTCGCGATAGCGCTTGAGCAGCGTGTTGGGCGGGTGGCTTCGCAGGGCTGGGAGTTTTACGCAGTGACGGCCTGCCTCTTTCTGACCTTGGCCTTCCCCGGCTTTGTCTACCGCTACCTCTATCGTCGCTCCTGAGTTGCACGCGTGAACCGGCCATCGCATCTGACGGATCCGCATCTTCGGGAGGAGATGGTCGACAGCCAGGAGCTGCTAAGGGGCAGTTTTTTAACTGCGCGGCGTGACACGGTGCGCTTGCCCGACGGCAGCCTGGGGCAGCGCGAATATGTCTGCCATCCCGGGGCGGTGGTGGTGGTGGCCGAGCGCGATGATGGTCAGCTGGTGGTCGAGCGGCAATGGCGCTACCCCCTAGCTCGGGCCTTTATCGAGTTTCCGGCTGGCAAGCTCGATGCTGGAGAGGACCCGGCAGCTTGTGCGCGGCGCGAGTTGCTTGAGGAGACAGGATATTCGGCCGGACGCTGGGCCTACGCGGGCCCGGTTCATTTGGCCATCGCCTACTCTACTGAGGTCATCCATCTGTTTTTTGCCCGCGACCTGCGTGCCGGCGAGCGCAAGCTTGACCCCGGGGAATTCCTGGAGGTCTTTTCAGCCGATCTGGATCAGTTGCTTCAGTGGGCTCGGGACGGACATCTCACCGATGCCAAGACCCTGTTTTGCCTGCTTTGGGCCCAGAATGTGCGCTCCGGGCTCTGGTCGCTCGATTGGCGCTGAAGCGGCTCTCGGCCACAAAAACCACAGGCCATCTGCGCTGTTCGAGTGAACGCATAATCGGGGCATGAAAGTTTTGGATCTCAGGTGTGCGAACCACCATGTCTTTGAGGGGTGGTTTGCCTCGGAGGATGATTTCCAGGATCAACGCACCCGCGGATTGGTCGGCTGTCCTGTCTGTGGCGATGCCGCGATTGAGAAACAGCTGAGCGCTCCGCGCCTTAATTTGGGCGCTGCACCTGACATGGCCGCATCGCCAGCGCCGCAGGTGGCTGCGGCCACCGGCAACGCGCAGGTACAGGCCCTGTGGCTGCAAGCGGTGCGACAGATCGTGGAGAGGACCGAGGATGTTGGCGATCGCTTTGCCGACCTCGCCCGGCAGATGCACTACGGCGAGGAGCCTGAGCGCGGCATACGGGGCCGCACCTCAGCCGATGAGGCAGCCGCTCTCATCGACGAGGGTATTTCTGTGCTGCCGCTGGTTTTGCCCGAGGCCCTGAAGAAGCCACTGCAGTAGGGCGCCTCGACCGATCGCCTAGGCCTTCAAGCGCCGTATTCGGCGCGCAGGATCTTGGCTGCTTCGGTCATGGCTCGGAGCTTGCCATCGGCCACTTCGCGCGGCAGGTACTTCATGCCGCAATCGGGGGCCAGGATGACCTGCTCGGGCTTGATGAATTGCAAGGCCCGCTTGATGCGCGAGGCCACCACTACCGGCGATTCAATGGCCGGGTCTTCCAGGTTCAGGCAACCCACCATGATCTGCTTGCCCGGCAGGCTTTGCAGCACGGCGCAGTCCAGATTGGACTGCGCGGTTTCAATCGAGATCTGCTGGCAACTGCAGGCGGACAGCTCCGGCAGGAAGTTGTAGCCATTGGGCCGAGCGTGAATGATGGCTGCATAGCCAAAGCAGATGTGCACTGCGGTGGTGCCAGCCATGCCCTCAAGCGCCCGGTTGAGCGCCTGGATACCGTACTGGCGGGCTTTTTCCGGCCGCGCCTGCAGGTAGGGCTCATCGACCTGCACCACGTCGGCTCCGTGGGCGAACAGGTCCTTGATCTCCTCATTCATCGCCACCGCATAGTCCATGGCAGCTTCTTCCTCGGAGGCATAAAAGTCGTTCTGGGCCTGCTGCAGCATGGTGAAGGGGCCCGGTACCGTGATCTTGACCTTGCGCGTGGTGTGCTTCTTGAGAAACAGCAGGTCTTCGACCTCGATCGGCCGGGCGCGCCGGATCTTGCCCACGATGCGCGGTACCGGGTTGGGATGACCAGAGCGGTCCAGGGCGGTGCCCGGGTTGTCGATATCGACCCCTTCGAGCGCGGTGGCAATGCGATTGGAGTAACTCTCGCGCCGGATTTCCCCGTCGGTGATGATGTCCAGCCCTGCATCCTCCTGGGCTTTGATGGCCAAAACGGTGGCATCGTCCATCGCCTGCTGCAGATACGGTTCGGCCACGCGCCACAGCTCCTTGGCCCGCACGCGGGGCGGAAACCGGCCGGCCAGCTTCACCCGATCAATCAGCCAGTCGGGTTGGGGGTAGCTGCCGACGATGGAGGTGGGGAAAAGCATGGAGGCTCTCTGAGGTTTGTGTTAGCGGCATTTTTACCCAAGTGGGAGCTCCTTGCGTATCGAGGGCTTTGCCTCAGGGGTAGAGGCCCCGCAGCTCTCGGGTATGCAGGATGCGCCTGCAGGCCACGATGAAGGCGGCGGTTCTCAGGCTCACCTGCCGTTCTCGGGCAACCTCCCAGACGGCCTGAAAGGCCTCGCTCATGACACGGACCAGGCGGCGGTTGATTTCGGCCTCGTCCCAGAAGAAGCTGGAGAAGTCCTGCACCCACTCGAAGTAGCTGACGGTGACCCCGCCCGCATTGGCAATCACATCCGGGACCACCAGAATGTTGCGATCGGCCAGGATGTCATCGGCCGATGGCGTGGTCGGTCCATTGGCCCCCTCCAGGATCAGTCGTGTGCGCAGCCTCAGAGCCCGCTCGGCGGTGATCTGGTGTTCCAGGGCGGCTGGAATCAGAATGTCGGATTCGATCTCCCAGAACCCTTCGGTGCTCAGGGCCTGGGCCTGTTCAAAGCCGGCCACAGCGCCGTGGCGTGCACTGTGCGCCAGTAGAGCTTGTAGGTCCAGGCCGGCCTCGTGGTAGAGGCTACCGCTGTGGTCCTGCACCGCGACCACGCGCGCTCCGGCCTGCGCGAAGAGCCGGGCGGCTACCGCGCCCACATTACCCATGCCCTGAACGGCCACACGAGCACTGGAGAGGTCCAGGCCCAGATGTTGCGCGGCGAGCTGGCCGACGGTGTACACGCCGCGTCCAGTGGCTTCGCGTCGGCCGAGCGAGCCACCCAGATCCACCGGCTTGCCAGTCACCACCCCGGTGGTGGTGGCCCCGACATTCATGGAGTAGGTGTCCATCATCCAGGCCATGATTTGCTCATTGGTATTGACATCGGGGGCCGAAATGTCCTGATTCGGCCCGATGATGATGCCGATCTCGCTGGTGTAGCGACGCGTCATGCGCTCGAGCTCGCCGCGCGAGAGGGTGCGCGGATCGACCCGTATGCCCCCTTTGGCACCGCCATAAGGGACATTGACGGCGGCATTCTTGATGGACATCCAGGCGGCCAGAGCCATCACCTCGGAGAGGGTCACCTCCTGATGAAAGCGAACGCCCCCCTTGCCCGGACCGCGCGAGACATTGTGCTGAACCCGGTAGCCTTCGAAGTGCGCCACCTGGCCGTTGTCCAGTTCAATCGGCACATCGACCGTGAGGATGCGTTTGGGGCGCTTGAGGGTTTCGGCCCAGCGCGAGAGCCGGCCCAGGTGCGGAAGAACGCGATCGACCTGTTCGAGGTATTGGCCCCAGGGACCGAGATCGTCGGCCTTGAGGTAGGGTGGCGGGTTGTGTTGGGTCCGGTCGATGTGTGCGACCGGCTCAAGCGCGAGGCTCATGGGGCTTCCTTGTGGGAATAAAGAGGCCTCAAGCTTAGGCGGTGTTGGTGCGCCCGTCCAAGTCCGATTTCGCCTTGATCCATGCAAGCCATGCATGGACGCTCTCGCGGGACTTAGATGTTTTCTAAGCGTTAAATTGCAGAGCCGCCAAGCGAGCATACAAGCCGCCTTGGCTCACCAATTGTTCATGCGTGCCTTGCTCGACGAGACGAGCCTTGTCGAGCACCACAATGCGGTCGGCTCGCTGCACCGTGGCCAGCCTGTGGGCGATGACCAGGGTGGTGCGGCCCTGCATGGCGCTATCGAGGGCCGCCTGCACCATGCGCTCGCTTTGCGCGTCGAGCGCGGAAGTGGCCTCGTCGAGCAGCATTAGGGGCGGATTTTTCAGCAAAGCCCGTGCAATCGCGATGCGCTGTCGCTGGCCGCCCGACAGGCGCACGCCACGCTCGCCCAAGAAGGTGTCATAGCCCTCGGGCAGGCGCTCGATGAATTCATCGGCAAAGGCCGCCCGTGCGGCAGCGTGCACCTCGGCGTCGCTGGCCTGCGGTTTGCCGTAGCGAATGTTTTCCAGGGCGCTGCTGGAGAAGATCACTGGCTCTTGCGGCACGATGGCAATCCGCTCGCGCAGGCCTTGCAGGCTCAGCTGCCCGATCGGCGTGCCGTCGAGCATGATGCGGCCCGACTGCGGCTCGTAAAAGCGCAGCAGCAGCGAAAACACCGTGGTTTTTCCGGCGCCGCTGGGCCCGACCAGGGCCACGGTCTCGCCCGGCTCGACCTGCAGTTGAAAGCCACTGAGTGCGGGCTGGCTGGGCCGCGAGGGGTAATGGAAATCGATGGCCTCAAAGTGCACCGCGCTGCCGGCAGCCGGCAAGGGTGGCGCCAGTGGCTGAGCGGGCGAGGCAATGCGCGAGCGGCTGCCGAGCAACTCCATCAGTCGCTCGGTGGCGCCAGCCGCGCGCAGCAGGTCGCCGTAGACCTCGCCCAGTACGGCAAAGGCGCCGGCCAGGATCAGCACATACATCACTGTTTGGCCCAGATGGCCGGCGCTGATTTCGCCGCGTACGACGGCCTGGGTGCCCTGGTACAGGCCCCAGATCAGGGCGGCCGAGGTGGCGATGATGATGAAGGCCACCAGCACGGACCGGGCGCGGGTGCGCTTGATCGCCGTGTCAAAAGCCTGACCGGTGGCCTGGGTAAAGCGCCGGGCCTCGCGAGGCTCGGCGCTGTAGCTCTGCACAACGGGTATCGCATTGAGTACCTCACCGGCCATCGCGCTGGAATCGGCCACCCGGTCCTGGCTGGCACGCGAGAGCTTGCGCACCCGCCGGCCAAAGCGAGCGGCTGGAATCACGACCAGCAGCAGCACGCCGATCACCTGCACCATGACCCAGGGGTTGGTCCAGATCAGCATCAGGAGCGCGCCCAGGCCCATCACGCCATTGCGCAGGCCCATGCTCAAGGACGAGCCGACCACGGTTTGCACCAGGGTGGTGTCGGTGGTCAGGCGTGAGAGCACCTCGCCGCTGGGTGTCAACTCAAAAAACTCGGGGCTCTGCTCGAGGACATGGGCGTACACCGCATTGCGCAGGTCGGCGGTGACGCGCTCTCCAAGCCAGCTCACCAGATAAAAACGGATGGCCGAAAACAGGCCCAGGGCTACGGCCACCAGAAAGAGATCAAAGAAGTGGCCGCCCAGCTTGTCGGCATGGACCTTGGGGTCGACCAGCGCGCCATCGATCAGCTCGCGCAGGGCCAGCGGAAACACCAGCGTGGCGCCGGCAGCCAGCAGCAAAAAAAGCAGGGCCAGGGCGATGCGGCCGCGATAGGGCCGCAGGAAGGGCAGCAAGCCCGAAAGGGATTTGGGGGCACCCTTGGGGGCGTCGAGATTTTTTTGACTCACAAGCCCCAGTGTAGGCGTGTAGGCCTTGGCTGTCGGCAGCGGCGTCCCGCGGTGGGTCGCGACAGTCCTAGCGTCCCAGAAACCCTCTTAGGGCCGCCAGCGTACCCTCCGGCGCCTCGCCCATTTCGTGGTGGCCCACCGGCACCAGGCTGACCTGCACCGCCTTGCCGGCCGCACGGGCTTGGTCGATCAGGCCCTGGGCGGCTTTGGGCGGGGTCATCTGGTCGACTTGGCCGAGCAAAAACAGCAGCGGACAGCTGACTTGGTTGACCGCATCGAGACCGCCCGCATAGCGGTCGCAGGCCAGAAAGCCGCGATGCAGCAGGTTGACCTGCCGATTGCTGGCCAGGATGCGCTTGTTGAGGGCGATGCTCGCACCGTCCACCCAGGTGCCCGGCCCCAGCACCGAAGGCGGCGGCGCCAAGGTGCTGCGCGAGAACTGGTTGATCATCGCGATGGCCTTGAGCGGCTCGTGCTCGGCGGCCTGCAGCAGCGCGGCCGAGACCCGCATCGGAAAGGCGGTGCCGACCAAGGCTGCATGGCTGATGCGATCTTTCAGGCGGGCGGCCGCTTCAAGCGCAATCAGAGAGCCCCAGCTGTGGCCGACCAGGGCGGCGCGCTGCACGCCGGCGGCGTCGAGCAGGGCCTGCACAAAGTCGGCCGCCTGCTCGACGCTGGCCGGCGGCTCACCGGCGCTGCGGCCGTGGCCGGGCAGGTCGACGGCCAGCACATTGAAGCCATGGTGGGCCAGGTAGCGGCTTTGCAAAATCCAGACGCTGTGGTCGTGCAGCACACCGTGAATGAAGACCACCGTTAGCTGCTCAGGCTTGAAGGCCCGCCCGCCGGCATAGAGATAGGTGCGCGCCCCGAGAACTTCGAGCTCCATGATCAGGCCCCCGCCTTCTCGGCTGCTTTGAGAGCCCGTTTGAGGTCTTCGATCAGGTCGGCCGGATCCTCCAGGCCAATCGACAGGCGTATCGTGCCTTGGCTGATGCCTGCCCCAGCCAAAGCGGCATCGTCCATGCGAAAGTGGGTGGTGCTGGCCGGGTGGATCACCAGACTTCGGCAGTCGCCCACATTGGCCAGGTGGCTAAACACCTTGAGCGCGTCGACAAAGGCCGCGCCTTGCTTGCGACTGCCCTTGAGGTCGAAGCTGAACACCGAGCCGGCGCCGCGTGGCAGCAGGCGCTGGGCCAGCGCATGGCTGGGGTGATCGGGCAGCATCGGGTGGCCGACCCGGCTGACCAGGGGGTGCGCATGGAGAAACTCGACCACCTTTTCGGTGTTGCTCATGTGCCGTGCCATGCGCAGCGGCAGCGTCTCCATGCCCTGCAGAATCAGCCAAGCGGTGTGCGGGCTCATGCAGGCGCCGAAGTCGCGCAGGCCTTCGCGCCGCGCACGCAGCAGAAATGCGCCCACCGTACTTTCTTCGGTGAAGACCATGTTGTGAAAGCCGGCGTAGGGCTGGCTCAGTTGAGGGAAGCGGCCACTGGCCTCCCAGTCAAAGCTGCCGCCGTCGACCACCAGGCCACCGACTACCGTGCCGTGGCCCGAGAGGAACTTGGTGGCCGAGTGGTAAATCAGGTCGGCGCCATGCTCGAAGGGCTTGAGCAGCCAGGGCGAGGTGAGGGTGGAGTCGACTAGCAGCGGTACACCCGCGCTGTGTGCGATGTCGGCTACGGCAGCGATGTCCAGCACATCCAGCCCAGGGTTACCCACGGTCTCGCCGAAGAACAGCCGCGTTTGCGGTCGGACCGCCGCTTTCCATGCATCCAGATCCCCCGGCTTGACAAAAGTGGTCTCGATGCCAAAGCGGCGCAGGGTGTAGTGCAGCAGATTGTGCGAGCCACCGTAGAGCGCTGAAGAGGCGACGATGTGCGAGCCCGCATCAAGCAGCGTGGCCACCGCCAGATGCAGGGCCGCCTGTCCGCTGGCGGTACTGATGGCGCCGATGCCGCCTTCCAAGGCCGAGATGCGCTGTTCGAGCACCGCATTGGTGGGGTTGCTGATGCGGGAATACACATGGCCGGCCCGCTCCAGGTTGAAGAGGCTGGCGGCCTGGTCGCTGGACTCAAAGACGAAGGAGGTGCTCAGGTGGATGGGTACGGCGCGGGCGCCGGTGCCTGGGTCAGGGGCGGCACCCGCGTGCAGGGATAGCGTGTCGAATCCGGGGTCTGAGTGGCCGGGCATGGTGTCTCCTGCAGGTCGAAAACAGTAAAGTCAAGTTGCGATTGTGGGCTATATTCGAGCAGCGTCGAAAAGCGTTCGGCTGGTTTTGGAGAAAGGTATGAAGGTCTCGGACATTCTCAGGGTCAAGGGCAACACCCTGTTTACAGTGTCGCCCGACGAGCCGCTGGCCAAGGCGGCCAAAGTGATGGCCGAGGAAGACATCGGGTCCTTGGTGGTGATGGAGCATGGCGACTTGGTGGGCATGCTCACCTTCAGGGAGCTGATCTTCAGCGTGGTACGCAATGGAGGCTCTGTGGGCCAGATGTTGGTGCGCACGGCGATGGACGATGCTCCCATGACTTGCACTTTGGCCACCGAACTCGATGAGGTGCGGCGCATGATGCTTGAGCGGCACGCGCGATACATGCCGGTCATAGATGAGCGCAGACTGATGGGGGTGATCAGCCTCTACGATGTGGCCAAGGCGGTGGTGGACAGTCAGAATTTTGAGAACAAGCTGCTCAAGGCCTACATCCGGGACTGGCCAGCCGATAAGGCCAAGGCCTGAGGTGCTCCCCAGGGGGCTGACCGCTCGGGGATAATCGGGGCATGAGCGGCAATACTTTCGGGCAACTTTTTGCAGTCACGAATTTTGGTGAATCGCACGGGCCGGCCATAGGCTGCGTGATCGACGGCTGCCCGCCTGGACTCGCGCTGAGCGAGGCCGACATTCAGCCCGATCTCGACCGTCGCCGACCGGGTACGAGCCGCCATGTCACTCAGCGTAACGAGGCCGATGCGGTCGAGATTCTCTCCGGGGTCTACGAAGGTCGCACCACCGGTACCCCGATTGCGCTGCTCATACGCAACACCGACCAGCGCAGCAAGGACTACGGCAACCTCCTCGATACCTTCCGCCCTGGTCACGCCGACTACACCTACGCCCACAAGTACGGCCTTCGTGATCCGCGCGGTGGCGGCCGCTCGTCGGCCCGGTTGACCGCGCCCATGGTGGCTGCCGGTGCAGTGGCGCGCAAGTGGCTAGGCCTACATCGGGGGGTCACCATCCGCGCATGCATGAGTCAGCTCGGGGACTTGCCCATAGGTTTTGAGTCCTGGGACCAGGTTCACCGCAACCCATTTTTTGCACCTGTGGCCGATGTCTCGGCCTTGGAAAGCTACATGGATGCGCTGCGCAAATCGGGCGATTCCTGCGGAGCCCGCTTGCGCTTGGTGGCAAGTGGCGTGCCGGTGGGGCTGGGGCAGCCTCTGTATGACAAGCTCGATGCGGATATCGCGTACGCGATGATGGGTATCAATGCAGTCAAGGGGGTGGAAATCGGCGCCGGCTTTGCGAGCGTCAGTCAGCGCGGCAGTGCGCATGGCGATGCGCTCACGCCGGACGGATTTGTCGGTAACAACGCGGGTGGTGTGCTCGGGGGGATTTCGACCGGTCAGGATCTGGAGGTGTCGGTGGCTATCAAGCCGACCTCTTCCATCCTCACGCCCAGGCCCTCGGTTGATCGTGCAGGTCGACCCACCGAGGTGGTGACCAAGGGGCGTCACGACCCTTGCGTGGGCCTGCGCGCCGCCCCGATTCTGGAGGCTATGCTGGCCTTGGTCTTGATGGAGCATGTTCTGCGGCACCGGGCTCAGTGCGGCGATGTGCTTGCCCAGGCGCCCTTGATCAGCGGGCACCGCGGCGCCTGAGGCATCGTGCCGCTTGCCTCGCAGTTGACAGCGCTGTCTGCGCTGGTCGCCACTTATTTCGCGCACATCGGGTTTTTCAATCCTTATCTGCCCCTGTGGCTCAAGGAGACGGGGATGAGCCTGGTGACGATCAGCTTGCTGGTCTCGCTGCAGTCGGCCAGTCGGCTGGTGGCGCCCTACGCCTGGGGCTGGGTCAGCGATCGCACCGGTCGGCGCAGTTGGCTGTTACGCTACGCGGCCCTGGCCTCGCTGGCGCTGAGTCTGGGCCTGTGGCTGGACGGCGGCTTTGTCGGTTTGTTTGTCGTGCTGCTGCTCTTGTTTTGCCACACCAGCGGCATGATGCCAATGAGCGAGGCTCTTTTGGCCCAGTTGCTCAGCCGTGAAGGCAGCCTCGATACGCGCCGCTACGGACGCGTGCGTGTATTGGGCTCCATCGGTTTCCTGGTGACCGTGATTGCGGCTGGCTGGTGGTTTGAGCGCGCTGGCATGAGCCAGTTTCCGATGATCACATGCATCACGCTGGCTGCAGTGGCCTTGAGTGCCTGGTGCTTACCCAGTATTCGCGATCGCGCTGCCGATCCCGCAACGCAGGCCAGCGTTTTGCCATTGCTGCGGCAGCGTGCCATCCAATTGTTTTTCGCCTCGACCTTTTTCCATGTGCTGTCGCACATCGGCATTTATGTTTTCTTTTCTCTCTATCTGGATGAACTAGGCTACAGCAAGACCATGATCGGCTTGATGTGGGCCCTGTCTGTGTTGGTTGAGGTGGTGTGGTTCTTCACCCAGTCACGATGGCTGGCTGGGGCCCGCCTGGGCCTGTGGCTGGTGATTTGTGCCGGCATCATGACGGTGCGCATGGCCATGACTGCTGCGGCCGCTGATGTGCTGTGGGTCCTGGTGCTGGCCCAGGCCTTGCACGCGATTACTTTTGCTGCGCATCACACGGTCTGCATAGCCTGGCTGGCCCGACATTTCCCGGGGGCATTGCGCGGCCGCGGTCAGGCGCTCTACACCGTGATTGCTTATGGATTGACGGGAGTGCTCGGCGGCGTGCTCGGAGGGCTGGTGAGCAGCCATTGGGGGCTGGTCACTGTGTTTTGGCTGTGCGTTCCGGTGGCCCTGCTCGGCATGATCACTGCCTGGGGTGTCTGGCGTCTGGAGCGCGCTTAAGCCATGTGCCGGACGGTGTGCTTAGCGTTCGGGTAGCAGCCGCAAGATGCTCAGGGTGTGGGTTTTAACATCGGCCTCCAGCAGATGTTGAGGTACATGATGGCCTTGGTGAAAAGCCTCGGCTTGGTCCCTGTAGTGCCTGTCCAGCCATACGCCGCTTTGTCCGACCGGGTTGATGCCGCTGGCCTGACCGATCTGGGCGAAGTCGATGACGCGCCGGGTGGAGGGGCCATAGTTGACCTTCCATGGCGCCGGGCCCAGGGGGTAAGAGAAGTTGTTGGTGATTTCGCGCCCTCCAGGCACCGGGAAGGGGCCGGCATCGAAGAGCAGGTTCAACGGTTTCTGGCGGCCCAGCGGATGTCCGTGCGTGACTGTGTGGGCGCGGTCCCAGGTCCAGCGCGATGGATCGTCTCCGTAAAGTGTTCGCAGGTGGCCGATTGCGGCCCGCCAGGCCCTCAGTATGATCTGATCGCGCTTTTCAAGGCCGGGCGTCTGGCGGTCATCCCACCAGGGCGATGTGGGGTCGGCCACCAGGCGCGGCAAGGCATGGTCGAGGATACGGGTCTTGAGCAGTTGCTCGAAGTGGATGGCTCCCAGCTCATCGAGCAGGGCCGCGCGCGCCACTTCGTAGAGCCATTGGGTAAAAACCGTCGCTTGAATCGAGTTGAGTTCGTAAGAACCGTCCCATTGGGCCAGATCCTGAACAAGTGCGGCTTCGGAGGGGGCCTGCGCCCCCAAAGCGGGCAAGAGATGTCGCAGCAGGGCGGGCGCGTAGGCACTGGCCGTCTCTTGCTGCAGCTTGCGAGCTTGCTCGGCGGTCCAGCGTGACGGTTGATCTTTGAGGGCGGCATCGATGCGCCGCGCCCGCTCTGGCAGGTTGTAATAGCCCGGCGGGGGCGGGCTCAGAGCGGGTTGCTGGTTGGCCGAAACAATGTAGCCGCGGGCTGGATTTTCTTCCTGGGGGTTGCGCTCAAAGGGCAGATAGGCGGGTTTGAGGAATTCACCGCGCGAGGCATCGAGCACGAAGGCTGGGTCCACGCCCTGAGGCCGCTGCACCAACCGGGCTGCAGCCCACCAGGCGATATCACCTCGAGCGTTCGCCCACACCACATTCAGTCCAGGGGCATGAATGCCCTTGACGGCTTCTCGCGCTTTGGCCAGCGTATCGGCCCGGTTGAGCTGATGAAAGGCCTGTAGCAGCGGGTTGTCTGAATCCAGAAAGGTCCACCAAAGCGAGATCGCCTGCTGGCTCAGTACGGGCTTGAGAACATCGGTGATCAGCGGGCCGTGGGGGGACAGACGGACCGTCAGTTCGACGGGGGCCTGTCCTTTGACGGCAATCATTTCCTTGCGTTCTTTCAGCCCCACCCAAGCGCCCCGGTGCCAGACTTGTCCCGGCCGCGTCGGATCAAGCTTTTCCGCGATGAAGTCCACATCGTCGTTCTGGAACATGGTCAGGCTCCAGCCGAAGTCGCGGTTGAAGCCCAGAAGAGCAAAGGGGCTCAGGGCCTGATGGTGACCGTAGAGTTCGAAGCCGGGCGCCTGCAGATGCGCCTCGTACCAGACACTGGGCAGGGCGTAGCTGATGTGTGGATCGCCCGCCAGAATCGGCTTGCCTCCGGCCGAGCGCGCGCCGCTGATCGCCCAGGCATTGCTGCCATGCATCAGCGGCAGGCGCACGTGCTCGATGGCCTCGGTCCCCAGCGCAGCCACCTGAGTGAGCCTGTGAGCCGTTTGGGGCAGCAGCGCTGCCGAGCGGTTGCTCTGCAAGCCCTCGGTCCGGAAAATGCGCAGGTGGTCGGGCCCCAGCGTATCGCGGATGTGGGTGAGGACCGGTTCGGTCCGGAAGGCGGCAGCGAAGCTGTAAGCCATGTAGCCGGCCACGGCGATGGTGTCTTCCGGGTTGAAATCCCGCGGCTCGATGCCAAGCACGCTGAACTCGATCGGCAAGCGGCCGCGGTCCTGGAATTGGTTGATGCCGTCGAGGTAGGCCAGAAGGGCTGCCGTGGCGGGGTCGCTGCGGTCCAGACGCGATGCGACCGCCTGGCCTTTTTGGCGCAGGCCCAGCGTACGAAACAGTCGGTCGGTGTCGAGCAGGGCTGGTCCGAGGATCTCGGCAAGCTCCCCACGCGCCAGACGACGGACCATCTCCATCTGAAACAGGCGATCCTGTGCATGCACATAGCCCAGGGCACGATAAAGATCGATCTCATTGCCGGCGCTGATGTGGGGCACGCCGCGCTCGTCGTAGCGCACGCTCACGGGCGCAGTCAGAGCGCCCAGGGTGATGCTGCCATCGCGCACCGGCAGGCTGATCCAGACGCGCCATCCGGCCAGGACAGTTAGCCCGCTGATCAGCAGGGCCAGTAGCAGCAGCAGTGATCGCAGCATACGCATGACCCGGCCATCTTAAGGCGGCCAGGCTCGACCCCGGGTGATAGTTTTCCCAGACGCGTCGGGTTCAGGCCGGGGTGCACCGGCTCCCAGGCTCAGGCGCCCGGAGCCGTCCAACCGTCCTTCAAGCTCACGGCCCGGTTGAATACAGGATGGCCTGGGGCATGATCGATGCGGTCTGCGACAAAGTAGCCGTGACGCTCAAACTGGAATTTCTCGTCGGGTAGCGCCTTGGCCAGGGACGGCTCGACGATGGCCTGAACGACCTGGAGGCTGTGCGGGTTGAGGGCCTGAAGGAAATCCTGACCGCCCGCATCGGGTTGCGCCTGGAGAAAGAGGCGATCGTACAAACGCACTTGAGCCCACACGCCGTCCTCGACCCCAACCCAGGTAATGGCCGCCTTGGCCTTGACGCTGTCGGCCCCGGCTGTGCCGCTCTTGGTGCCTGCAACCACCCGGGCATGCACCTCCTGCACCACACCGTCCGCATCGCGCAGACAGCCTGTGCATTCGATGACATAGCCGCCCTTAAGGCGCACCAGATTACCCGGAAAGAGCCGCTTGTAGCCTTTGGGAGGCACCTCTTCGAAGTCCTCCCGCTCGATCCAAACCTCGCGGCCCAGTTTGAAATGTCTATCGGGCGGCGGCAGCTGTCCGGCAGCAAGCGCGCTGGGTGGCAGCGCCGGTTGGGTACAGTCTTCCAGGTGATCCTCGGTGCCGAACACTTCGGCCCAGTTGCGCAGCACCAGTTTGACCGGATCGAGCACCGCCATCCCTCGATGCGCCCTGTGCTCCAGGTCCTCGCGCAAACACCCCTCCAGCGTCCCGTAGTCGATCCAGCTGTCACTCTTGGAAACGCCGATGCGCTCGGCAAAAAGATGCAGACTCTCTGGCGTGTAGCCGCGGCGGCGCAGGCCCACGATGGTGGGCATGCGCGGATCATCCCAGCCGTCAACCCGCCGGTCCTGCACCAGCTGCGCCAGCTTGCGCTTGGATGTCACCACATAGCTCAGGTTCAGACGGGCGAATTCGTACTGCCGTGGCGGCGGGCTGGCGAGCAGGCCCAGTTCAATCAGGCGTTGCAGCAGCCAGTCGTAGAAGGGTCTCTGGTCTTCGAATTCGAGGGTGCAAATACTGTGGGTGATCTGTTCGAGTACGTCCTCGATCGGGTGCGCATAGGTGTACATTGGGTAGATGCACCAGCGCGTACCCGTGTGGTGATGTTCGGCATGTCGGATGCGATAGATGGCTGGATCGCGCATATTGATATTGGGCGAAGCCATGTCGATCTTGGCGCGCAGCACCATCGCGCCGTCGGGAAACCGACCCGCGCGCATAGCGCGAAAGCGCTCAAGATTTTCAGTTGCATTGCGGTTTCGGAAGGGGCTGTCGACGCCTGGCCTGCCAAAATCGCCGCGGTTGTTGCGCATCTCCTGCGCGGTTTGCTCGTCGACATAAGCATGACCGGCCGCGATCAGTGCCTCGGCGGCGCGGTACATGAAGTCAAAGTAGTCGCTGGCCTGATAGGGCGGGGCGCTTCCTGGCGCCTGACCGATCTGGGCCCAGTCAAAACCCAACCACCGGACCGCATCGATGATGCTGTTGACATACTCCTGTTCTTCCTTTTCCGGGTTGGTGTCGTCAAAACGCAAATGGCAGACACCGCCGTATTCGCGCGCCAGTCCGAAATTCAGGCAGATGCTCTTGGCATGCCCAACATGCAAATAGCCGTTGGGCTCGGGTGGAAAGCGGGTGCGGATCCGGGCCGGATCGGCTGCACCCTGCGCATGGTGCGCGGCATCGCCCGGACTGCCTGCCCAACGACGGCCTGCATAGGTGCCTTGCGCGAGATCTTTCTCGACGATCTGGCGGAGAAAGTGGCTCGACTTACCGGTGTCTTCTGCGCTTGTTCCGTTGGGATGGGCCGGGCTCTTTGAACTCATGGCGCGATTTTAGTCGGCGCTCTTCACGCCGAGCCAAGGGCACTCTCAACGATAATACGACTTTGAAGAAAGACGCATTGTGGATCCAGTTTTGCTTGTCAAATCGGCCCTCATGGGGGTCGTCGAAGGCCTGACCGAGTTCTTGCCCATCTCATCGACGGGCCACCTGATTCTTGCCGGGGTCTTGCTGGGATTTGACGATGAGAAAGCCAAGGTTTTCGATATCGCGATACAGACCGGAGCCATCGTGGCGGTGATTTTGGTGTACTGGCAGCGCCTGTCTCAAACCGTCTTGACGCTGCCCACGCAGGCCGCTTCGCGCCGATTTGCCCTTAATGTGTCGATCGCTTTTGTGCCGGCGGTCATCCTCGGGCTCTTACTCGGCAAGGCGATCAAGGCGCACTTGTTTACCCCGCAGGTGGTGGCCACGACCTTTATTGTGGGGGGGGTGCTCATACTCTGGGCCGAACGCTGGCACGCGCGCACACCCGGTGCAGTGCGTATCGCATCTGTGGACGACATGTCCGCCACAGATGCGCTCAAGGTGGGGCTGGTGCAATGCCTGGCTTTGGTGCCCGGGACCAGTCGCAGCGGTGCCACCATCATCGGCGGCATGTTTCTGGGTTTGTCGCGCCGCGCGGCTACGGACTTTTCTTTTTACCTGGCTATCCCGACTCTGATCGGCGCCGGCGTATACAGCCTCTACAAGGACCGGGCCATGCTGTCCTTGGCCGATCTGCCGATGTTCGTGGTCGGGCTGGTCTTTGCCTTCTTCAGCGCCTGGCTTTGCATACGCTGGCTGCTGCGCTATGTGGCTAACCATAGCTATGTGCCGTTTGCCTGGTACCGCATCGTCTTCGGCGGGGTCGTTTTGTTGACTGCGCAGATGGGCTGGATCAACTGGTCGGCTTGAGGCCTGCGGGGCGAAGGCCAGTCTCCAGACTCATCAGATTGAGCAAGGCGGCCTCCACGGCGGCAGCGCTGGCTTGCGGCTGTTCCATGGGGAAGAGATGGCTGCCGTCGAGCATCATCAGCCGACCGCGGGTCACCGATTGCGTCAGTGTCAGCCCGACCTGTCGCAACTCCAGCGAGGCGCGTCCGCCGATAAAAGCCACTGGGCACTGCAGCGGATGCTTTCGCACCAACGCTTCCAGGTTGTCGGGCAGGGTGTTGTAGATGGCGGTCTCGACATCGCGATCGAATCTGAGCGTGCGCGGGCCTTCAGGGTCATCGCTGAGCGGCTGGGTTCCTTGCTCCACATAGTCACTCAGGACCTGAGGGTCCCAGGAGGCAAACATCTTCTTCGTTTCGAAATGCGCTCGTACTTCCTGCAGGCTGCCCCAGGACTTTTTGCGCTTGCGACTGATGGCTCCCGGCGAGACAGAGCCGACCAGTCGTGCCCGTTTGGCCACCGACAGCGCTGTCGCCTTCCAGCCACCGAGCAGGGGGGAGTCGAGCAGCACCACGCCGCGTACCGGATAGGTGCCCAGTCGAGGGTTCCGGGCCGCGCACATCAGGCTTAGAAAGCCACCGAGTGAATGTCCGACCAGGAAAGCACCTTGCTGATGCTGCCCGCACAAGGCGCTGGCGAAGTCGCGCAGCTCCTCAACCAGATGGGGCCAGTTGCTGCTGACCGGATAGCGCGGGTCGTGACCAAATTTTTCGATGGCATCCACATTGAAGCCTCGGCGTTGCAGGGACCGGAGCATGACCCCGTAGGTACTTGCAGGAAAGCTGTTGCCGTGGGAGAAGATGAGCAGAGGGGCGGTCACGGCTGCCTCAGATCAGCTTTTCTTCTGGCGTGCTGATTTTTTTCAGTGTGGTGTGGCGCTGATCCAGCATCTTCAGGGGCGTGGGTGTGTCGGTTCCATCCCAGACCGGGTCTTCGATGCTGTCAAAAACCTGCCGCAGCTTGTCCCCCCAGTTGCTGTGCATCATGCGGTAGTAGGGATTGTTTTGGTCGATGCACACCAGCTTGTCGCTCTGGAACTGGTTGTTCTCATAGACTGCCAGATCCAGCGGAAATCCGACCGATAGATTGGATTTCATGGTGGAGTCCATCGACACGAGGGCGCATTTGGCGGCCTCCTGCAAGGGCGTTGCGGGGGTGATGACCCGGTCGAGCACCGGCTTGCCGTATTTGGCCTCGCCGATCTGAAAGTAAGGGGTCTCCCGGGTGGCCTCGATAAAGTTGCCGGCAGAGTACATCTGGAAAAGGCGCATGCCTTCGCCGCGGATCTGACCGCCAAAAAGCAGCGAGATATTGAAGTCCACATCGGCGCCACGCAATGCGGCTGCATCGCGCTCATAGACGCGCCGCACGGCTCCCCCAAGCACGCGGGCCGCATCGAACATGCTGCGGGCATTCCACATCGTCAGGGGCTCTTCGCTGCCGGGTTCCTTGAGTTTTTCAACCTGCAGAAGTTCCCGCACCGACTGGGTGATTGAGAGGTTGCCAGCAGAAAGCAGCACCATGAAGCGGTCACCCGGACGCTCATAGACGATCATCTTGCGGAAAGTGGAGATGTGGTCCAGGCCGGCATTGGTGCGCGAATCGGACAGAAAAACCAGCCCGGCATCGAGCTTGATGGCAACGCAATAGGTCATGTTCAGGTGCCTCTGTTCCGGCCGGTGAGCTTTTTAAGTTGATAGATCAAGTCCAGGGCCTCGCGGGGGCTCAGCACATCCGGGTCTAGGGACTGTAGCGCCTCTTCGACGGGACTGGGGGGCGGGGACTGGGGCGCCGGCGGCGGGGCAAACAAGTCGACCTGCGCCTGCTGCTGCTGCGATTGGAGCGCAGCCAGCGCCTGGCGAGCGTGTTGCACCACGGGCCCGGGAATGCCTGCCAGCCGAGCCACGGCGATGCCGTAACTGCGACTGGCCGGGCCTGGCTCGATCTGGTGCATGAACACGATGTCACGACCCGACTCGACCGCGCTGACATGCACATTGACGGCCGCAGGGTGTTTGGCGGGCAGCTCCGTCAACTCAAAGTAATGGGTGGCAAACAGGGTAAAGGCGCGGGTACGGTCATGCAAATGCGCAGCGATACCGCTGGCCAGGGCCAGTCCATCGAAGGTCGAAGTGCCGCGGCCGATTTCGTCCATCAGCACCAGCGATTGCGCGCTGGCGGTGTTCAAAATTTGGGCGGCTTCCGTCATTTCGACCATAAAGGTGGATTGGGCGTTGGCCAGATCGTCGGCTGAACCGATGCGCGTGTGGATCGCGTCGATAGGTCCGATCCGACAGCTCGCGGCCGGAACATATGAGCCCATGCTGGCCAACAGCACGATCAGTGCAACCTGTCGCATATAGGTGGACTTGCCGCCCATGTTCGGTCCGGTGATGATCTGCATCCGGGTGCGGGCGTCGAAATGGCAGTCGTTGGCGATGAAGGGACCGCGTCCGGTTTCGGCCAGTCGCGCCTCGACCACTGGATGCCGGCCCCCGGTGATGGCAAGGCAGGGCTCGCGGGTGAACTCCGGCTGGCACCAGCCCAGGGTGAGCGAGCGCTCGGCCAGCGCGGCCAAGGTATCGAAGGCTGCCACCGCTTGGGCCAGGGCTGACAGGACCGGTACAAAAGGCTGCAGGTGATCGAGCAGTTCTTCGTAGAGCTGCTTTTCGCGGGCCAGAGCCCGCTCCTGTGCCGACAGGGCCTTATCCTCGAAAGCCTTGAGCTCGGGCGTGATGAAGCGCTCGGCGTTTTTAAGAGTTTGCCGGCGGCGGTAGTCCTCAGGCACCTTGTCGAGCTGACCCTGGGTTACCTCGATGAAAAAACCATGCACCCGGTTGAACTGAACCCTCAGATTGGCTATGCCGGTGCGCGATCTCTCGCGCGTTTCGAGGTCGAGCAAAAAGGCATCGCAGTTGCTCTCGATGGCGCGTAATTCGTCGAGCTCGCTATCGTATCCCTGGCGGATTACACCGCCGTCCCGGATCTGTACCGACGGCTCGTTGAGCAAGGTGCGCTCGAGCATCTGCAGGCACGGTGCAGGGGGTGCGAGGGCGATCATCAGGCCCTCGATGAGTTCAGGCCACTGTTCTGCGACCAGGGATTGCCGCAGCGAGCCGGCCATCACCAGGCTTTGCCTCAGAGCCACCAGCTCGCGCGGCCGGGCCTGCCGCAGGGCTATCCGCGCGGTGATGCGCTCAATATCGGCACTGCCCCTGAGCTGCTCGCGCACCAGGGCTTGCGCGCCGGCGCGCAGCCAGGTCACCGCCTCATGTCTGCGCCGAGCCTCGTCGCGCTGCCGCCTCGGACTGAGCAGCCAGGTCCGCAGCAATCGGCTGCCCATGCTGCTGACGCAGCCGTCTAGAAGGGACAAAACCGTGGGCGCGTTTTCGCCGCGCAGGGTCTGGGTCAGCTCGAGGTTGCGTCGCGTGCTCGGCGGCAGCTCGATAAATTCGTCCGATCGCAGCACTTGCAGGCGGCCGATGTGAGACAGCGGCCGGCCCTGGGTGTGCTCTGCATAGGCCAGAAGAGCGCCAGCGGCTGCATGGGCCTGCGTCATGTCGTCGGCGGCCCAAGCCTGCAGGGAGGCTGCGCCCAGATGCTCGCACAGCCGGCGCTGGCCGAGCTCCGGGTCGAAGGCCCAGTGCGCGCGCGCAGTCAGGGGGCAAGCGGCCAGAGCAGCGCTTGCGTGTTTCAAGTGGGTTTCAAAAGAGGGGGTGATTTCCACGCTGTGAATGATCTCGCTGGGCCCAATACGCAGCAGCCAGCTGCCGACCTCCTGACCTTCACATTCAGCCAGGAATATCTGTCCTTGGCCGACGCTCAGCCAGGCCAGACCGCAGCGATTGCGTCCGCCTTGGTGGATGGACAAGAGCAGCGATTCGCCCTTGTCACCTATCAGTTCCGATTCGGTGAGAGTGCCCGGGGTGACCACCCGTACCACCTTGCGCTCTACCGGCCCTTTGGAGGCCCCGACATCGCCGACCTGCTCGCAGATCGCCACCGACTCACCCAGTCGCACCAGCTTGGCCAGGTAGCTTTCGGCGGCGTGGAAGGGTACACCGGCCATGCGAATGGGCTCGCCCGCCGACTGTCCTCGGCTGGTCAGTGTGATGTCGAGCAAATCCGCCGCTTTGACCGCATCCTCGTGAAAGAGCTCGTAAAAGTCGCCCATCCGATAAAACAGCAGGGTCCCGGGATGGTCTTTCTTGATGGCCAGATACTGCGCCATCATCGGGGTGTGAGCGGTGGGGCCCCCAGCAGGCTGCGGCGATGCGGGCGGGGGGGGTGTGCGCGCGTTCACGCCTTGAATCCTCGCGGGGCCTTCAAGCCGGATCGGCAGGGGTTTGAGCGGCTTTGGCGCTGCGCGACTTGAGGGTGGTTTTTCGCTTGTCCGAGCCGCTGTCGGCTGCCAGGGAAAGCTTGTCCTGGGTGCCGGCGAATTTGCTGTAGCGCCCCAGGACTGTGACCAGTTGCGCATAAATGCGCGGGTTTCCCGCCAGGCATTCGCCTTGGTGCATGAAATCGGACTCACCGGTAAAGTTACCGACCAGGCCGCCGGCCTCGGCGATCAGCAGTGAGCCGGCGGCCACATCCCAGGGTTTGAGACCGGTTTCGAAAAAGCCGTCGCTAAAGCCCGCGGCCACATAGGCCAGATCCAGTGCTGCGGCGCCCGGCCGGCGCACCGCGGCGCACTGGCTCATGACTTCACCGAGCATGCTCAGGTAGGTACGCAGCTTGTCGCCCGGCCGGTAGGGAAAGCCGGTCGAGATCAGGCACTCGGCCAATCGGGTTCGCTTGGCCACCCGGATGCGTTTATCGTTGAGGTAGGCCCCGCGTCCGCGGGTGGCGCAAAACAGGTCGTTGCGGGTTGGATCGTAGACCACCGCCTGTTCGATGCGCCCCTTGACCGCCAGCGCAATGCTCACGCAGTACACCGGAAACCCGTGGATGAAGTTGGTGGTGCCGTCGATCGGGTCGATGATCCACTGGTAGTCCGAATCCTTGGCGCCGTGTTCGTCACCGGATTCCTCGGCCAGGATGCCATGGCCCGGATAGGCCTGCAGCAAAATCTCGATGATGGCCGCCTCGGCCGCGTGGTCGATTTCGGTAACGAAATCATTGGTCTGTTTGGCCGAGACCCGCACCGCCTCGACATCGAGTGCGGCCCGATTGATGATGGCGCCAGCGGTGCGCGCGGCCTTGATGGCCACATTGAGCATGGGATGCAGAGAACTGGGCATGACGGGGACCAAGGAGCAAGCGGGCTGCAGCAGCCGCAGACCGGTAGCGCAGAACGAAGCCCGCGATTTTACCGGGGGACCGCCCCGGCCCTTGATCAAGCCGAGGCCAACGACAATAGGGCTTTCGTGGAACAGGCCATGCGCACCCGTTTTATTCTGATCAATCCCAGTCATGCCGGCAATGTGGGTGCGGTGGCACGGGCCATGAAGGTCATGGACTTTGTCGATCTGGTTCTGGTGGCCCCGCGCTGGCCGAATGTTTTGCGCCGGCCTGAAGCCATTGAGCGAGCCAGCGGCGCCGCTGATGTGCTTGAGCGCGCACGGGCGGTCGATCGCCTCGAAGAGGCCCTCGAGGGCATCGACCATGTCTGCGCCACGGCTATGACGCCGCGTGATTTTGGGCCGCCCACCCGAAGCCCCCGCGACCATTTCAGCCGGCTGACTGCCCACGCCCAGCCCCAACCTGCGGGCGTGGCGTTCTTGTTTGGATCCGAGCGATACGGCATGCGCAACGACGATGTGTACCGGTGCCATGTCTGCCTGAGCATACCCACCGCTAGCGCCTACGGGTCGCTCAACCTGGCCGCTGCGGTGCAGCTGATTGCTTATGAGTGGCGACTGCATCTGGGCGATGGGGTTGAGCCGACCTCGCCTGAGAGCCCGCCGGCGGCCGATGCCGCCCAGGTGGCGGCCCTGGTGGCGCACTGGGAGCAGGCGCTGAGCGATGTCGGTTTCCTCGATCCCCATGCTCCGCGCAAGCTTATGCCCCGGCTGCACCAATTTTTCAACCGTGCCCGTCCCAGCGAGGAGGAGATTCATATCCTCCGGGGCATTGCGCGCGCCATGAGTGATTCGGCCAGCGCTCATCGGGTGATCCCGAGCGAGGGCGGGGCCATCGATCGTCGGCCGGCAAATACGCGCCCGCCCCGTTAGACTGCGCCTCCTATGTTTTCTCGTTTGCGTTCCGATATCCAGTGCATCCTCGAGCGTGATCCGGCGGCTCGCTCGGCTTGGGAGGTCTTGACCTGCTACCCCGGCCTGCACGCGGTGCTGATGCACAGACTGGCCCATTGGTGCTGGATACACGGCCTCAAATGGCCCGGCCGCTTCATTTCCCATCTTGCGCGCTTTCTGACCGGCATAGAGATTCACCCGGGCGCGCGCATTGGTGAGCGTGTGTTCTTTGATCATGCAATGGGCGTGGTGGTGGGCGAAACCGCAGAGATCGGCGACGGCTGCACCATTTACCAGGGGGTTACGCTCGGGGGGACCTCGCTCTACAAGGGTGCCAAGAGGCATCCCACCTTGGGTCGTGATGTGGTGGTGGGGGCAGGAGCCCAGATTCTTGGGGGCTTCAGCGTGGGCGATGGCGCCCGCATAGGATCGAATGCGGTGGTGGTCAAGCCGGTACCCAGCGGAGCCACGGCCGTGGGTAACCCGGCACGCATCATCCAGGCCGATGCCGACATCAGGCGTGAGCAGGCAGCCAGCCAGATGGGGTTTTCAGCCTACGGTGTAACGCAAAACGACGATCCTCTGTCGCAGGCTATGCGTGGCCTGATCGACAACGCGGCGTCACAGGAGCACCAGATCGCCCTGTTGTGGCAGACCATCGAGAAATTGGCGCAGCAGCAGCGCGACTGCGTACCGGATGAGGCGGCGCGACGCGAGAGCTTCGAGGCCGCCAAGTTCAACCAGATGGTGGGCAAGTAGCCCGCCTCAGGAGCGAGTCGGGCGCTGCGCGCTTTTGGGCCGGAAGGCTTTGCACACGGCCTCGCGTGTCTGCAGATAGGGCCCGCCGATCAGGTCGATGCAATAAGGCACGGCCGCGAAGATGCCGGGTACCGTGTTATGTCCCGATTCGTCGCGCAAGCCCTCCAGCGTTTCGGCGATTGACTTGGGCTGACCCGGCAGGTTGATGATCAGGCTGCGGTTGCGAACCACAGCTTCCTGACGCGAGAGGATGGCGGTGGGCACGAAATGTAGGCTCACCCGCCGCATTTGTTCGCCAAAGCCCGGCAGGACCTTGTCTGCCACTGCCAGGGTGGCCTCGGGCGTGACATCGCGCGCCGCCGGGCCGGTGCCGCCGGTGGTCAAGATCAGCGAGCAGCCCGCATCGACCAACGCGATCAGTTCCTGGCTGATCAGCTTCTGCTCGTCCGGGATCAGACGCTCGACAAAGTCAATCGGGTTGAAAAGTGCCCGGCTCATCCAGTCGCGCAGCGCTGGCAAGCCTTTGTCTTCGTAGAGGCCGCTGGAGGCGCGGTCGCTTATGGACAGCAGTCCGATACGCACCGGATCGAATTCATCCATGCAACTGCTCCTTGAGAATCTGAAAAATCTCCCGGTAGGCGCGCCCCTGTCGCTGGGCTTGCCCGCTGGAGCCCGGCGCAGCGTGTGCGTCCTTGCGCGCCTGCCGCAGGAGGGTGCGCAATTGCTGCACATCGGTGGCAGGATAGTGCTGCACCCAGCGTGCCAGCGCTTGCTCATCGTTCAAGAGTTGCAGTCGCCACTGCTCGACTTGATGCAACAGGGCGGTTTCCTGTGCGTTGCCCTGATCTTGCGCCAGCAGCGTCTGCTCGATCAATTGAACCTCGTCCTCTTCGAGGCTGCGCATGAGCTTGCCCACATACTGCATCTGTCGCCGCCGGCCTTCAAAGTCGGCGATACGGTTGGCTTCTTGCATCGCTTGTTCCAAGGACTCGGGCAAACCGAGCTTCTTGCGCAGATCAGCGCGCAGGGCGGTCAGTTGTTCGCCGAGTTCTTGCAGCCGGGCGCTCTCGCGCTTGAGGTCGGTTTTGCTGAGCTCCAGGCCGCCCTTGAGTTCTCGCTTGTAGTGGAGATCAAGCTCGCTGCCCTCGGCCACGAATTGGCCGCGTACGAAATAGCCTTTGCGTGGTTTTCGACTCATGAAAGTAAGTGTTTGGCGGCTTTTGCGGCGGCTCTGGGCGGTGGGGTCGATATCATAGTGGCCCTCTCAAGAAAGTCATTCAGTGAAAAAGAACACAGCCCGCGGCGATTCCGGCTTTGCCTACAGCCGGTCTTTTTTTGAAAACCTGGTGGACTCTGCCCTCAAGCATGCACGCAGGCTTGGGGCGAGCGATGCGGCGGCCGAGGCCTCTGAGGGCTACGGCCTGTCGGTCAGTGTGCGCAAGGGTGAGCTTGAGAATGTCGAGCGCAACCGTGACAAATCCCTGGGCATTACGGTCTATCTGGGTCAGCAACGCGGCAATGCATCGACCAGTGACTTTTCAGAGGCTGCCATCGAACGCACGGTGCAGGCGGCCTACGATATCGCGCGCTTTACCGCCAGCGACCCAGCGGCGGGTCTGCCCGATGAGCAGGACATCGCCATCGAGCAGCTCGAGCTTGACCTGTTTCACCCCTGGGCGCTGACCGCAGAGGACGCCATGGAGCTGGCCTTGCAATGCGAGGCTGCAGCGCTGCAAACCAGCCCCTGGATCAGTAACAGCGAGGGCGCCGGCGTATCGGCCCAGCAGAGTCATTTTTTCAGCGCCCACACCCGAGGCTTTCAGGGGGGCTATGCCTCCTCGCGGCACAGTCTGTCGGTGGCCCCGATTGCTGGGACGGGGGAGGGCATGCAGCGCGATGCCTGGTACAGCTCGATGCGCGATGCGCGCGATCTGGCCAGCGCGCAGGCGGTGGGACGCTATGCTGCCGAGCGCGCGCTTTCGCGCCTGGGCAGTCGCAAGATTGCCACGACCGAGTGTCCGGTGTTGTTCGAGTCGCCGCTGGCTGCCGGTCTGCTGGGCAGCTTTGTTCAGGCCGTCAGCGGTGGGGCCCTGTACAGAAAGAGCAGTTTTTTGCTTGACAGCCTAGGAACAGCCGTTTTTCCGTCGCATATCGACATCAGCGAAGACCCGCATCTTCGCAAAGGTAAGGGCAGCGCTCCTTTCGATGACGAGGGGGTGCGCACGCGGGCCCGTGCGGTGGTGCAAGCCGGAGAGGTCCAGGGGTACTTCTTGAGCAGTTACTCGGCGCGCAAGCTTGGCATGAGAACCACTGGCCATGCTGGCGGCTCCCACAACCTGGTGATGAGCAGTCGTCATACGCGTCCCGCGGACGATTTGGTCGAGATGCTGCGCAAGCTTGACACCGGCTTGTTCGTGACCGAACTGATGGGGCAGGGCGTCAATCCGGTGACCGGCGATTATTCTCGCGGGGCGAGTGGCTACTGGGTTGAAAAGGGTCAAATCGTTCATCCGGTCGAGGAGATCACAATTGCGGGCAATATGAAGGACATGTTTTTGGGCATCGAGGCCATTGGAGCCGATGCCTACAACTACGGAGCCAAGACGGTCGGCTCTGTCCTGATTCGTCGCATGAAGCTCGCCGGCAGTTGAAACGCCCATGCGTGCCGAATTTTTGGCCGCCCTGGCGGCCTTGTGTTGGGCCCTGGGCAGCCTGCTTTCGGCGCATGCCTCCGGGCGCATGGGGGCTTTTGCCTTCACCCGCTGGCGTCTGTTCTTTGCGCTGACATTGCTTTGGGCACTGGCCCTGTGGACCGGTCAACGGAATAGCCTGGATTTGCGGGCCATGGGTCTGTTGGCACTGTCGGGCTTTATCGGCATTTTCATCGGTGATACCGCGCTTTTTGCCTGCATGAACCGGCTAGGGCCTCGCCGTTGTGGGGTACTGTTTGCGACCCATGCGCTTTTTTCGGCGGTGCTGGCGTGGATCGTCCTGGGCGAGACCCTGTGGGGATGGACCCTGGCGGGCAGCGTTTTGCTGGTATCTGGCGTGATGGTGGCCATTGCCTGGGGCCGTCGTGCCGACGAAAACCATCGTTGGGAAGACACTCAGGGTGCGCTGGCGGTCGGGGTGGCCCTGGGCTTGGTGGCTGCGCTTTGCCAGGCGGTCGCGACGCTCATGATCAAGCCCTTGATGAGTACCGGTATCGACGCTGTGACCGCCTCCGCGGTGCGGGTGACGTCGGCCTTCGCGGTGCATCTGGCCTTGCTGTGGGCGGGCCTGGGCTTGGCGCGGGTACGCGAGCCCCTGAGCGCGTGCGTCTTGTGGAGCACCTGGGCCAGTGCTGCAGTGGCCATGGCTCTGGGCATGACCTTGATTCTGGCTGCCTTACAGACCGGTCAGGCCAATTTGGTCGGCATCCTTTCGTCGATCTCCCCGGTGCTGCTTTTGCCCCTGCTCTGGCTGGTATATCGCCGACGCCCCGCCGTGGGCGCCTGGGTTGGCTCGCTGATGGCGGTGGTCGGGACCGCACTGATCCTGACGCACTGAGGCGTTCAGGTCCCCGCCAGAGCCGCCTTGACCGCGGCTGAGACCTGCGCCATCTCCGCTTGGCCACCGAGTTGTGCCTTGGCTGCGGCCATGACCCTGCCCATGTCGGCGGGGCCGCTGGCACCCAGGGAACTCACGATAGTGCGTACGGCAACCTGCACCTCCTCGAGGCTCATGCGCTGCGGCAAATACCCTTGCAGCACTTTCATTTCGGCCTCCTCTTTGTCGGCCAGGTCCTGACGCTGGGCCTTGCGGAAGGCTTCAATCGAGTCCTTGCGTTGCTTGATCAGTTTGTCGACGATGCCAACCACAGCGGCATCGTCGAGCACTATGCGCTCATCGACCTCTTTCTGCTTGAGGGCGGCCAACAGCAAGCGGATGGTGGCCAGGCGCTCGGCCTCGCGCGAGCGCATGGCGGTCTTCATGTCCTCGGTGATACGGTCTTTCAGGGTCATAGTGAGCCTACCTTTGGAGCTTGAAAATGACAAAGCCCGCCTATCGGGCGGGCTGCTGGGGGCCGGTGACCCAGGCGTCTGCCTGTTTCAGTAGAGTTTTTTGGGCAACTGCATCGAGCGGATGCGCTTGTAGTTGCGTTTGACCGCAGCGGCTTTTTTCCGTTTGCGCTCTGCCGTCGGTTTTTCGTAGAACTCGCGAGCGCGCAGGTCGGTCAGCAGGCCGAGTTTTTCGATCGTGCGCTTGAAGCGGCGCAGGGCCACATCGAAGGGCTCGTTGTCTTTCACGCGAATGGTGGTCATCAATGGTTCCAATCAGGGCGCCGAGGGCAGCGACTTTTGTCCGGCGCGGGGTTATCAGCAAAACCCGGGAGTATACCAGAGGCAGCCACCCTCCCTGTCAGGGCCGGCTCAGCTGGCCAGAGCCCCGGCACAGGCGTGGGCACTGGCCCAGGCCCATTGAAAGTTGTAGCCGCCCAACCAGCCGGTGATGTCAACCACCTCGCCTATGAAATACAAGCCGGGTTGCTTCGATTGCAGGGTCTGGGAGGACAGATCACGGGTGTCCACACCGCCGGCTGTTACCTCGGCTTTGCGGTAGCCCTCGGTACCATCGGGCTTGATCCGCCAGCGCTTGAGTTGCACCGACAACTCGCTCAGAGCCCGATCGGGCACATCGCAGATGGGTTTGTTCAGGCCGGTGTCGGCGCCGGCCCAGACCTCTGCCAGACGGGCGGGCAGCAGGGAGGCGATTTCCTTGACCACTTGCCTGCGTGAGGTCGCTTTCAGATTCAGCAGGTGTTGTCTGAGTTCGGGCTCGCTGCGAAAACCGGGTGCCAAATCGATCTCCAGCGTGTGGCCCTCCCGCCAGTAGCTGGAGATTTGCAGGGCGGCCGGTCCGCTCAGGCCCTTGTGGGTAAAAAGCAGATCTTCATCGAAGACGGGGGCCCGGCGCCGGGCCGCGCGATCGCTGACTTCGGTGCGCACCCGTACTGGCAGCGAGACGCCAGCCAGTTCCGTTAAGGCGGTCCAGATGTCGAAGGTCAAGGGCACCAGCGCCGGTCGCGTCGGTACGATGCGCAACCCGAACTGCCTGGCCAGGCAATAACCCCAGTCGCTAGCACCGATTTTCGGGATGGACAGGCCGCCGGTGGCCACCACCAGTTGCGGCGTTTGCACCTCGCCTTCGTCGGTTTGCAAGCGATAGACGCCAGCCTCGTGTTTTACCGAGCCCACCCGGCACGGTTGCCAGCGTTGCACCTGGCCTTGCTGGCACAGCGACACAAGCAGGTCGATAATGTCCTGGGCCGATCGGTCGCAAAACAACTGGCCTTTGTGTTTTTCGTGAAACCCGATGCCACGCCCATGAACCAGTGCCAGGAAGTCCTGGGGCGTAAAGCGAGCCAGGGCCGATCGGCAGAAATCTGGGTTGTCGCCCAGAAAATGCTGGGGGCCCACATCAAGGTTGGTGAAATTACACCGCCCGCCGCCGGAAATACGGATTTTTTCGGCGACCCTGGGGTGGTGATCGATGAGGAGTGTCTTCAGGCCCAGTTGACCCGCCCGACCGGCACAAAACAGGCCCGCCGCTCCCGCGCCCACGATCACTGCGTCAAAAGTCTGCATTGCCGGCAGTGTAGGGCCCAGGACTGAGTTGACTCGCCCCCCGATTGGAATCGATCGGCGTCTCTGAGTTGTGTTACTACGTAGGACCGGATTCGGGTAATCCCGAATCCGAGTGAAGCCCTCAGACTCTTGGGCCTGTTACATTGCCAAGTGTTCCAAAAATTGCCCCAATCGCCCCTGTGTCGGGCGGTATCGGGGCTGACTTCAGAGGCGAATCGATGGCTTCCAAGATTGCGACGCGGGCTCTTGCCGTGGTCCTCCTCATAGCCGCTGCGGGTGCCGGCTGGTGGTATCAAAATCGTCCGCCCCAGACTGAAGGCGCGGGCCAGACCGAAAAGTCTCAAGCCCCGGGCGCGGCGACCGGGGTGGCGGGTGGAGGTGCTGGCGCAGCCCCGGGCGGTGCTCCGGCAGCCGGCCCTGGGGGCCCTGGGGGCCCCGGGGGCGGCAAGCCGGCGGTGGAAGTGGCGCAGGTCCAGCAAACGCCCCTGGTTGACGAGGCCCAATCGGTGGGCAGCCTGCGATCGCGCCAGAATGTGATCGTGCGACCCGAGGTCAGCGGACGCATCACACAGATCAACTTTCGCGACGGGCAGCGCGTGAGCAAGGGGCAGTTGCTGGTTCAACTCGATGATCAGTTGGCCCAAGCTCAGATCAAGCAGGCTGAGGCTGAGGTGTCGATTGCGCGCTCCAACTTCAACCGCAATAAAGAGTTGGTGGAGCAAAACTTCATCAGCCGCCGCACGGTCGATGAAAGTGCGGCCAACCTGGAAGTGGCCTTGGCCAAGTTGGCCCTGGCCAGGGCCACGGCTGATCGGCTGAAGATACTCGCTCCCTTTGACGGAACCGTGGGCATACGCTCAGCCAACCTTGGGGACTACCTCAAGGACGGGGCTGATGTGGTCAATTTGGAGGACATGGATGCCATCTATGTCGATTACCGCTTGCCCGAGCGGTTTCAGTCTCGGGTACGCGCTGGCCAGCGTGCGCAGGTGGAACTCGATGCCTTGCCCGGCCGTAAGTTTTCGGCGGTCATTCAGGCCATTGATCCGCTGATCGACACCAACGGTCGTTCCTTGGGTCTGCGCGCCTGTATTGACAACCGCCGCATGCAGATGCGCCCTGGCATGTTCGCCCGCGTTTCGACGGTCTTTGCTCAGAGGGAAAAGGCGCTGACCGTTCCCGAGGAGGCCATCGTGCCGCAGGGTGGGCGTCAGTTTGTGATTCGTCTGATTGAAGGGCCGGAAGGCAAGGTAAGCCAGCGGGTCGAAGTTCGGGTCGGCTTGCGTGTGCCGGGACGGGCCGAGATTCTCGGGGGTCTGGAGGCCGGCGATACCGTGGTGGTGGCCGGTCAGCAGCGCTTGCAGCGCGATGGCATGGGCGTGCGCATCATTGAATCAGCCGGTCGGCCGGGTGGACCTCCGGGTGCTGGTGGACCTCCCGGTGCTGGTGGACCTCCCGGTGCCGGTGGACCTCCCGGTGCCGGTGGACCTCCCGGTGCTGGTGGACCTCCCGGTGCGCGGCCCGGCGGACCGCCTCGGGGTGCGGCTGCACAGGCGCCGCTCAAGGGCCCGGATCCCTGCCTGGCGGGGGCGGTACCGGGGCCGAGCAGCCGGCCGGGGCGCCCTGCTGCCTCCTGAACTGGCGAACTTGGGCCGAGTCTAGCGAAAGAAAACCGGGGGAACCCTTATCATGCAACTGGCTGAAGTCTCTATTCGTCGCCCCGTTTTTGCCACCGTACTGTCCCTGCTGATCGTTCTGGTGGGCTTGGTCAGCTTTGAGCGGCTGACGGTGCGCGAGTACCCCAAGATCGATGAGCCGGTAGTCACCGTCAGTGTGCGCTATCCGGGTGCCTCGGCCGAAGTGATCGAATCTCAGGTGACCAAACCGCTGGAAGATTCCATCGCCGGTATCGATGCGGTCGATGTGTTGACCTCCATCAGCCGCGCCGATCAGGCCCAGATCACAGTCCGTTTCAGACTCGAGAAGGACGCCGATTCGGCCGCAGCGGATGTGCGTGACCGCACTTCGCGGGTGCGCAACCGATTGCCGCAGGCCATCGAAGAGCCCGTTATTGCCAAGGTCGAGGCCGATGCCTTCCCGGTGATCTGGCTGGCCTTCTCTAGCGAAACCACACCGCAGTTGGCCATCAATGATCTGATCAACCGCGTGGTCAAGCCGCGCCTGCAGACGGTCACGGGCGTGGCCGATGTGCGCATCTTTGGCGAGCGCAAGTATGCGATGCGGGTCTGGATAGACACCGATCGACTGGCCGCCTATCGTCTGACCACCCAGGATGTGGAAGACGCGATCCGCCGCAGCAACCTCGAACTGCCCTCAGGGCGCATTGAGTCGGTGCAGCGCGAGTTCACCGTGACCTCGCAGACCGATCTGGCGCGCGCCGGCCAGTTCGGCGACATCGTCATTCGCACGGTCAATGGATTTCCGGTCAAGATACGGGATGTGGCTCGGGTGCGCGAGGAGCCGGCTGATGAGCGCACCGCGGTTCGCCTCAACGGGAAGCCCTCGCTGTCGGTGGGGGTGATTCGGCAGGCGACGGCCAACCCGCTGGATCTTTCGCGCGGTGTGCGCGAGATGATGCCCAAGTTGCAAGCCGACCTGCCCGCGGACATTCAGATCTCGGTGGCCAATGACAACTCAGTCTTCATCGATCGGTCGATCAAGAATGTGTACAAGACCATTGCTGAGGCGGTGATCTTGGTCGCCCTTGTGATCTTCGTGTTCCTGCGCACGATAAGGGCTTCGCTGATTCCCATCATTACCATTCCCGTCAGCCTGGTGGGTACTTTTGCGCTGATGAATCTGGCGGGGTTTTCCATCAACACACTGACCTTGTTGGCCTTGGTGCTGGCTATCGGCTTGGTGGTCGATGATGCGATCGTGATGCTGGAGAATATCTTTCGCCACATCGAGGAAGGCATGGATCCCTTCTCCGCGGGTATCAAGGGCGCGCGGGAAATCGGTTTTGCGGTGGTCACCATGACCGCCACCTTGGTGGCGGTGTATGCGCCCCTGGCGTTCACGCCGGGGCGAACCGGGCGGCTTTTCATCGAATTTGCCTTGGCCCTGGCCGGTGCGGTGGTGGTTTCCGGCTTTGTGGCGCTGACCCTCACGCCGATGATGTCGACCAAGTTGCTGCGTCACAACCCCAAGCCCAGTTGGTTTGACCGGGGCATGGAACGCATCCTGACCGCAATCGCCAATGGTTATGGAGCTGCTTTGCGCTGGCTGGTCACGGCGCGCGTTCGTCCTGCCGCAGGTGCCGGATTCGTGGTGCACTTGGGCGCGTGGTTTGTTCAAGCCCGCTGGATCGTTTTGGCGGTGATGGCTCTGAGCGCTGCCGGCATCGCCTGGGTGTTTCCCAGCATGAAATCCGAACTTGCTCCGCTGGAAGATCGGGGTGTGATCTTGGCCAACATCAATGCCCCCGATGGTGCCACCTTGGCCTATACCAATCGCTATGCCCAAATGATTGAGGGCATGGGGCAGCGCTATCCGGAGTTCGACCGCATCTTTGCCAATGTGGGCAATCCCACCGTCGCACAGGGCACGGTGTTTTATCGGGCCGTCGATTGGGATGAGCGCCAGCGCACCACCTTGGAAATTGCCCGTGAGTTGCAGCCGCGCTTCGGGTCTCTGGCGGGTGTTACCGCTTTCCCGATCACGCCGCCCTCGCTGGGCCAGGGCTTTCGCGAGCGGCCGGTGAGCTTTGTCATCCAGACATCGGCGAGCTATCAGCAGCTCAATCAGGTCACCCGGCAAATGCTCGACGAGATCGCAAAGAACCCTGGCATCGTATCCCCGGATGTGGATTTGCGCCTGAACAAGCCGGAGCTGCGCATCGAGGTCGACCGGGATCGGGCGGCCGATCTCGGTGTTGGTGTGGATTCAGTGGCTCGGGCAATCGAGACGCTGCTGGGCGGTCGCAACATCACCCGCTACAAGCGCGATGCCGATCAGTACGATGTGATCGTGCAAACGCAGGCCTCGGGACGCAATACCCCCGATGACATCGACCGCATTTATGTCAGGGGCCGAAATGATTCGATGATTCCCCTGTCGGCTCTGGTCAAAATCCGCGAGACCGTATCACCGCGAGAGCTCAATCACTTTGGTCAACGGCGATCGGTCACCATCACGGCCAATTTGGCCCCTGATTATTCGCTTGGGGAGGCGCTCAAGTTCATGGACGCGACGGCCGCCAAGGTCCTCAAGACGGGCTTTAGCACCGATTTGAGCGGCACTTCCAGGGAGTTTCGTAACAGCCAGGGCGCGCTGGCGGTGGTCTTTGCGCTGGCCCTGGTGTTCATTTTTCTGGTCCTCTCTGCCCAGTTCGAGAGTTTTGTGGATCCCTTCGTCATCATGTTGTCGGTGCCAATGTCGATGATTGGCGCCTTGCTGGCCCTCAAATGGTCAGGCGGATCGCTCAATGTCTATTCGCAAATTGGACTGATCACGCTGGTGGGCCTGATTACCAAGCATGGTATCTTGATCGTCGAGTTCACAAATCAGTTGCGCATACAGGGCTTGGAGATGACAGAAGCCCTGATCCGGGCCTCCACCCAGAGGTTGCGTCCTATCCTGATGACCACCGGCGCCATGGTGCTGGGGGCCATCCCCTTGGCCTTGGCCACTGGAGCGGGCGCTGAAAGTCGTATTCAGATCGGCTGGGTCATTGTCGGAGGAATGAGTCTGGGTACGCTGCTGACCGTGTTTGTGGTGCCCACCATGTACTCGCTCGTTGCCCGCCGATCCATACCGGGGGCTGACACGCGGGAGATTCGGGACTCTTCGGTTGCTCACGGTCAGGAAATCGTGGCCAAGTAGCCTCCGCACAAAAAGCAAGAAAGGAACTGAAAGATGCCCAAGGCCTATTGGATCAGCGCCTACCAGGCGATACATGATGACGCCGCCCTTCAGGCTTACGCCCAGTTGGCCGGGCCGGCCTTGACCGCAGCCGGGGGCCGTTTGCTGGCCCGCGGCTTACCTGCTGCTGTGAAGGAGCAGGGCAAAGTTATACGGACGGTGGTGTTCGAGTTTGACTCCGTTCAGTCGGCGCTTGATGCTTATGCAAGCCCGGGGTACAAGAAGGCACTTGATGCCTTGGGGCCCAATGCTGCCATCCGTGATATCCGCATCATTGAAGGCGTTTGACTGAGCGCCTCAGAGGTGACCGTCAAACAGCATCATCTCAACCCAGTCCCCGGACTCAACGGGGCCGCTATCGTGGGGCAGCACGATCAGTCCGTGCGCTTGCGTCACTGAGCTGAGGATGCCCGAGCCCTGATGGCCGGTGACTTCTGCCCGCAACTGTCCTTGGCCATCGACGCGGACTCGACCGCGCAAGTATTCGGTGCGGCCGGGCTTTTTTGCCAGAGGTCCGCTGCTGCGCGCTCGCAGCAAGGGTGGCGGCACAGCCCGGCAGCCCATCAGCTTGAGCAGCGCCGGCCGGACCAAGACCAGGAAGCTGACCAGGGCGGCCACCGGATTTCCCGGCAGCGCCACCATCAGCGCGGTGCGCTCGGCTGAGCGGATGCGGCCCACGCCCAGCGGGCGCCCGGGTTTCATGGCCAACTGCCAAAACACCATTTCAGCCCTCGGGCCCAGGCTTGCACGGGTGTAGTCGGCTTCGCCCAGGCTGATGCCGCCAGAGCTGATGATCAGATCGGCTCGCGCAGCTGCGCTCTCAATCGTTTGTTGGAGCAGCGCTGGATCGTCACGGATCCGCCCGAGGTCGATCACCTCGCAAGCCAGGCGCCGTAGACAGCCGATCAGGCTGTAGCGATTGCTGTCGTAGACGGCCCCTGCCCGCAGGGCATCACCCACGGACTCAATTTCGTCACCCGTTGATAGAACGGCCACGCGGGGGCGACGGTACACCGTGAGCGATCGCTGGCCCAGGGATGCCGCCAGCCCGAGACAGGGCGGACTTAGGCGCTCACCATCGCGCAAGGCGATGGTGCCGCGGCGCAGATCTTCGCCGCGAAGCCTGCGGTTATCGCCGGATTGGACCGCGCTCGAGGGAAATCGTATTCGGCTTGCATCCGCATGGACTCGAACCGACTCCTGAGGGATGACTGTATCGAGTCCCTTGGGCAGTACGGCGCCGGTCATGATGCGCAGGCTCTGGTTTGGTTGCAGCGCCTGCAACCAAGCTTGCCCGGCTAAAACCCTGCCCACCACCGCCAACTCCACTTCGCCTGCCGGATCGTGCAGGACTGAGCCATCGAAGGCATAACCGTCCATTGCGGAGTTGTCTTGCGGGGGAATGTCCAGCGGGCTGATCAGATCGCCAGCGAGGATGCGGTCGAGCGCAGCGTCAAGTTCGAGCACCTCGAGGTCCTTGATTGGATCGACCAGCTTGTCCAGAAAGCTCAGGGCGCTGGCCACGCTCAGGTGGGCGGGGTCATAGCCCTTGAGCGAGTCGGCAATTTCGGTCAGACTTTTCATGCTCGATGGCTGCGCTCTACTTGCTCGAGTTGCTGCAGGGTGTTGATGTTCACAAAGGCCTGGGACTGCTTATCGGGCAGCTCGAAGGGCACCCGCACCGCATTGCGGGTGTTAATCCACGCATCGACCTTGCGCTGGCCGGACTGCAAAAAAGTCAGCAGGGCCTCGTGCAGAGCTGCTTTCATCAGGCAAAAAGTCGGATGGACCCGTGGGGGACCCTCTGAGGTCTCGACCACTGCAAGATCAGCGCCGGCCTGCTCGAGGCCCCTTGCCAGTTTCAGAACCAAGTCGGCAGGAAAAAATGGGCTGTCGCAGGGTACCGTGCACAGGTAGGGTGTCGAACAGTGCCTCAAGCCGGTGAGAAAGCCCGCCAGCGGCCCTTCAAAGCAATAGGGGGGTGCGTCGGGCCATACGGGGTGGGACCATTGTGCGTAGTGGTCGACATGCCGGTTGGCATTAATGGCGATTGCGCCGACCTGGGGCGCCAGACGATCAAGGCATCGTGTCACCAGGAGCTGCCCCGACAGGGCTTGGAGACCTTTGTCGAGACCGCCCATGCGCGAACCCCGACCTCCAGCGAGCACCAGCCCGGTGATCTCCTGGACGGCTGGCATCTCAGCCCCCGATATAGCTCATTTCGACGCGCGGCCCAGAGCCGGACGGCGAGACAGGTCCGGAGCCCAAAGTGCGCAGTTCAGAGTAGCGGTCGCGGCGCTGCTGCCAGGTCTGGGCGATCGCCGTGCTGATTTGGGCATCGCTGTGGGCTCCGCGCAGCAGCGCCCGCAGGTCGTGGCCGTGGTGGGCGAAGAGGCAGAGAAAAAGTTTGCCCTCGGTCGACAGCCGCGCCCGGTTGCAATCGCCGCAGAAAGCTTGGGTGACGCTGCTGATCACGCCGATTTCGCCACTGCCGTCCGCATAGCGCCAGCGCTGGGCGGTTTCCCCAGGCGTTGCGTTCTGCACGGGCTCGAGAGGGTAGACAGCGTGAATTCGTTCGATGAGCTGTGCCGATGGCAAGACCTTGTCCATGCGCCATCCGTTGGTCTGACCCACATCCATGAATTCAATGAAGCGCAGTACGGCAGAAGTGCCCCGAAAGCGCTGCGCCATGGGCACGATTTCCTGATCGTTGGTGCCATTTTTGACCACCATATTGATTTTTAGTGGCGCAAGACCCACCTTTTCGGCTGCCTCGATGCCCTTGAGCACATCGGCCACTGGGAAGTCGACATCGTTCATCTGTCTGAAGACCGCATCGTCGAGGCCATCAAGACTCACGGTGACCCGCTGCAGACCGGCGTCTTTGAGGGAGCGTGCCTTGTTTGCCAGCAGGGAGCCGTTGGTCGTCAGCGTCAAATCGAGGTCGCGCCCACTGGCGGTCTTGAGCCTGGCAAGCATGCCAATGAGCACCTCGATATTCTTGCGCAGTAAAGGCTCTCCGCCGGTGAGCCGAATTTTTTCAACGCCGTGCGCAATGAAAAGGTGCGCCAGGCGCGTAATCTCCTCGAAGCTCAACAGGGAACTTTGCGGCAGGTAAACATAGTCCTTGTTGAAAATTTCACTGGGCATGCAGTAGCTGCATCGGAAGTTGCAACGATCCGTGACGCTGATGCGTAGATCACGCAAGGGCCGCCCCAGCGCGTCACTGAGCCGGCCGCTTGCCATCACTGGTTCGGCCGGAATAGCCGGAACGCTGCTGAGGTAGCGCTGATCGGCTATCGGGATGATGCGTTGGAGCTCGCTCATGTCAAAGGATCAGCCGAAGCACTGGCAGGGCGCGGGGTTTTCAGACGCATCGCGCACCGTCGACTTCGATGCAGACGCCCGAAATGAAGGCTGCCTCGTCACTGGCCAGGTAGAGGGCTGCGTTGGCCACATCCAGGGCCGTGGAAAAGCGGCCCAGCGGGATGGTGGCTCGAAAGCGGGCCAATCGCTCTTCAGTCAGCTCGCCGCCGGCAAACAGCTCGCCCAGACCGGTGGTCGGGTTCATCACCGGATTGATGCAATTGACCCGGATGTTGTCCGGCCCGAGTTCGGCAGCCAGGGATTTGCTGGTAATGATGGCGGCGCCCTTGGAGCCGTTGTACCAGGTCAGGCCGGGCCTCGGGCGCACACCGGCGGTGGAGGCGATGTTGATGAAGCAACCTCCGCCCTGGCGCTTGAATACCGGTACTGCATGCAGGGTGCTCAGATAGATGCTTTTCACATTGACCGCGTAACAGCGATCGAACTCGTCTTCACCGACGCTCAAGGCGCTCTGATTGCGGTGGGTCCAGCCGGCATTGTTGATCACGACATCAAGTCGGCCGTATCGGCCCAGGGCCGAATCGATCAACCGCTTCATGTCGGCGCCGCGGGTAACATCGGCTTGCACAAAGCTGGCCTGCCCACCGGCGGCCACGATATCGGCGGTGACCCGTTCACCTCCTGCCGGCAGTAGATCGTTGACCGTGACTTGGGCTCCTTCCTCAGCCAGCCTTTTGGCTATGCCTTCTCCGATGCCGCTGCCGGCACCGGTCACGATGATGGATTTATCCTTGAGTCGCATGGGCGATTCCGACCCCTGGGGGCGAGAGTTGATCGGTCACTTATTGTGCTCGATGGCAGCCGCTCGCGCTGCTCGTGCGCGCACCGCTCAGCGGTAGACCAGGTCGCGCAGCCACAGGCTGATTTCGGGCACAAAAGAAATCAAGCCCAAGCAAGCCACTACCACCAAGACATAGGGCAGGATGGCGGGAATGATTTCATCGTAGGAAATTCGGGCCACGGTACACGCCGCAAAGAGGTTGACGCCAAAAGGCGGCGTGATCATGCCCAGTGCCAGGTTCACCACCATGATGATCCCGAAGTGAACGGGGTCGATACCAAACTGTATGGCCACCGGCGCCAGGATGGGGGCCAGCACCACGATGGCGGCCCCGGTTTCGATGAACATGCCCACGACAAAGAGGAAGGCATTGACCCCGATAAGGAAAACGAGCGGTCCGTCGAGGTAGGCTGCCACCCAATTGCCAAAGGCTGCTGGCACGCCCGCGCGCGTGATTAAAAAGGCGAACAAACCGGCGGTGGCAATAATAACCATGATCACCGTGGTTGAGACCACGGTTTTCTGAAGAGCGCGCCAGAGAATCGGCGGGGTGATGCGTCGGTAGATGAACATACCGACAAGCAAGGCATAGAACACCGCGACAACCGAGGCCTCGGTCGGGGTGAAAACGCCGCCGTAGATGCCGCCCAGCACGATGACGGGCATCAGCAGCGCCAGGCTGGCTTGACGCAGGGCCACGCTCAACTCCAGCCGACCTTCGCCATCGCGCTTGCCGTGGCCGGTGAATTTGCACCACAGATAGGTAAAAAGGATGAGTGCGCCGCCAATGAGCAGTCCGGGCCCAAAACCGGCAATGAAGAGTTCGCCGATGGACACCTCGGCAGCCACGCCATAAAGAATCATGGGGATTGATGGGGGAATGATCACACCCAGCTCGGCCGATGAGGCCTGCAGAGCTGCGGCGCGCTGTACTGGATACCCGAGCTTGACCATCGCCGGGATCAAAATGGCGCCGATGGCAAAGGTGGTGGCCACGCTGGAGCCCGAGACCGCCGCGAAGATCATGCAGGTGATGACGCAACTCATGGCCAGGCCGCCCTGAACGCCGCCGACCAAAGCCCGGGCAAAGTTGACGAGTCGCTCGGAGATGCCACCGGCCTCCATCAGATTGCCCGACAGGATAAAGAAGGGAATAGCGACCAGGGGAAACTTGTCGATGGTGACGAACAGCTGTTGTGCAGCCACCAGCATCGGCATATTGGAGAAGAAGGCAATACCCGAGAGTGACGCCAGACCGATGGCCACAGCCACAGGCACGCTGAGCGCCAACAGCGCCAGAAAGACGGTGAAGATGGCGGTGGTCATGAGAGCGCCAGGCGGCTGGTCATTGGTGGGTTCATTGCTGTGTCTCCAGCTCGCCGCGGCGCGGATCCAGGAAATTGGCGATCACGCCCAGAATGCCCAGAGCTGCGCCAACGGGAACAGCGGCGTAAGCCCATGAGATGGATATCTCAAGGCCCGCGAGATTCTGAAAACGCACGCGATGCACCACATCCCATCCAAACCAGACCACCACGATCAGAAAGACCAGGGTGCAGGCTGTGATCAGAGCTTGCAGCAGCTTGAGGTAAGGGGTGCGGGAGGCGATCCGGTACATTAAATCCACGGACAGCAGGGCCCCGCCGCGCAAGGACGCCGACAAACCCAGATACACGCTCCAGATCATGCAGGTGCGGGTGAGCACTTCGGTCCAATCCGAAGGCTGCTCCAGCACAAACCGTGTGATGATTTGAAACAGGCCGGCCGACGCAGCCACAGCCAAGGCCAGACAGGCCAGAGCCATCACGATACGACCGACTTGACGATCGACGGCGAGGATCAAGTCACGCATGGGCGGTCCCTGGGAAAAATCCAAAAGCAAGCTTGAGCCGTTCAACCCGGCGGCCTTTTCAGCCGCGGTGATCCCGCTTGTCCTGCGGAGGGCAAGGTCTCGCAACGCCTGCCCTCTTCTAGGTCTTACTTGGCGTTTCGAATGGCGTCGATATTAGCCTGGCCAAAACGCTTAGCGAATTCCGCGAAAGCTGGATTCAAGGCGTTTTGGAAACCAGACTTTTCAGCAACGTTAAGGGCGCGCACTTGCATCCCGGCTGCACGTAATTGGTCAACGCCGTCACGCTCGAGTTGCTCTACACGCTGGCGGGTAATACGGGCCCCCTCTCGGGCAATTTGCGTAATCGCCTTGCGGTCAGCTTCAGACATCTTGTTGTAAGCGGCTGGTGCCATCAGAACAAGGCCAGGAGAGTAGACATGGCCGGTCAGAGTCAGGTGTTTCTGCACTTGGTTGAGCTTGGCCGACACGATCACGCCGATCGGGTTTTCCTGGCCGTCGACAGTGCCGGTTTGCAAGGCATTGAACACTTCCGGAAAGGCCATGGGCGTGGGCAAGACGCCCAGGGCTCGGAAGGCTTGCATGTGAATCTGATTCTCCATAGTCCGAATTTTTAGGCCCTTGGCATCTTCTGGTGCCTTAACTTCGCGCTTGCTGTTGGTCATATGTCGAAAGCCGTTTTCCGTCCAGGCCAAACAAATAAGGCCTTTAGCGGGGCATTTATCCAGGATCGACTGACCAATGGGCCCGTCTAAAACACTCCGCGCATGGCTGTAGTCCCGAAACAAAAAGGGAATATCAGTGATCAGAGTGTCAGGTACAAAGTTACCAACCGGACCGGTAGATGTAATGACCATGTCAATGGTCCCGAGCTGGGCCCCTTCGGTCATTTCGCGTTCGCCCCCAAGCTGAAAGCTGGGGAAAAGCTCCAATTTAAACCGCCCTCCCATTCGTTCTGCAACGAGCTTCTGCATTTGGACTGCGCCTAGCCCGTAGTGGGCGTCAAGACCTAGACCAAATCCGACCCGTAGAGTGGTTTGAGCCTGGGCAGAAAGACCCAGTACTGCCATCGCAGCGGCGATGAGTAGCGGACGGGCTTGGCGGGCAATTCGGTGAATCATGGTGTCTCCTTGATGTCAGCAATTGGGGGGGCGTATTTGAACGCAGCTTGGCATCGTTGTCATGCGGGCTTTTACAAGCTGGTTTGGACACTCTATCATGGGTAGCTGTCGTCAATACCCCAGGCAAACCCCATCTATAGCCCTGTGTCTTCGGTGGCAACCTCTTTATCCTATTTATCCCCAGCAGGAGCTGCCCTTGAATCCCCAGCCCCTCAAAGCCTCGGTCCTGCGGGGCGATTGCGTGGTCGGCGCCATGACCTTCGAGTTTTTCTCGCCGGGCATGTCGGCCATCCTCTCCAACTGCGGTTGCCGTTTCGTGTTTTACGACATGGAGCACACCGGCCTGGGCTTTGAGACGCTCAAATGGTTGTTTTCCAGCTGCCGTGGCTTGCCTATCGAGCCGATGGTGCGAGTGCCCCGAGGGGAATACACCTGGCTGGCGCGCGCCCTGGATCTGGGCGCCCGTGGCGTCATGATTCCAATGGTGGAGTCCGCCGAGCAGGCCCGCAGCATTGTGCAGGCCTGCCGCTATCCGCCGGTGGGCCGACGAGGGGCTGGTTTCGGTTTTGCTCAATGCGACTATCGCGGCGGGGATGTGGGCCAGAAAATCAGGCAGTACCACGAACGCACCTTGATCGTGGCCCAGATCGAGACCGAGCGGGGCTTGGCCGAGGTAGAAGCTATCGCCGCGGTCGAGGGTATTGATGTGTTGTGGGTGGGACATTTCGATTTGTCCAATTTCATGGGCATGCCGGCGCAGTTTGATCGCCCCGATTTCCAAGGTGCGATGCAGCAGGTCGCTGATGTAGCGCGACGGCATGGCAAGGCGGCCGGGTTCATGGCCACCGACGCCGCCTGGGTTGACCGCGTCAAGGCCATGGGCTATTCAATGCTGGCGGTGGGCACGGATGTGGGGATGCTGGCTGAGGGGACCCGACGACTGGTCGACCACGCAGTTGCTCAGGGGCGGTGAGATGGTTTTTCGTGTTGGGCTAACGCGGGACTTGCTCACCCCGAATGGGCAACCGTCGTTTGGTAGCGGTCCCCTGGAAATGCTCGATCGTTGCGCTGAAATTCTATGGGAGTACCTGCCGGAATCGGTCCCTGAAATCACCCCCGATATCGCCGCTCGCTACGACGGTTTGTATGTCAACGCCCCGCGGGTCACCGCCGCCAGCGTGGGCCGCTCCGACTCTCGGGTGCGCATTGTAGCCCGACATGGTGTGGGTTACGACTCGGTTGATGTGGCCGCCTTGGCCACCCGCGGGGTTGTGGTGACCAATACGCCGGTGGCTGTACGGCGTCCGGTGGCCGTGGCCAGTCTCACCCTGATTTTTGCGCTGGCCGGTCGCTTGTTTGCCAAGGATCGCCTGATCCGGGCGGGCCGGTGGCAGGAGCGCACCGGGCACATGGGTCTGGGATTGACAACCCGCACGCTGGGGGTGATTGGCGCCGGGGGCATCGGCAGGGAACTGCTGGCCTTGGCCCGGCCCTTTGGTTGGCGGATGTTGGCTGCCGATCCTTATGTCGATCCGTCTGTGGTTCGCGATCTCGGGGCCGAGGCCGTTGCGCTCGACGCGCTTTTGCCGCAGTCCGATTTCGTGGTGACGACCTGTTTGCTCAACGAGCAAACGCGTCACCTGATGAATGCCCGACGCTTCGCTTTGATGAAGCGGGACGCCTTTTTCATCAATATGGCGCGTGGGCCGGTGGCCGACGAGCTGGCTCTGATCGATGCCTTGAGAAGCGGGGTCATTGCCGGAGCCGGCCTCGATGTGTTTGAGCAGGAACCGGTGGCCCCTGACAATCCACTGCTGGGCATGGATCAGGTCATCCTGACTCCTCACGCCCTGTGCTGGACCGACGAATGCTTTGATGCCATTGCCCGTGAGGGCCTGTCCTGCATCGCTGATTTTGCCCAAGGCCAGCAACCGCGCTCGGTGGTTCGACCCTAAAAAAACCCGCCAAGATGGCGGGTTTTTTGTCGCGGCTGTCGGCCTTTATTTCTTCTCCGGAGCCGGTGCGGCAGGGGCGGCGGGCGGCTGTGCATCCGCTGCCGGCGCAGTCGCCGCTGCCGCGGGCTTGCCGGGCGCACCGTGGAACTGAACGACCAGCGGCACGATCAGCAAGGCCACGATATTGATGATCTTGATCAAGGGGTTAACGGCCGGACCGGCCGTGTCCTTGTAGGGGTCGCCCACGGTGTCACCGGTCACCGCAGCTTTGTGCGCGTCGCTGCCTTTGCCGCCGTGGTGCCCGTCTTCAATGTACTTTTTCGCGTTGTCCCAGGCGCCGCCGCCGGTGCACATGGAAATGGCCACAAACAGGCCGGTGACGATGGTGCCCATGAGTAAACCGCCCAACGCCTTGGGGCCAAGGATCAGGCCGACCGCAATCGGCACGACCACCGGCAGCAGCGAGGGGATCATCATCTCCTTGATGGCAGCGGTGGTCAGCATGTCGACCGCCCGGCCATATTCGGGCTTGGCCGTCCCTTCCATGATGCCCTTGATCTCGCGGAACTGCCGGCGCACCTCTTCAACGACCGCGCCAGCCGACCGGCCCACCGCCTCCATCGCCATCGCACCAAATAGGTAGGGAATGAGACCACCGATGAACAGGCCCACGATGACCATCGGATCAGACAGGTCAAAGCTGATCTTTGAGCCGTAAGTCTCCAGTTTGTGGGTGTAGTCGGCGAACAGCACCAGTGCAGCCAGACCGGCCGAGCCGATCGCATAGCCCTTGGTCACCGCCTTGGTCGTGTTGCCTACCGCATCGAGCGGATCGGTGACATCGCGCACGCTGCTGGGCAATTCGGCCATTTCGGCAATACCTCCGGCGTTGTCGGTGATCGGGCCATAGGCATCGAGGGCCACGATGATGCCGGCCATGCTCAGCATGGCGGTAGCCGCCACGGCGACGCCGTAGAGGCCGGCGAGCCAGTAGCTGGCGATGATGGCCACGCAGACCATCAAAACCGGCCACGCGGTGGATTTCATGCTCACGCCGATACCGGCAATGATGTTGGTGGCGTGACCGGTGGTCGAGGCTTGAGCCACATGTTTGACCGGGGGATAGTCGGTGCCGGTGTAGTACTCAGTGATCCAGACCATGCCAGCGGTCAGCAGCAGGCCGACCACGCAGGTACCAAAAAGAGCCATGGCGCTGATCTTTTGGCCATCGATGGTCAGCCCCCCGGCAAACATGGCTTGGGTGATGAAGTAAAAGGCAATCAGGCTGAGCACCCCGGCAACGATGAGACCTTTGTACAGGGCCGGCATGACATTCTTCATGCCGGGAGCAGCCTTGACAAAGAAGCAGCCGATGATCGATGCGACGATAGAAACCGCTCCAAGTGCCAGCGGATAGAGTACCGCGCCGGCGCCCACACCGGAAACCATCAGAGCGCCCAGCACCATGGTGGCAATCAGGGTGACCGCATAGGTTTCAAACAGGTCGGCGGCCATGCCGGCGCAGTCGCCGACGTTATCGCCGACATTGTCGGCAATCACCGCAGGGTTACGCGGATCGTCCTCGGGAATGCCGGCTTCGACTTTGCCCACCAGATCGGCGCCAACATCAGCGCCCTTGGTGAAAATACCGCCACCGAGTCGGGCGAAGATGGAGATCAGGGAGGAGCCGAAGGCAAAGCCGATCAAGGGATTGAGCGCCGCCGACAGGGCCTTGCCCTCCAGCGCAGTGGTGCCTCCCACCAGCACCCAGTAAAAGCCGGCCACACCGAGCAGCCCCAGTCCGACCACCAGCATGCCGGTGATCGCACCACCGCGGAAGGCGACATCCAGGGCCGGCCCTATGCCTTGGGTGGCAGCCTGGGCAGTGCGCACATTGGCGCGTACCGACACATTCATGCCGATAAAGCCGCAGGCGCCTGATAACACCGCGCCGACGGCAAAGCCCACTGCGGTCTTGATGTCCAGGAACAGCGCGATCAGTACGGCCAGAACCACACCCACGATGGCGATGGTTTTGTATTGTCTGGCCAGGTAGGCGGCAGCGCCTGTTTCGATGGCCGCCGCAATTTCCTGCATGCGGGCATTGCCCGCGTCCTTGCCGAGGATCCAGCTTCTGGCCCAGAAGCCGTAGACGACTGCGATCAGCCCACACACGAGCGCCAGAGTCAGCGCCGAGTTGCCCGTCATATCAAATCTCCATTTTTAGTCGTGAGGGTTCCGGTGCAACACAAGGGTCACGCTGCACCGCCTTGCGTTGCTTCCTCAACCCCCCGTCTCCACACGGGGACTGATTGGCCAACCCAGGGAATTTACCGCCAAACCCGCGCACTTCGCGGAACCTGTCAGGCTTGCATCAGTAAAATGAGGGTAAATACTGAGAGTCTGGGGCGCAGTTCGGTCATTTCCCACACCGCCTTGCGCCGTTTGCCGAATCGATTCACGATTATTTTTCGGAGTTCTTCATCATGTCCCTGGACAATGTCACGCCTGGCAACAAGGTGCCCGAGTGCTTCAATGTGATCATCGAGATCCCAATGAACGCCGATCCGATCAAGTACGAAGTGGACAAAGAAACCGGTGCGATCTTCGTGGACCGCTTCATGAGCACCGCGATGCATTACCCCACCAATTACGGCTATGTGCCCAAGACGATTTCGGGCGATGGCGATCCGGTCGATGTCTTGGTGATCACCCCGGTGCCGCTCATACCGGGCGTGGTTGTGCCCTGTCGCGCTCTTGGTATCCTCAAAATGCAGGATGAAGCCGGTGAGGATGGCAAAGTGCTGGCTGTGCCAATCGACAAGGTTCTATCGATCTACACCCAGTGGCAAAAGCCTGAGGATCTCAATCCGATGCGCTTGAAGACTATCGCCCATTTTTTTGAGCATTACAAAGACCTTGAGCCGGGCAAATGGGTCAAGGTTCTGGGATGGGAGGGCAAGGAGGCCGCTCATCAGGAAATCCTCGGCGGCATCGAGAACTACCGCAGATCCGGACGCGCTGCCTGAAGCGCTGGCCTTGCTTCAAAGAGGACGGAAAGGACTGCGCTGGGACAATGCCCCCAGGTAATCGCGCATGCCGTGGTCCTCGCGCTGCAGGAAGTGTTTGACTGCCTCGGCAAAGTCCGGGTGCGATAGCCAGTGGGCGCTGACGGTGGCGGTGGGCATCAGCGCACGGGCCATCTTGTGCTCGCCCTGGGCGCCACCCTCGAAGCGTCGCACCTTGTGCTCAATGCACCACTGAAGAGGCTGGTAGTAGCAGGCCTCGAAGTGCAGGCAGTCGACGCGCTCCAGAGCTCCCCAGTAGCGGCCGTAGGCCGCCCCGGGAGCACCAGGGGTGGCGTCCAGGGCAATCAGGCTGCTGGCGATGGGGTGGCCTGAACGCTCTGCGATGCACAGCAACCAAGACTCGGGCAGGTCGTGGGCCATGCGATGGAAAAAATCGCGACTGAGGTACGGTGCGTTACCGTGTTCCAGATAGGTGCGCTCATAGCACCGGTAAAAGAAGTCCCAATCGTTTTTTTCAATGTGGGCCCCGCGCAGACAGCGAAAGCGCACGCCGGCCTCGCTGACCTTTCGGCGTTCCTGCCGGATTTTCTTGCGTTTGTCTTGACTCAGGCACGACAAGAACTCGTCGAAGTCCTGGTAGGGCTGCCCGTCTGTGCCCGCGCGGTCGGGGCGTCGGTTCTCCCAATGAAACTGTACCGTCTGGCGCAGCATCAGGCCGGCAGCCTGGCAGGCTGCCGCGTCCTCGCCATTGAGAAAAAGCAGATGCAGCGAGGACAGGCCCTCGGCCTTGCACCACTGCAGCAGACCAGCCAGCAGAGCCTGGCGAGCGCCGTCATCGGCCGCCAGCAAGCGCGCCCCGCTGACTGGGGTGAAGGGGCAGGCCACCAGGGCTTTGGGGTAGTAAGCCAAGCCGTGCTGCTGATAGGCCCGGGCCCAGGCCCAGTCGAACACATACTCCCCGTAGGAATGCTCTTTCAGATAGACCGCACAGACTGCGCTCAGGTCCTGGCCCCGCCACACGGTCAACAGGCGAAGGCGCCATCCGGTCTGGTCCGTAGCGCTGCCGCTCCGCTCCAGGGCATAAAGGTACTCAAAACGCATGAACGGCGGCGCGGCGCGATCGGCTTGGGCGGCAAGCAGACCGTTCCACTGGGCTGCCGTGATTTCATCCCAATGCTCGAGAACTCGGATGACATAATCATTTTGGGCCATAAGTAATTGTGGCTTGTTCCCGTCCGCCCTTTCCATTCGGTCCTGTCACCCCTATGTCGCTGAAGATCTGCGTGGCCCAGCTCAACTACTGCGTGGGCGATATGCAGGGCAACGCCCGCAAGATTGTGGATGCCTCGCGTGCGGCCTATGCTCAGGGTTGCCGTCTGGTGCTCACCGCCGAGCTGGCCATTTGCGGCTATGCGGCCGAGGACCTGTACCTGCGTCCGGCTTTCGTGCAGGCCTGCGAAGAGGCGATCGATGGGGTGGCGCGCGAGCTCGCCGATCTGCCGGGTCTCCATGTGGTGGTCGGCGGACCGTCGCCGGGCTCCCGGCCGAGCGGGCTGCGAACGAGAAGCATCAGCGTGCCCCAGCTCTTGAATGCTGCCCATGTACTCTGCGAGGGTCGGAGGCTGCACACCTATGCGAAACAGGAGCTGCCCAATTACCAGGTCTTCGATGAGCGCCGCTACTTCGTTCCCGGCTCCGATCCGTGCGTCTTTGCAGTCGGGGAGGGCGAGCAGGCCGTGCGGGTGGGCGTGCTGATCTGCGAGGACGCCTGGTTCGAGGGGCCGGCCTGGCAGGCTCGGGAGGCGGGGGCCCAGTTGTTGGCGGTTATCAATGCCTCGCCCTTTCATGCCGGCAAGTCCCAGGAGCGCGAGGCGGCGATGGCGATACGCGCGCGCCAGACCGGGCTGCCGCTGGTGTTTGCGCATTTGGTCGGCGGCCAGGACGAAGTCGTGTTCGAGGGGGCCTCTTTCGCCTTGCAGCATGATGGACAGTTGGCTGGACGGGCACGGAGTTTTCAGGAGGAGTCGCTGATCGTGACGGCACAGGCCGGGACGGTTGGCCCGCTGGCTTTACAGGCTGCGGTGGCACCGCTGCGCGATGTCAGAGCCGACCTGTGGGATGCGCTTGTACTGGGAGTGCGCGACTACCTGGGCAAGAATGGGTTTCCGGGCGCTCTGCTCGGTTTGTCCGGGGGGGTCGATTCGGCATTGGTGCTGGCTATTGCTGTCGATGCCCTGGGCCCGCAAAGGGTCAGGGCGGTGATGATGCCCTCCCCATACACTGCATCCATCTCGCTGGAAGACGCGCGAGACATGGCGCAGCGGCTCGGCGTCCGTTACGACGAGTATTCGATCGTGCCGCAATTCCAGGCCTTCCTGTCCACCCTGGCGGGCGAGTTCACTGGGCGTCCGGTCGATGCGACCGAAGAGAACATCCAGGCCCGTATCCGTGGAGTGATCCTGATGGCGCTGTCGAACAAATTCGGCTCCATCGTTCTGACCACCGGCAACAAGAGTGAGATGGCCACTGGCTACTGCACCCTGTATGGCGACATGGCTGGAGGCTTTGCGGTGATCAAGGATCTTTTGAAGACAACGGTCTTTGATCTGGCTCGTTGGCGTAATGCCAACGACCCCTACGGCATGGGCGCCCGTCCCATACCCGAGCGCATCATCACCCGTCCCCCCTCGGCTGAGTTGCGAGCCGATCAAACCGATCAGGACAGTCTGCCCCCCTATGAGATCCTCGATGCGATTTTGGTGCGCTACATGGAAAATGATGAGCGGATCGAGGACATTGTCGCCGCCGGCTTTGACCGGCAGGTGGTCGAGCAGGTCACCCGCCTGATCAGGGTCAACGAATACAAGCGGCGTCAGGCGCCGGTGGGGATACGGGTCAGTCACCGCAGCTTCGGCAAGGACTGGCGTTATCCGATCACCAGCCGTTTCAGGGCTTGAGTCGCTGCCAGCCTGGATCGGCCACAATCACCCTAGACAGCCGGGAGCTACCATGAAACAGATTACCGCGATCGTCAAACCGTTCAAGCTTGAAGAAGTCCGCGAGGCGCTGGCCGAGGTGGGTGTCACCGGGCTGACGGTCACCGAGGTCAAGGGCTTTGGCCGGCAGAAGGGGCACACAGAGCTTTACCGGGGGGCTGAGTATGTCGTGGATTTTTTGCCCAAGGTGAAGGTTGAGGTGGTCGTCAAAAGCGAGGATGTGGACCGTTGCGTTGACGCGATCATCAAGGCCGCGCGAACCGGCAAGATTGGCGATGGCAAGATTTTTGTGACCCCGGTGGAACGGGTAGTGCGTATACGCACTGGGGAGCAGGACGAAGCTGCCGTCTGAGCTCGATGCCCTCGGCTCAGATTTGATCGAGGCCGTCGGCCCGACTCAGGCCGGCTGCTTGCACCAAGTGACGCAGCAAGTGCGGCGCTTGAGCATGAACGGCAATCAGATCCATCTGCCAGGGGCCCATGAACT
>VGHR01000010.1 GCA_016868205.1 Betaproteobacteria bacterium
AGGGTGCGAGGGTCGGGATACTGTTGGGGAAGCTGGCCGCCAGCAGTCCGGCCTGCAGACTGCCCCCGGCCCACCACCCGGGTAGCACCGCACCGAGCAGCCCAGCCAAGCAGCCGCCCACTGCGGCACCAGGATTCACCCGCCGCCACAGCCCCAGCAGGATGGGCACCACTGCTGTGGCACAGAGCAGGTCGGCAATGAGAAACAGGCGCAGCACGGACAGGCCCTGCAGCGATACCCAGATCACAGGCAGCATCAGCAGCACGGTGACCCAGCGCGCGGCCTTGAGTGAAACCTCGGGTCTGGCAGTGACCACCAGCGAGGCAATTGCGCTTTGCAGGGTGTCCACCGATGAGGCCACCAGGGCGACCGCCAGCAACAGCACCGGCACAGCCAACCAGGCTGGCGCGTCGCTGAGCAAGGCGAAGAAGGGCATCGGGGGTGAGCCCGGGCTTTTGCCCAATGCCACGCACAGCATGCCAAGAAAACCGATGAGGGCGATGACCGGGATACTCATCAGGCCGCCCAGCCAGGCGCCTCGGCGCAAGTGCGCATCGTCCTGGGCTGACCAGACGCGCTGCCAATATCCCTGGTGGAAGAGATTGGCTGCCGTGACGGCGATCACCAGGGTGGCCGCGACGCTGAGCGAGACATTCAAGGGCGCTTGTTGCCAGGGATGACTCGGCGAGGGCAGGTTGATCAGCAGCACTGCAACAACCAGGACCAGCAGGCCCAACAGCATCCAGGCCTGCCAGCGGTCGGTGATCAGGCTGGCGTGCAGGCCCCCCCAGGTGGTATACACCAGGGTACTCGCCGCCACGGCGACGATCACCCAGGCCCCAGGGACCTCTGACAGCAGCGCCGTGATTCCACCGATGGCGGTCAGCTCTGCGGTAATGAAACACAGCATGTAGAGGGCTGACAGCGCGCTAACCCATAGCCGCATCGGACGGCCAAAACGTTCCTGTGCAAATTCGGCAATCGTACGGCCGCGGGGCATGCGGCGGCGAATTTCAGCCCCGAAGGCGGCGAGCAGGAAAAACGGCAAAGCCGCCCCGAGGGCATAGCCGGCCAGGGCCACAGGACCAACGAAGGCGCCAATCTCCGGCGGCGCAAAGAGGATCCAGGCGCCCAGGCCCGAGGCGAAGAAAGACAGCCCCAAAGTGCTTGCGCTTTGAGAGCCTCGGGCGGTCAGGTAGTCGTCAAGACTGCTTGCGGCGCTGCGGCCGCGCAAAGCGACCCAAACAAAAAACAAAAGGCAGGCAGCCAAGGCCGCCAGAGTGGCATAAAACATGTCGCGCTTCCTCCGCCGGTATGAGCCGGATCAGGTTCCAGGGTCAGCGCAAGAGCGCAGTCTCAGCCCCTTTCGGGACTCCCCTGGCGACGGGTTGATGATGAATGGAGCGATTGCCCTCGCCGGATTGTAAAACCGGCCCGGTCTGTCGCCGATCTGCTTTACAAGCCTTAATCGAAGACGGGCGACTCGACCCCCAGCACCTTGTGCAGCTTGGGGCTGGTGGTGGTGTACTGAAGGTGGATCTTGCCCTTTTCCGGAAAGATGATTGCAGCGGCCGCAAATGCGGCCAGGGCGCATTCGTGAAAGCCTGAGAGGATGAGCTTTTTCTTGCCGGGGTAGGTGTTGATATCGCCTACAGCGAAGATACCTGGGATGTTGGTGGAGAATTTTTCGGTATCGACCACCAATTGCTTGCGCTCAATATCGAGCCCCCAGTGGGCGATGGGGCCGAGTTTTGGCGACAACCCAAAAAACACCAGCATGAGGTCCAGCGGCACGACACGGGTCACCCCATCGCCACCGGTCACCTTGGCCCCGACCATGCGACCGTCGCGCTCCTCCAGGCCGGTGACCTGGCCGACGATGAACTGCATTTCATAGGCTTCGCACAGCTCGCGCATTTTTGCGACACTCGCTGGCGCCGCCTTGAAGCCATCGCGGCGGTGCACCAGGATGACGCTCTCGGCCCGATTGGGGCCCTCCGCGGCGAAATTGAGCGTCCAGTCCAGAGCGGAATCGCCACCCCCAACAATCATCAGGTTTCGGCCAGCGAAATCGGCCGGGTTCTTCACCCGATAGAACAGTTGTGTGCCCTCGAACCGATCGAGTCCCTCAACTTTCAGGGTTTTGGGCTCAAAGGCACCCACCCCGGCGGCGATAAACAAGGTCTTGGTCAGGAAGCGAACCCCTTTGCTGGTTTCCACAAAAAACCGGCCGTCCTCCTGTTTTTGCACTGCCGATACGGTCTGCCCCAGGTGGAAGGTGGCGCCAAAGGGGGCGATCTGCTTGAGCAGGGCGTCGGTCAACTCTTTACCGGTACACACCGGTATGGCCGGAATGTCGTAGATGGGCTTGTCCGGATACAACTCAATCGGTTGACCACCGGGATAAGCGAGCGAATCGATGACATGGGCTTTAATCTCGAGCAGGCCGAGTTCGAAGACCTGGAACAGGCCGACCGGGCCGGCACCGACGATCACGGCATCGGTTTCGATCAAGTGTGCGCTTGGGTCGTTGGGAGAGGTCACGGTCTTTTCCTGAGCGCCCATCCGGGGCGTCTCGCCCGGACGGGTTGGGTTTCTTCAGCGAACCAATTCGCCAAGTTTGTCGGTCTTGTCTTTCCAGTCGTCTGCGTCGGGCAGTGGCTGCTTGCGCTTGGTGATACTTTTCCAGCTTGCAAGCTTGGCCAGATCGGCATTGAGCTTGGTAAATGACTGCTGATCTGCGGGGAGGTCTTCCTCTGCATAAATGGCGTTGACCGGGCACTCTGGGATGCACACCGCGCAGTCGATGCACTCGTGCGGGTCAATGACCAGCATATTGGGTCCCTCGCGAAAGCAATCAACCGGGCAGACGTCCACACAATCGGTGTACTTGCAGCGGATGCAGGATTCAGAGACAACGTGAGTCATGACAGGACTTGGAGCAAATAAAACCCGATTTTATGGCCATTCGAGCTGAGCTTCGCCCAGGTCGGGGCGCTAACGGGCGTTGTCCTGGTTCGAGCCGCTGATATAGTGCGCCCCTGCTGGAGCGGCCCCAACCGGGGCGGCATGAATGTGAGGACAACTTTTATCATGGGCATGAGTCGACGGGTTTGGATGGGTGGGGCCATGGCAGTCTGGGCCGGTCATAGCTGGTCTCAAGGGACGCCAGGGCCCATACGGATCGGCGAAATCAACAGCTATTCGGCCATCCCCCAATTCACCCAGCCCTATCGGCAGGGCTGGCAGTTGGCAGTCGAAGAGATCAACCAGTCAGGCGGTCTGTTGGGAAGGGCGGTTGAGGTGATTGCGCGTGATGACGCTGGCAAGCCCGAGGAGGCCCTGCGACACGCGATCGAGCTGACAGCCAAGGTCGATGTGCTGGCCGGCGGCTTTCTTTCCAATGTGGGACTAGCGCTGGCAGATCACGCCCTGAGAAACAAGCGTCTGTTTGTAGCCAGCGAGCCCTTGACCGATGCGATCGTTTGGGAAAAAGGCAATCGGTACACCTTCCGGCTGCGGCCCAGCACTTACATGCAGGCGGCCATGCTGGTGGAGGAGGCGGTCAAGCTTTCGGCACGGCGTTGGGCAACGATTGCGCCCAACTACGAGTATGGGCAAAGCGCTGTGGCCAGCTTCAAGGAGCTTCTCAAGGCTAGGCGTCCGGATGTGGAGTTCGTCAGCGAGCAGTGGCCTGCCCAGGGCAAGCTCGAAGCAGGCACCACTCTGCAGGCTACTATGGCCGCGCGGCCAGAGGCCCTTTTCAATGTGACCTTTGGCGCCGATCTGGCGCGGCTGGTTAGAGAGGGTAATCAGCGCGGTATCTTCCCCAAGCTGCCGGTGGTTTCACTGCTCTCGGGTGAACCGGAGTACCTGGAGGTCCTCAGGGACGAAACGCCGCGCGGCTGGATCGTCACTGGCTATCCCTGGGACCAGATCGACACGCGAGAGCACGCCAGCTTTGCCGCCAATTACATGCGCCGTTTCAATGAAAACCCCAAGCTCGGATCCGTCGTGGGCTACGCCACCATGCAGGCGATCTTTGCGGCCATACGCAAGGCCCGCTCTCTGGACAACGAGAAGTTGGTTGAGGCCATGCGTGGCCTGCAGTTCAGCACCCCGTTCGGTCCGGCGGAGTTTCGTGCGATCGACCACCAATCCACTCTGGGAGCCTATGTTGGCAAGCTCGATCTGCGCGGCAATCGAGGCACCATGGTGGACTGGCGCTACGCAGAGGGTCGCCGGTACTTGCCCAGCGATGCCTATGTCCGAGCGCGGCGGCCGGCTCAAGCGATGCGCTGACGATTCGCAGCTGCCCAAGCTTGCTGCGAAACGGTTAAAATCTGAGGTTTTCTGGCGGTGCGGACTTGGGGGCAAGTCGGATCCGCCGGGCCGTCGGCAAGCCTGCGGGTTTTGGGAAGGGCCACCTTGTGTGGTTGTGCCCAGAACTGGGCGGCGGACGGTCGTTTCGTAGAACGCGCTCGGCGCATCTGTGAAGGCAAAGCCTGTGGCAAGAACTGAAACCAAGACCGCCGTCCTGCCGGATGGCCTGCGATACAAGTCCAAAGTCTCGGGTTCGCCCTTTGTGGCTACCACTTCGTTTGGTAGCGCGACCATGTCCTGTTTTCTCTGTGGCAAACATAGACCGAGGTCGATGATGGGCACCAAAAAAGTGCTCGGCAAGGCGCAGGCGGTTTGCGCGCCCTCGTGCAAGGAACTCGATGCGCAGTTGAGCAAAAAATAAGCGCGGGGCGGTCAGCCGCTAAAGAAGCTTTTGAGTTTGTCCGTCCAGCCCTCTTCTGTGGGCGTGTGACGCGCACCGCCCTTTCTGAGGGAATCATCGAAGTCCTTGAGCAATTTGCGCTGATGCTCGGTGAGCTTGATCGGCGTTTCGACCGCGATGTGGCAGTACAAGTCGCCCGGGTAGCTTGACCGAATACCTTTGATGCCCTTGCCGCGCAGTCGAAATTGTTTGCCTGCCTGCGTGCCCTCCGGGATGTCGATGGCCGCCTTGCCAGACAGGGTGGGCACCTCGATTTCTCCGCCCAGTGCCGCCCGGGGAAAGCTGATGGGGACCACGCAGTGGAGATCGTCTCCGTCGCGCTCGAAAATATCGTGTTTTTTGATGCGGATCTCGATGTAGAGATCGCCGGCAGGTCCGCCATTGGTGCCCGGTTCGCCATTGCCCGAGGAGCGGATGCGCATGCCGCTGTCTATTCCCGCGGGAATCTTGACTTCCAGAGTTTTGTGCGCCTTGAGTTTGCCCACGCCGTGGCAGGCCACGCAGGGTTCTGCAATCAGCTTTCCCGTGCCACGACATTGCGGGCAGGTCTGCTGAACGCTGAAAAACCCCTGCCGCATCTGCACCACGCCAGCGCCATTGCAGGTGGTGCAACTGACCACCTTGGTGCCCGGCTTGGCCCCCGATCCCGAACAGGTCCGGCAATCGTCCCAGCTCGGGATGCGGATCTGCGCATCCTTGCCGGCCGCCGCCTCTTCCAGCGACACCTCCATCGCGTAGCTGATGTCATTACCACGGAACACCTGGCGCCCGCCACCGCGCCGGCCGCCACCAAACACATCGCCAAAGATATCGCCAAAAGCCTCCGCAAAGCCGCCGAAGCCTTCGGCTCCTGCGGCGGGCCCGCGCATATTCGGGTCGACGCCCGCATGGCCGTACTGGTCGTAGGCGGCCCGCTTGCTGCCGTCTGAAAGGACTTCGTAGGCTTCTTTGGCCTCTTTGAATTTTTCCTCGGCGGCCTCGGCCGCCTCGCCCTGATTGCGGTCAGGGTGGTACTTCATGGCCAGCTTGCGGTAGGCCTTCTTGATGTCCTCGTCGCTGGCGTTGCGAGGTACACCCAGGGTGTCGTAAAAGTCTTTTTTGGCCATGAAACCGTAGGTTCAGTCGTCAATACATTGGAGCAAGGTCATGAAAGAAAGCGCAGTCCTGATAACCAGGGGCTGCGCTTGAGCGAAGAGGCTGGTGTCAATGAGATTGCCACCAGCCGCCCTGGCGAGGCTCAGCCTCGCTTGACTTCCTTGACCTCGGCGTCCACCACATTATCGTCTTGCGCCTTGCCCGCGCCATCGGCCGCAGCCTGAGCGCCTGCGGCACCGGCCGGTCCCTGGGCAGCCTGGGCGGCCTGCATATCGGCATACATCTTCTCGCCAAGCTTCTGACTGGCCTCGGTGAGCGCTTTGGAGCACGACTCAATGGTGGCTTTGTCATCCCCCTTGAGCGCGGCCTCCATCTCGGCGACAGCTTTCTCGATTTTTTCCTTCTCAGCCGCCTCGAGCTTGTCGCCATACTCGCCCAGCGACTTCTTCACGCTGTGCACCAAAGCGTCTGCGTTGTTCTTGACTTGGACAAATTCGACCTTTTCCTTGTCAGCCTCGGCATTGAGTTCGGCGTCTTTGACCATTTGCTCGATCTCGGCCTCCGACAGGCCCGAGTTGGCTTTAATGGTGATTTTGTTCTCCTTGCCGGTCCCCTTATCCTTGGCGGTGACATGCAAGATGCCGTTTGCATCGATGTCAAATGTCACCTCGATCTGCGGCGTACCGCGGGCGGCCGGGGGAATGCCTTCGAGATTGAATTCGCCCAGGCCCTTGTTGGCCGCTGCAATCTCGCGCTCGCCCTGGAATACCTTGATGGTCACGGCCGGCTGGTTGTCCTCGGCGGTGGAGAAGGTTTGCGCGAACTTGGTCGGGATGGTGGTGTTCTTCTTGATCATTTTGGTCATCACGCCGCCCATGGTCTCGATGCCCAGGGACAGCGGGGTGACATCGAGCAGCAGCACATCGGTGCGGTCGCCCGAAAGCACCTGGCCCTGGATCGCAGCCCCCACGGCCACGGCCTCGTCGGGGTTCACATCCTTCCTGGGCTCTTTGCCGAAGAACTCCTTGACCTTCTCCTGCACCTTGGGCATGCGGGTCATGCCCCCGACCAGGATCACATCTTGAATGTCGCTGGTGCTGACACCCGCATCCTTGATGGCCACGCGGCAGGGCTCGATGGTGCGGGCAACCAAGTCGTCCACCAGGCTCTCGAGCTTGGCCCGGGTCATCTTGATGTTCAGGTGCTTGGGACCGGTGGCATCGGCGGTGATGTAAGGCAGATTGATGTCGGTGGCGGCCGACGAGGACAGTTCGATCTTGGCTTTTTCCGCGGCCTCCTTCAGGCGCTGCAGGGCTAAAACATCCTTGGACAGGTCCACGCCTTGCTCTTTCTTGAACTCGGCGATGATGAAGTCGATGATGCGCTGATCAAAGTCTTCTCCGCCGAGGAAGGTGTCGCCGTTGGTGGAGAGCACCTCGAACTGCTTTTCGCCGTCCACATCGGCAATCTCGATGATGGACACATCAAATGTGCCGCCACCCAGGTCATAGACGGCGATCTTGCGGTCGCCCTTGGACTGCTTGTCCAGGCCGAAGGCCAGCGCTGCTGCGGTGGGCTCGTTGATGATGCGCTTGACATCCAGTCCGGCAATGCGACCGGCGTCCTTGGTGGCCTGGCGCTGAGCGTCGTTGAAGTAAGCCGGTACGGTGATGACCGCCTCGGTGACGGTTTCGCCCAGGTAATCCTCGGCGGTTTTTTTCATCTTGCGCAGCACTTCGGCGCTGATCTGCGGCGGCGCGAGCTTGTTGCCACGCACCTCCACCCAGGCGTCGCCGTTGTCGGCCTTGGTGATGGAATAGGGCATCAGGTCGATGTCCTTCTGAACTTCTTTCTCAGCGAACTTGCGGCCGATCAGGCGCTTGACCGCGTACAGCGTGTTCTTGGGGTTGGTCACGGCCTGGCGCTTGGCCGAAGCCCCGACCAAAATCTCGCCATCGTCCTGGTAAGCAATGATGGACGGGGTGGTGCGAGCGCCTTCAGCGTTCTCGATCACCTTGGTGTTGTTGCCCTCCATGATGGCGACGCAGCTGTTGGTGGTGCCCAGGTCGATACCGATGATTTTTCCCATGATGTGTTTCTCCGAAGTATTGGTGTGTTTCGAGGCCGCATGGGCCGCGTGGGTAGTCTTGTGGGGAATATGTGGATAAGTACTGTTTTTTCAAGCTGGGCAGGCGCTACTTGGGGGCGGCGACGGTCACCAGGGCGGGTCTGAGTACACGGTCAGCGATCAAATAGCCCTTTTGCAGTACAGACACCACCGTGTTGGGTTCCTGGTCAGCGGGGACCATGCTGATGGCCTGATGCTGATGGGGGTCGAAGCGGGTTCCCGCCGTTGGAGCGATCTCCATGACCTTGTGGCGCTCGAGCGCGCTCTTGAGCTGCGCCAGCGTAGCCTGGGTGCCGCTGCGAATTTGATCGACGCTGGCGTCCTTGATTTGCAGCCCCGCTTCCAGGCTGTCGGCCACCGGCAGCAGGCTTTCGGCAAAGCTTTCGACCGCGAATTTGCGGGCTTTGGCAATCTCTTCTTCGGCCCGCCGACGGGCATTTTCTGCTTCGGCCTTGGCCCGGAGATAACTGTCGGCCACCTCCGCGTTTTTGGCCTTGAGAGCCGCCACTTCCGCCTGCAGATCGTTGGGGGTGGGGCCACCTTCGGCCCTGGGCTCAACCGTCTGAGCCTCGGCAACTTGCGGGTCGGGTCCTTGATTTGTCTGGTTTTTTTCGGCTTCGGTCATGCTGTGCGCACTGGGATAACTTGTACCGCTTCGAGATGGGGACGGGGCCGCCGATTTCAAGTCAGCCGGCCTATGCGGTCGCGTAATTACAAGTAGATCTTGCGCAACAAGCTCTTGAGCGTTCCTTGCTCCTTCGGCGAGAGCCTGTGGGCCACGCCTTCTTCCAGTGCTCGGGCTGTGCTCTCGGCCTCGTTCATCAAGGCGTGCCCCTGTGGCGTCAGGTGAAGTCCCTGGGCGCGACGGTCGCTCGGGTGGGGGCGGCGTTCGAGCAGGCCGCGCTGCTCGAACTGGTTGATGATGCCCACCATATTGGGCGGCAGCAGTCCCAGAGCGTTGCAGAGCTGACGGGCCGTCACCCCGGGGTTGTGGTGGATCAAGGAGAGCACAGAGAAGTCGACCGGCCGCAGTTCGAAAGGCGCCATGCCCTCGAGGAAGACGCTGATGACCGCCAGCGCGGCGCGGCGCGCGTTGTAGCCGATCAGGCTTTCCAGAAAGCGGGCGTCGAGCTGCTCCGAAGCGCCTACGCCGGGTCGGCCTGTCGATGTTTCGCAGGCTTGGCTCTCTTGTGGCCTGCGCTCAGTCTTGAAGTCCTTCACGAGGTCGTCAGGAGGGCTGAAATTCGGAAATCAGAGGCTTTAAAGGCATCGGGTCTTGATGTCGTGTGGAACGGGGATGGCCTTGATGCGCGACGGGTCGTCGGGATGTCGAATACAAAAGGCCCGCACTTCGGTGCCCTCGCAAAGCACCGTGTCTCCCCGCTTGACCTGGTGGCGGTGCACGAAGACTTTTTCGCGCCACTCCTGGATGCCGGTGTAGACCTGTAAGCGCTCGCCGTAGGTGGCCGGGCGTATGAAGCGAGTCTGAATTTCCAGCAGCGGGGTCCCGATGATGCCCGTGGTCTTGCTGAGTTCCCGCCATGGCGGAATGCCGCACTGGATGAAAAAATTCAGCGAGGCCGCATCCATCCACTTCGAAAAATTGGGGAAGAACACGATACCGGCCGGATCGCAGTCGCCGAACATCACCTCTACCTCGTAAATCACCGTTTTACTCATGTTTGTCCTGTAGCTAGCGCGGCGCCATACGCAGGGCTCCATCAAGGCGTATGGTTTCGCCGTTGAGGTGATCGTTATGCACGATGTGGGCAGCCAGTTCGGCAAATTCTTCAGGCTTGCCCAGCCGCTGAGGAAAGGGAATGCTGGCCGCCAAGGAGGCCTGCACCGTCTCGGGCAGGGTGCGCAGCAGGGGCGTGGCAAACAGGCCGGGGGCGATGGTGCAGACCCGTATGCCGTACTGAGCCAGATCGCGCGCCATGGGCAGGGTCATACCCACAATGCCTGCCTTGGAGGCGCTGTAAGCCTGCTGGCCCACCTGACCGTCAAAGGCGGCTACTGAGGCGGTCATCACCATGACCCCTCGTAGCCCATCTTGCAGGGGCTCGAGGCGGGCGCACGCGGCGGCGAACAGGCGCGCCGCGTTATAGCTGCCGATGAGATTGACCCGGACCACTTTGTCGAAGTCGGCCAGCGGTGCAGCCTGACCCTCCTTGTCGACGACTCGCTTGGCTGTTCCGATGCCGGCCATGTGCATCAGGATGCGGGCCGGGCCGTGCGCCCCGGAGGCCGCTGCGAGTGCCAGACTCATGCTGCGCTCATCACTGACATCGCAGGCCACTGCCAGACCGTCAATGTCGCGGGCCACCCGCTCAGCTTGATCGAGTTGTAGATCGAGGACCGCCACCTGGGCGCCCAGGCGTGCCAATTCCCGGGCAGTGGCTTCTCCCAAGCCGGACCCACCGCCCGTGACGAGGGCTGAAGTACCTTCAATTTTCATCGGTCATCCTTTAAGGGGGCTGGCCCTCAGGTCGGGGCATCGGGGTTTTCAATCAGTAAGGCGATGCCTTGGCCGCCGCCCACACAAGCGCTCGCGATGCCCCAGCGATGGGCCGAGCGTCTCAGTTCGCGTGCCAGGGTGAGGGTTAAGCGTACGCCGGTGCAGGCCAGCGGATGGCCCAGAGCGATGGCACCACCATTGACATTGAGGCGATGCAAGTTCAAGCCGAGCTCACGACTGACTGCGAGGGTTTGGGCGCCCTGTGCTTCGTTGATCTCGAAGCGGCCGATCTGTGCCAGGCTCAAGCCGCATCGATCGAGCAGCAGGCGTATGGCCGGCGCCGGCCCGATGCCCATGATTTCGGGGGGAACGCCCACGACGGCGGCAGCCACCACCCGGGCTATCGGTTTTTGGGTTCGTGACCGCGCATAGGCCCCCGATGCGACCACGCAAGCGGCCGCTCCATCGACCAAAGCCGAGCTGTTGCCGCCGGTTTGCACCCCCCCTTCATACACGGGCTTGAGGCGGGCCAGCACCTCGACGGGTGAGACGCGCGGGTGGGTGTCTGTTGCCACTTCGCCGGCTTTGCCCTGCAGCGAAATGCCGCGCGGTCTGTAACCTTCAATCAGGAATTTTTCGCTGATCACCGGAACGATTTCGCCGGCGTGAAAGCCGCTCTGTTGCGCCGCGACCGCCTTGGCAAAAGAATCAGAGGCGAACTGATCCACCTCCTCGCGGGTGATGTTGTACTGACGCGCTAGGTTCTCGGCGGTTTGAATCATGTTGATGCCGGCCGCCGGATCTTTCAGTGCCTCCCACATATAGTCCTTAAAGCCCACGGGTGCACCCAGCTTGAATCCGCTGCGGTGATCGAAGGCTGCAATCGGATTGCGTGTCATGCTTTCCGTTCCGACCACCAGAGCGGCCTCACAGATCCCGGCTTGAATCTGCTCGCCGGCTTGTCGGAACAGCTCAAAGCCCGTGCCGCAGATGCGTTGGGCCATCAGCGCCGGCACCGCCTGCGGGACGCCGGCATACAGTCCAATGTGACGCGGCAGTACGAACTGGTCGAAGTCGCCTGGGGCCATGTTGCCGGTGATGACCGAGCCTATGTCTGCGGCCTCCACTTCGGCGCGCTTGAGCGCCTCGCGCGCGACCTTGATGCCCAGGTCAGTGGGGGAGACATGGCCGAGGGCGCCGCAGTAATCGACCATCGGCGTGCGCACGCCCTCATACATCCAGATGTCTTCAAAGGCGTTGTAGAAACCGTTTGAGGCCATGTTTGCGTCTCTGGTCTTAGTGTTGGGGTTTGATGATGGGGGTGAGGGTGTCCTGATGCAGGGCGTCGACCAGGGCAGCGCGGTGGTGCAGCACGGCGCGTTGGTTGATCGAACCTTTGTCGGTGACTTCCCCCTTATCGAGGGTGGGCGGCTCGGAAAGCAGGCAAAGCCGGGCGATCCGATTGGCACTTCCGGTGGCCGAGGCGGCTAATGTGTTCACGATATCCTGAAATTTGGCGAGTACCGGCGGGCTGACCAGAACATCGGCCAGGGGCGTCTCGGCGGGCAATCGGCTGAGGCTGCGCACGGCGGGCGCAGGAAACACCAGGGCGCCGAGTTCCTTCATGTTCAGGCCTGTGATGACCACATCCTGTACATAGGGAGCGCCGGCGGCAATGATCTTGGCCCTCAGGGGCCCGACGCTGACGAAGGTGCCGGTGGCGAGTTTGAAGTCTTCTGCGATTCGCCCATCGAACTTCAGTCCGAGATGCGGGTTGGCCGGATCGATCCAGAGCACCGCATCGCCCGTCTTGAAAAAGCCTTCCTCATCGAAGGCCTCGGCCGTCTCCTGCGCGGCCCGCCAGTAGCCTGGCGTGATGTTGGGGCCCCGGTAGCGAACTTCGGTTTTGCCGTCTATCGGCACCAATTTGAGCTCAAGTCCCGGGGTGGGCAGGCCCAGGTCCCCGGCCTTCACATGAGGATTGGTGACGAAGATACCGAAAGGGCTTGATTCGGTCATGCCCAATCCGGTACCCATGACAATGCGCTGGCCAATCTCGCGCTCTTGGCTCTCGTAAAGGCTGTCCCAAATAGGTTGGGCCAGCGCGGCGCCCGCATAAAAGAACATTCGCACCCGGGCCAGCAGCGTCTTGCGCAGGGCAGCGTCGGTTTTCATCGCGTTGGCGATGGCCTCAAAGCCGGTGGGCACATTGAAGTAAACCGTGGGCGAGATCTCGCGCAGATTGCGCAGGGTTTCGTGCATCAGGGCCGGGGTCGGCTTGCCGTCATCAATGTAGAGCGTGCCTCCGTGGAAGACCACCATACCAAAGTTGTGGTTGCCGCCGAAGGTGTGGTTCCAGGGCAGCCAGTCGACCAAGACCAGATCCTGCTCGGCCAACACCGGCATGGATTGGGTCATTTGCTGTTGATTGGCGCACCACATCCGATGGGTGTTGATGACCGCCTTGGGTAGTTTGGTCGAGCCGCTGGTGAATAGGAACTTGACGATCGTCTGCGGGCCGGTGGCGGCGCGGGCCTGGTCGACGGCGTCGGTCACCGGGGTTGCGCACAACGATTCAAAGCTCAAGCAGGACCGGCCGGGTACATCGCCCTCGGCCATGACGATCTGCATATCCTCAGAGGCCGAGGCGAGGATGGCCTTGGCATAACGCGAGTCCTGCGCAAACAGCAGCCCCGGGGTCACCGTTTTGAGCACATGTTTGAGCTTGTCGTAGTCCACGCTGACCAGGCTGTAAGGCGGGGAGACCGGCGTGTAGGGGACGCCCACGATCATGCAGCCCAGCGCCATGAGGGCGTGCTCCAGACTGTTTTCGCTAAGGATGGCCACCGGCCTGTCGGCGGTCAGGCCTCGATCGATCAGGCCTTGGGCAATCGCCCGCGCGCGCTGCCACGCGTGGCCGTAGCTCAGGTGCTGCCAGTCTCCCCGGCTGCCATCGGCTTGCAGGACGCGTCGGGCCATGAAGGTCTGCTCGGGTTTAAGTGCGGCCCAGTGCGCCAGCCGATCGCTGAGTCTTTCGGGGAAGGGTTGCAGGTCTTGATCGGCCTGCATGTAGCGCACGGCATCCTCGCCCTCGCGAAGCTGAACGCGGGTGACACCGAAACGAAGAGGGCGAAAGGTCGCTGCCGTCATGCCATGGGCTCCGGGATCGGTTGGAGGGTCAAGAGGTTTTCTGCACCTTCGCCGCCTTGCCTTCCAGGAAGGCGCGCACCCGCGCCTTGGCTTGCGGAGCGGATTGGGCGATCGAGGAGACCAGGGCTTCCGTCATGAAACCGTGATCGGCCGGCTGCTCAGCAATCCGAGGCAGCACCTGGATGAGGGCATAGTTGGTCATGGGCGCGTTACCCGCCACCTGCCGCGCCAGTTCCAGGGCCTTCTCCAGGGCTAGGCCCGGTGGGACGAGATACTGAGCCAAGCCAAGGCGCTCACCGTCGAAGGCGTTGTAGACCCGACCGGTCAGCATCATGTCGGTCATTCGCGCCACGCCGATCAGGCGTGGAATGCGAACCGATCCCCCGCCGCCGACAAAGATACCCCGTGAGCCTTCGGGAAGCGCGAAGAAGCTGCTTTCGTCGGCGACCCGGATGTGGCAGGCGCTGGCCAACTCCAGCCCACCGCCGACCACGGCCCCATGCAGCGCGGCAATCACCGGGACCGGGCCGTACTGCACCCGATCCAAAGCAGCATGCCACATCCGTGAATGGTGCAGCCCCTCGGTGGCATCGCGCTCTTGCAGTTCCGATAGGTCCAGGCCCGCACAAAAATGTTCGCCCTGTCCATCGATCACCGCAACGCGTACGCCCTTGGGCAGGTTTTCGAAGGTCGCTCGCAGCGCCAGAATCAGCGCATCGTTGATCGCATTGCGTTTGTGCGGCCGGGTCAGGCGAATGAGGGCGATTTCTTGCTGTTCGCCCTGCAACTGGAGTTCGAGTTCAGGGTGTGTCATGGTCGGCTTGAGCGTCAAAGGCCTTATTTTAGTTATGTTAAATAACTAATTGGAAGCGGCTTGAGCGACTCGTTGCCTGGGGTTAACCCTTAATTTCACCCGGAAAATGAGCTTTTTTGCACGGCGAGCAAAAAAAGCCGGGCAGGGCCCGGCTCAGGCAGCGTCTGGCTTGTGGCTCAGAGCGCGTCGATGAAGCTGCGCAGCTTGTCGCTGCGGCTGGGGTGCTTGAGTTTGCGCAGTGCCTTGGCCTCGATTTGGCGTATGCGCTCGCGTGTCACATCGAACTGCTTGCCTACCTCCTCGAGGGTGTGGTCGGTAGACATTTCAATGCCAAAACGCATGCGCAGGACCTTGGCTTCGCGCGGGGTCAGGCTGTCCAGGATGTCTTTGACCACATCGCGCAATCCTGCCTGCATCGCCGCGTCCAGCGGCGCGGTGTTGGTGCTGTCCTCGATGAAGTCACCCAAATGGCTGTCGTCGTCATCTCCGATCGGCGTTTCCATGGAGATGGGCTCCTTGGCGATCTTCATGATCTTGCGGATCTTGTCTTCCGGGATCTCCATCTTGGCTGCAAGAATGCTGGCGTCCGGCTCAAAACCGAACTCCTGCAAGTGCTGGCGCGAGAGACGGTTCATCTTGTTGATGGTCTCGATCATGTGCACCGGGATGCGGATGGTGCGCGCCTGATCGGCAATCGAGCGGGTGATCGCCTGCCGGATCCACCAGGTGGCATAGGTGGAGAACTTGTAGCCGCGCCGGTATTCGAATTTATCGACCGCTTTCATCAATCCGATGTTTCCTTCCTGGATCAGATCGAGAAACTGCAGGCCGCGGTTGGTGTACTTCTTGGCAATCGAGATAACCAGGCGCAGGTTGGCCTCGATCATCTCCTTCTTGGCATCGCGCGATGAACGCTCGCCTTCGTTCATTCTCTTGTTGATGTCCTTGAGCTGGTCGAGCGGAACCACGACGCTGGCCTGCAGGTGAGCCAGTTTGGCCTGCAACTCCTGAACTGCGGGGATGTTGCGACCCAAAATCGCTGACCACGGCTTGCCCGCTGCTGCCTGCTTTTCGACCCACTTGGGGTTGAGCAAGTTGGGCGGGAAATCCTTGATGAACTGCTCCTGCGGCATGCCGCACTTGTCGACGATGATGCGGCGCAGGTCGCGCTCGACCTTGCGCACCGTGCCGACCTGCTCACGCAGCATGTCGCACAAGCGCTCGATGGTCTTGGCGGTAAAGCGCACAGTCATCAGCTCTTCGCTGAGGGCGCGTTGGGCCTTCATGTAGGCGGGGCCCCCATAGCCATCCTTGCTGTAGATGCGTCGTACCGTATCAAAGTGCCCGGCGATGCGTTCGAAACGAAGCAGGGCCTCATTTTTCATCTCCTCGAGCTTTTTGGTCAGGGCTTTTGATCCGCCCTTGCCGTCATCGTCGTCTTCATCGTCGAATTCGTCGAAATCCTCCTCGGCGACATAGTCGTCGGCCTCGTTGGGATCGGTGAAGCCATCGACCACATTGGAGATAACGATTTTGTCCTCGCGAATCTCCTGTGCCATCCTGAGAATTTCGGCGATCGTCGCCGGGCTCTCGGAGATCGCCTCCATCATGCGTTGCAGACCCCCTTCGATGCGCTTGGCGATTTCGATTTCGCCTTCTCGGGTGAGCAACTCGACTGTGCCCATCTCGCGCATGTACATACGCACCGGATCGGTGGTGCGTCCAAATTCGCTGTCCACGGTGGACAGAGCGGCTTCGGCCTCTTCCTCAGCTTCTTCCTCGGTGGCGACGGTCGGGCCAGTGTTGTTGAGCAACAAGGTCTCGGCATCGGGGGCTTGCTCATAGACAGCTACCCCCATGTCGTTGAGCATGTTGACCACCACCTCGAGAGTTTCCGCGTCGACCAGCTTGTCGGGCAGGTGATCGGAAATCTCTCCGTGGGTGAGGTAGCCTCGGGTCTTGCCCAGTTTGATCAGCGTTTTCAGTCGTTGGCGACGCTTGAGCATGTCCTCCTCGGACAAGATCGCTTCGTCCAGGCCGAACTCCTTCATCAGGGCCCGCTCCTTGGCCTTGCTGATCTTCATGCGCAGGGGTTTGGCTTTTTCAGCCGATTCGGCCGCTGGTTCTTCAGCGAATTCAGCCTCGATGTCGCTCAGATCCTCGTCGATCCCGGGCTTGGCCGCCTCGTTGCCCTTGCGGCCGCGCTTGTCGGCAGCCGCCTCCTTGCCGCTTGCAGGCCGCACCGGCGCTGCGGGGCTGGCTTTCTTGCCGGCCGGCGCGCTTGCCACGGCTTTGCCGGTCTTGGGGGCTTGCAACTCGGCGGATTTCTTGGCGGCCGGCTTACCGTCGGCCTTGGGAGCCGGCTTGCCGGCTGATTTGGCCACGGTTGTGCTCGGGGCCGCCGTCTTGGAGCCTGCCTTGGCCATGGGCTTGGCGACGGTCGTCGTCTTAGCTGCCGCTTTTGCGCTGGGCTTGACCGGGTTTGCAGCCTTCACCGTGCTCTTGGGACCCGGTTTGGGGGGCGATTTGGCCACTGGCTTGGCTGTTTTGGCGGCCGCTGTTTTGGATACGGATTTGCCCGTCGTTTTTGCGGCGGGTCGGGGCGACTTGGTAGAGGGCATGGTCAGTCTCTCGGGCGGTATGAAAAGCCCCGGGGCCGTCCCGAGGCGGTCTGCAATGCGATTGAACGGGCAATTCGGGGAGGTCGGACGGCTGCGAGCCTACCGATGCGCCGTACTGTCGATTCCGCATAAGCGGCAGCCCGGGCAGGGGGAGACGGGGCGAACATTTGGAGTGCAGTCCTTGCGGAGGGGCGGGCTCTTCGATCCGAGGGGACCCTGCGTTCAGGGGAGCCGGAGCCGGAGGTGCTGCTGTCGCGATTGCCTGGGCGTGTCGGATTATACCTGCGCAAGGACTCGATCAGGGCGAGCGCATGGCTGCAGTGAGCTCGCGCAGGCGGGCCAGGGCCTGCGGGTCGCTTGCAGCCGTTTCAGCCAGGACCTGCATTTCCCTTTGCTGCGCTTTTTTCAACAGGTCCCTCAGCATGGTTTGCGCTTCATCCCAGTCGGCCTCGATGCCCGGCGGCACCTGTTCGATCTGTCGCAGCACATAGGCTTCCTGCGCATGCCCGCGCAGCCCTTCGCGCAAGGCCGCCCAGGGCTGCGCACCCCGGTCATGGATTTGCGACTCCAGCCACGCGAACACCGGGCCGTGGGGAGAGGGCAGACCGCACAGCAGGGCGTGCTCGCGGTCGCCGAGTTGGTCCCACCAGGACGGTTCGGTCAGCAGCATGCGCATCAAGCGATCCTCCCGGCTGGCGGGTTCGCTGCGGCCCCAGCGCTTGCGCACGGGCTCGGCCCTCGCAGCCGTCGGATACGGGGCCGGTTGCATCGGCACCGGCGAGTCCGTGGGCCCTGCGCTCTTGCGGCGATCAGCCCGGGGCTCGGTGCGCCGCGATGGGCTCCAGATCTGCTCAAGCTCGCGGCTGTCGATTTGCACGCGCTCGGCGATGTCGCCCAGCAGCTGGCGCTTGAGCGCACCCTCCGGCAGGGCTCGCCATAAGTCGCGGGCTTGACTGGCCAGCCGCGCCCGGCCCTCTGCGTTGTCCATTTCGCAGCCCTCGCTGGCCGAATCGATCAGAAACCGACTCAGCGGCGTGGCTTTGGCCACCGCTTGTGCGAAGGCCTGCGGTCCCAATGCTCGGATGAAGCTGTCGGGATCGTGCTCCTGGGGGAGAAACAAAAACTTCACGGAGCGGGTGTCCGTGGCAAAGGGCAGCGCCGCCTCCATGGCCTTCCTTGCGGCGCGCTGACCTGCAGCGTCGCCATCGAAGCTAAACACCACCGAATCGGTGAATCGAAAGAGCTTTTGCAGGTGGTCGCTGGTGCATGCGGTGCCCAGGGTGGCCACTGCATGGGCAAAGCCCAATTGAGCCAGGGCCACCACATCCATATAGCCCTCTGTCACCAGCGCATAGCCGCTCTCACGCAGCGCTGAGCGCGCCTCGAACAGGCCGTACAGCTCACGGCCTTTGCTGAACACCGCGGTCTCGGGTGAATTGAGGTACTTTGGTTTTTCATCGCCTAGCACCCGCCCGCCGAAGCCTATGCACTGGCCCTTGATGTTTCGTATTGGGAACATGATGCGGTCGCGAAACCGGTCGTAGCGCTTACCCTCCCGGTTCTCGCCATCTTCGGCCGCGATCACCAGGCCTGAGTCGACCATCGCGGCGGCCGCATAGTCGGGGAACACACCGGCGAGGAACCGCCACCCCTCGGGCGCATAGCCCAGACCGAAATCTCGTGCCACCTGACCTGAAACGCCCCGGCCCTTCAGATAGTCCACCGCGCGCGGCGTTTTTTTAAGTTGGCCGGTGTAGGCCTGAACCGCCTTTTCCAGCAGTTCGCTCAAACTCGCCTGCTGCTGGCGCTGTTGGTTCTGTCGGGCCCGCTCGGCCGGGGACAGATCTTCTTCGGGGACCTGCAGACCGTGCTGTTGGGCCAGGTCTTTGACGGCCTCGGGAAAGGTCATGCCGAGGTGGTCGATCAGGAAACCGATGGCATTGCCGTTCTTGCCGCATCCAAAGCAGTGGTAGAACTGCTTGGTCGGGCTGACGGTGAAGGAGGGCGATTTCTCGCTGTGAAAAGGGCACAAGCCCGAGAAATTAGCGCCCCCTTTCTTCAGTTGCACATGGCGGCCCACGACCTCCACGATGTCGGTGCGAGCCAGCAGCTCCTGGAGAAAGGGGGTGGGTATCGCCATGGCTGGAAACATTGTAGGCAGCGCGCGTGCGCCTGCCCCAAGGCTCAGCGTGGCGCCATGCGGATGGCCCCGTCGATCCGAATCACCTCGCCGTTGAGCATTTCGTTTTCGATGATCTGTCGCACCAGCTTGGCGTAGTCGGCGGGCTGCCCGAGACGCGCGGGGAAGGGAACAGAGGCGGCCAGCGACGCCTGGACATCGGGGGGCATGCCAGCGACCATCGGCGTGGCAAAGATACCCGGTGCAATGGTCATGACTCGGATCCCATTGCGCGAGAGATCACGCGCGATCGGCAGGGTCATGCCGACCACCCCGGCCTTCGAGGCACTGTAGGCGGCCTGGCCAATTTGGCCATCGTAGGCGGCCACCGAGGCGGTGTTGATGATCACGCCGCGCTCGCCGCTGGGCAAGGTCGCGTTCTGGCTCATGGCCTGCGCAGCCAGGCGAATCATGTTGAAGGTACCGATCAGGTTGACCTGTACCACCTTGCTGAAGACAGCCAGCGAATGCGCTCCATTTTTGCCCACGGTCTTCTCCGCGGGAGCGATGCCAGCGCAGTTGACCAGCCCTGTCAGCGGGCCGAGCTGGCCGGCGCGATCGATCACCGCCTGGGCATCGGCCTCCTGGCTGACATCGCAGCGCATGAACACTGCGCCGATCTGCTGGGCCACCGCTTCGCCTTTGTCCTGCTGCATATCGGCAATCAGCACCTGCCCACCGGCCTGGCGCAGCATGCGAGCCGTACCTTCGCCTAGGCCCGAGGCCCCGCCAGTGACGATGAAAACATGTCCCTCGATCTCCATGATGAATTCCTTTCGCGGTGTTCGGTGCAGAGCTTGTCTGCAGGGGGGGGGTGCTTGACGCTTACGTTAACGTCAACTTCGCGCGTATTATGAATCAGCCCAATCGCGCAAAATCGGTGTGCGGGCCCGGCGCAAAAGACCTTGGGCCCGAGCGCAGGGTTTTTTACTCGGGGGACGCATTGACAACGATCGATACGCGGCAGGCCAGGCGGAGTCTGGGACTGCGGTTCATCATGGCCGGGCTGTTTGTTCTGCTAGTGGCCGGATGCACGACGACGCCACCGAGCCCGCCGGGCGGGGCCGCGCCTGCCAAGGCGGCTGAGCCTAGCCGCCCGCCGAGGATCGGTCTGGCCTTGGGCGGAGGCGCTGCCAAAGGATTCGCTCATGTGGGGGTGATCGCAGTTTTGGAAGAGGCGGGCATCCGGCCGGATCTGCTGGTGGGTACTTCGGCCGGCAGCCTGGTGGCCGCGCTTTATGCCAGCGGCATGAATGCCGAGCAACTGCGGCAAGCCGCTTTGCGACTTGAGGAGGTGGCCATTGCCGATTGGATGGTGCCGTTGATCAACCGCGGCCTGTTTCGGGGGGAGGCCCTGGCCCGTTATGTCAACGACGCGGTATCGGGCCGCCTGATTGAGGAGATGCGCATTGATCTGGGCGTGGTCGCGGTCGACCTGGCCGATGGCCGCCCCATTCTTTTCAGGCGGGGTGATACCGGCACGGCGGTACGCGCCTCAAGCGCGGTACCCGCTGTGTTTCAACCGGTGCGCATCGGAGGGCGAGACTATGTCGATGGCGGTCTGGTCTCTCCGGTCCCGGTGCAGTTTGCCCGGCAGATGGGCGCCGAGGTGGTGATCGCTGTGGATATCTCGCAGGTCCCCGAGGGTCAACCGGCGACCGATACCCTGCAGATTCTGATGCAGACCTTCAACATCATGGGGCAGGCGATCAAGCAGCAGGAGATCGGGCACGCCGATGTTGTGGTGCGGCCTTCGCTGACAGGACTGCGTACGGCTGACTTCTCGGCCCGACTGAAGGCTATCGAGGCGGGTCGCGTGGCCATGCAAGCGGCCTTGCCGCAACTCAAGGCACGGTTGGCCCGACAAGGGCCCTGAAGGCGCGTGGGCTCAAAAAAAGCCCGGCGTTTGCCGGGCTTTGAACGGGTCCTTGTAACCAATTCCACGCGGACCCGAGGAGACAAGCAGTACGAAGGCGTACCCCGCTCGCTCGGGATGGCGGGGTGGGGGCCTGATCAGCGCTTTTTGCTGACCTTGGTGGCAGCAGCGGCAGTGTTGGTGACGGCGGCGAAGTTGGCTTCGGCCAGATCGCTGGCTTGCTTGACCGCCTTCTGCACCGACTCAAACGCATTGGTTGCGGCCGAAACGGCGCTTTTCATGACGGCGACGGCGGTCTCCGAACCTGCCGGGGCATTCTTGGCAGCGCTATCGACCAGATTGACAAACTTGGCTTGGGCGTCGGCGGTGCTGCCCTCGACAGCCTTCGAGAACTCGGCAGCGGTGCTGCTGGCGATATCGTAGAGGTGGCGGCTGTAAGCGGCAGCTTTCTCGGCCAGGGGTTGCATCAGGCTCGCTTGCAGGGCCAACAGCTCCTGGGCGTCTTTAACGCTCAGCACAGCCTTGGCGTGGCTGGCCGATTCGGTCAGCGCGGCTTTGGAAGCCTGGACATTGAGCTCGACCATTTTTTCCATGCCCTCGAAAGCCTTGTGAGTCAGGCCGAACATGGTTTCAATGGAGGCTTTCTGGGAAGCAACGATTTGGTCAGCGGTCAGCATGGGAAACTCCTAAAAAAAGTGGTTGAGGGTCCGGGGCAGGGCGCTTGAACAATCTCCGTTTCTTGCTGCACTGCAACATGGGTTGAAGTATAGGGTCCGAATCGGTAAACACAAGGATTTTTGCTGCATAGCAACATTTTTAGGCGGCGCCCTCTATTTCCAGTCCCGCGGTCACAATGCGGGGGGCGATTCGGCCCCGAACCCGCGGCTGGGTCAGGCCCTGTTTCTTCCTGTGTACGCTTTCTACGCCGACCAATATGTCCTGCCCTTGCCCCGTGGGCATCGCTTCCCCATGGGCAAGTACGCCTTGTTGCGGCAGCGCCTGACCCAGCTCCTTCCCCAGTTGCGGTGTGTAGCGGCGCCTGCCGCAAGCGATGGTCAGTTGGCGCTGGTGCACAGCCCTGCTTATGTCCGGGCGGTTGCCGAAGGCAGCCTGCCGCCAGCTGCTCAGCGCGAAATCGGTTTTCCCTGGTCGCCCCAGATGGTTGAGCGATCCAGGCGCTCGGCGGGCGCCACCGTTGCCGCAGCGCGAGCCGCCCTGGGTTTGTCGGGGGGTCTTCGGGCCGAGGGGCTGGCTGGCAATCTGGCCGGCGGTACGCACCACGCCAGCAGCGACAAGGGCGGCGGATTTTGCGTTTTCAACGATGTCGCGGTTGCGGCCCGACTGATGCAGGCCGAATGGGCGCGGCTGCATGCGCCGGCAGTGCTTCAGGTGGCCATTGTCGACCTCGATGTGCACCAGGGGAATGGCACGGCCGCTATTTTTTGCGGTGATGACACGGTGTTCACCTTGTCCATGCACGGCGCGAAGAACTTTCCCTTCCGCAAGGTGGCCGGCGATTTGGACATTGACTTGCCCGACGGCTGCGGTGACGAGCCGTATCTGGAGGCCTTGGATCAGGCCCTGGCCGAACTTGAGCGGCGTTTTGATCCCGACCTGGTGCTGTATCTGGCCGGTGCCGACCCGCACGAAGGAGACCGGCTCGGTCGCCTGTGCCTGAGCTACGACGGTCTGCAAGCCCGCGATCGCCGGGTCTTCGACTGGGCTTGGCGCAAACGCATCCCGCTGGCCCTGGCCATGGGCGGTGGCTATGGCCATGACATCGAATCAACGGTACAGGTGCAGGTCAATACCTGGTTGATTGCGCATGAGTATTGGCAGCGATGGTCCCGCATGGGCGCGTAAGCGGCCCGGGCGGCCGAGGCGCTGGCAAAATCAGCGGTCCCGCACGGGTTCAAGTCTGAACGCTCGCTTCCTTTTCGCTACGCCTTACAGCGCATTCCGCCATGTCCGACACCAGCCGCCCCGAGCCTGAGTTGCGCGCCGATTACCGCATCCTGCGACCCATCAGCACCCGCTGGTCGGACAACGATATCTACGGGCATGTCAATAATGTCGTCTACTACAGTTGGTTCGATACCGCCGTCAACGGCTATCTGATCGAGGAGGGCGTGCTGGACATCCATCGGGGCCCCTTTGTCGGACTGGTGGTGCAGACCCAGTGCACCTACTTCGCGCCTTTGGCTTATCCGCAGCCCGTGCTGGCGGGCCTGCGTGTTGGACATCTGGGCCGATCCAGTGTCCGCTATGAGGTGGCGCTGTTTGCCGCCGATGGCCCCGTTGAGGCGACCTGTGCGGCCCGTGGCCACTTCGTTCATGTTTATGTGGACCGGCAGACCCGCCGGCCTTGCCCTTTGCCCGCCGACTTCGTGTTGGCCCTGGAGAAACTCAAGTGAGCCCCATTGCCCTGGACGCCGCCGCCGTTGGCGTTGATGAAGCCATCCTCAGTCGGATGTCGGTGCGTGCTTTCCTGCCGCGGCCGGTTGAGCGCGAGAAGATCGAACACATCCTGAGCCTGGCCAGCCGAGCCCCCTCGGGTACCAATTGCCAACCTTGGCAGGTGTATGTGCTGCAGGGGCAAGCCTTGAGCGAACTGGTCGCTAAGGTTTGCGCGGCCCACGATGCGCTTCGCGCCGATCCAGCGCTGGCCCAGCAGTACAAGGAAGAGTATGACTACTACCCCAGTCAGTGGGTAGAGCCCTATCTGGGACGCCGACGCGAGAACGGCTGGGGTCTGTATGGCTTGCTGGGGATTGAGCGCGGCCAGAAGGACAAGATGCATGCCCAGCATCAGGGCAACTTCCGTTTTTTCGACGCACCGGTCGGCCTGATTTTCACCATGGACCGCATCCTCGGCCGCGGTAGCCTGCTCGACTACGGCATGTTCCTGCAAAACCTCATGCTTGCCGCGCGAGCCCAGGGACTGCACACCTGTCCGCAGGCGGCCTGGAATGACTATCACCGCATCATCTTGCCGCATATCGGCGCGCCGGCCGAGCGCATGATGGTCTGCGGCATGTCATTGGGCTACGCCGATCCGCAGGCCCTGGTCAATCGCTTCTACACCCCGCGTGATCCCGTTGCTCAGTTCACCACCTGGCTGGGTTGAGGCGCTCGCGCGCCCGGCGCGCGGGACTGTCTCCTGAGAGGCATGCATCCATGACCCTTGTGCAACTGCTCGGCGGCCTGTCGTACGCCACCACGCTTTTCCTGATGGCCGCTGGTTTGACGCTGATCTTCGGCGTCACCCGTATTGTCAATTTCGCCCACGGCAGTTTTTTCATGCTGGGTGCACTTTTCTCGGCTCACTGGCTGACGCACTGGTTTCCCGCGGCAGCCGACAGCGCTGTCTTTTATGCACTGGTTATCTTGCTGGGTGCGGCGGTGGCGGCGCTTGTGGGCGCCATCGCCGAGGTCCTGTTGCTGCGTCGCATGGCCCATGCGCCCGAGCTTTACCAACTGGTGGCCACCTTCGGACTGACCCTTGCCTTGCACGACGCCATGCGATGGATTTTTGGTGACGAGGAAGTCTTCGCGCCGCGCTTTCCTGGCCTGAAGGGCTCGGTGCAGATTGGTCAGGAACTGTTCCCGACCTACCAGCTGGTTCTTATGCTTATCGGCCCCCTGGTGTGGCTGGGCTTGCATCTGATGCTCACCCGTACGACCTACGGCCGGCGCCTGCGTGCGGCGACCGAAGACCGCGAAATTCTCGGCGCCCTGGGCATCAATCCGCGCCCCCTGATGCTGGGCGCGGTGCTGGTGGGCTGCGCGCTGGCGGGTCTGGCGGGGGCGCTGCAGTTGCCGCGCGAACCGGCCCATTTGCAGATGGATATGGTCATGATCGTCGAGACCTTCGTCGTGGTCGTTACCGGCGGGCTGGGCAGCATTGGAGGCGCTTTTTTTGCAGCGATTCTGATTGGGCTGGTGCATGCTGTGGGCATTCATTGGTTTCCCCAAGCCACACTGGTCTTGGTCTTTCTGACTATGGCGGCGGTGTTGGTGCTGCGGCCGCAGGGACTGGCCGGCAAACGGCTGACCCCGGTACATGGCCCGCGCGAGGTGGCCCAAGTCTTTCGAGGTTTGAGTCTGTCGGGCCGCAGCCAGGCTGCAGTGGCGATGGCCTTGCTGTCCCTGGCTGCCGCGGCCTGGTGGGGCGGAGCCTATTGGCAGACGCTGGCGCTCGATGCGATGATTTTCATCATCTTCGGGGTCAGCCTGCAGGCCATGATGGGGCTGGCCGGGCTGGTCAGCTTTGGACACGCCGCCTACTTCGCGCTGGGCGCCTATGGGGCAGCCCTGTCCCATCTGCACTGGGGGGCGCCGCTGTGGCTCGCGGCGGCGGTCGGCGTAGGCTGCGCCCTGGCCCTGGCGGCTCTTTTCGGTGCAGCGCTGATTCGCAGCAGCGGCGTGTATCTGGCCATGCTGTCCTTGGCCTTGGCCCAGGTGGTCTGGGCCATAGCCACGCAGGCCGTGCCCTTGACCGGCGGGGACAACGGCTTGATTGGGCTGTACCTGATCGCGGACCGAGCGGCTTTTTATGCAGGTATGGTCGCGTTCACCCTGGGCACGATTGCTGCCTTGCGGCAGTTGGCCTTGTCCGGGCAGGGGGCGGCCTTGCAGGCGCTGCGCGACGCGCCGCTGCGTGCTCAGGCCAGCGGCTTGCCCTTAACTGCCCTGAAGATTCGGGTGTTTCTGCAAAGCGCTGCTCTGGCGGGTTTGGCAGGTGCGCTTTTTGCGGCGCACAAGGGGTCGGTTTTTCCCTCGGTGGCCGCTGTCGGGACTTCGGTTGATGCCCTCTTGGTGGTCCTGCTGGGTGGCGTGCATCAGCTTTGGGGCGCCGTAGCCGGGGCGCTGCTCCTAATTGGCGTGTCGGCCGAGTTGGGGCGTGAACTCACCTACTGGCGGGGCCTCTTGGGCGTGGTCATCATGGTGGTCATGGTGGCCTCGCCCTCGGGCTTGTTATCGCTGGCCGGTTGGCGCTTGCTCGGTGCCCGTGCAGGGGCGGTACGATGAAACCTGATGTCGGTCTGCAAGTGCGCGATTTGGTCCGGCATTTTGAGGGCGTCCGAGCAGTCGATGGCGTCAGTCTGGATTTGGAGGCCGGCCAATGCGTTGCGCTGATTGGTCCCAACGGCGCGGGTAAATCCACCACCTTCGCATGTATCGCCGGGCAGCAGAGGCCCGATGCCGGTCAGGTGCGCTGGCGCGGCCGCTCCTTGCTCGACTTGAGCCCCGCGCAGCGCTTGGGCTGTGGGGTGGCGCGCAGCTTTCAGGTGGCGCAGGTTTTCGAAGCCTTGAGCGTCAGGGCCAATGTACAACTGGCTTTGCAGGCGCGTCAGCAGGCGCTCTCGTTCTCGCGCCCGCTCTCCCTCTGGCAGCCTGGTCGGGCCCAGGACTTGCTGGAGCAGGCCGACCTGTCTTCCTGGGCTGCGCATCAGGCGGCGGTGCTGCCTTATGGGGCGCGCAAGCGTCTCGAACTGGCCCTGGTCCTGGCGGGCGAGCCGTCCCTACTGCTCCTCGACGAGCCGGCGGCGGGCTTGGCCGAGTCCGAGCGGCAAAGCCTGATGCGCTGGATACGCGGTCTGGCGCGGACAGGTCTGGCGGTGCTCTACACCGAGCACAACATGGATGCAGTGTGCGGGGTGGCCGATCGGGTTCTGGTGCTGATCGAGGGCCGGGTTGCTGCCCAAGGCAGTTTTGAAGAAGTGGCCGCCAATCCCACGGTGCAGTCCCGCTACCTGGGGCGCGCGACGCAAATCCCCGCAGACAGTGATCGAGGCTGCCGTGCTTGAGCTTGGGCAACTGCAGGCCTTCTACGGTCCGGCCCAGGCCCTGTTCGGGGTCGACCTGCGCTTGCAGGTCGGCCAGATGCTGGTGCTGCAAGGGCTCAACGGGGCCGGTAAGTCCACGCTACTCAAGTCCATCGTTGGGCTGGAGGTTCAGACCCGGGGCCGGATCTGCATGCGGCTCGACGAGCGGGCCGAGCCGGTCGACATGGGCGCTTGGCCGGCCTACCGGCGCGTGCGGGCGGGTCTGGGCTATGTTGCGGAAGACCGGCGGCTGTTTGCTGGGCTGACGGTGCGTGAGAACTTGTTGATTACCGGTGGGTCGGTGCAACAACTCGACTGGGTTCTGGAGCGGTTTGCCCTGCTCAAACCCATGCTGGGTCGATCGGCGGCGCAAATGAGTGGTGGCGAGCAGCAGATGCTGGCCACCGCCCGCGCCCTCATGATGCGGCCCCGACTCTTGCTCCTCGACGAGCCCTGCGAGGGCATTGCGCCGGTGCTGGTCGAGACCATGGTGCAGACCTTGATCGATCTGCGCAGCCAAGGCTTAAGCCTGCTGGTGGCCGAACAGAACCGGCAACTGGTTCAGGCGGCCGATCAGGTGGTGGAATTGGTTGCGGGTAAAGTGCGGGATTCGACAACACGCTGAATGAAGGAAACGCCCCATGACTGTCATCACCACCGACTCCGGCCTGCAATACGAAGACACGGTGCTGGGCACCGGAGCGCTGGCCAAGGCGGGGCACTCTGTACGGGTGCACTACACCGGCTGGCTCTTCCAGGATGGAAAGGCGGGCGACCGCTTTGACTCGAGCAAGGACCGGGGCGAACCCTTCGAATTTGCGCTCGGGGCCGGGCAGGTGATTCGCGGCTGGGACGAGGGCGTTCAAGGCATGTCGGTCGGCGGTACGCGACGCTTGATCATTCCGGCCGAACTGGGCTACGGCGCGCGTGGCGCCGGCGGGGTCATACCGCCGAACGCCACCTTGCTGTTCGAGGTCGACTTTCTCGGCCTGGCCTGAACGCTGACCTGTTATTGCGCAGGGTCTGGCTATGATCATCAACAGCCTGCTCGATACCGACCTGTACAAGTTCACCATGATGCAGGCGGTGCTGCATCAGTTTCCCGGTGCGCAGGTCGAGTACCGCTTCAAGTGTCGCAATGCCGGCGCGCCTGGGGTCGAGCCGCTGGCTCCTTATGTCGATCAGATACGCGAGGAAATCCGTGGTCTGTGCAGCCTCAAGTTCAGCGAGGCAGAGCTCTCTTATTTGCGCGCCATGCGCTTTATCAAGAGCGACTTCGTGGATTTTTTGGGCCTGTTTGGCTTGAACGAAAAGTACATTCAGGTCAGGCCGCTGGCCGATGGACAGATCGACATCACCATCTGCGGACCGTGGCTGCACACCATCTTGTTTGAAATCCCGGTGCTGGCCATCGTCAACGAGGTGTATTTTCGCAACACCTGTCCGGCCCCGGACCTGCCGGCGGGCCGACAGCGCCTGGAGCGCAAAATCGCTCAACTTCAGGAGCCCGGGCTGCACGCGCTGCGTATCGCTGACTACGGTACGCGGCGTCGCTTCTCGCGCGCTTGGCACGAAGAAGTTCTGCGTACCCTGGCTTCGCGCTTGAGCGCGGGGCCGCAGGGGCAATTTGCCGGGACCAGCAATGTCTTGTTTGCGATGCAGCTGGGCCTCACGCCTCTGGGCACGATGGCGCACGAGTATCTGCAGGCCTGCCAGGCGCTGGGCCCTCGCTTGCGCGACAGTCAGGTTTTTGCGTTTGAATCCTGGGCCCGAGAGTATCGGGGGGACTTGGGCATTGCCTTGTCAGATGTGTATGGCATGGACGCTTTTCTGCGCGACTTTGACATGTACTTCTGCAAGCTCTTTGACGGTGCCCGGCACGACAGCGGAGATCCCTTTTCCTGGGGAGAACGCTTGCTTGAGCACTACCGCGACAACCGGGTTGACCCCCGGACCAAAACGCTGATCTTCAGCGACGCGCTCACCGTGCCTCGCACCATCGAGCTCTACAGGCGTTTCAGCGGCCGGTGCCAGCTGGCTTTCGGCATCGGGACCAACCTGACGAACGATGTGGGCTATGAGCCGCTGCAGATTGTGATCAAGATGGTGCGCTGCAACGGTCAGCCGGTGGCCAAGTTGTCCGACAGCCCCGCCAAGAATATGTGCGAAGACGAGAAGTACATGGCTTACTTGCGCCAGGTGTTTGAGATCGGCCCGGACGCTTGAGGGCCATCAGGCGTGGTGGCGACGAAGCTCTTGCCGGTTTTGTCACAATGCGGTGATTTCTTTTACAGGATCAGCCCATGACCCTCTCTGCTCGAGCCTCCAGATACCTGCTTGCGGCCGCTTCGACCCTGCTGCCCGGCCTCGGACACGCCGCGGCTATCGACGGGGGCGCTCTGACGGCCTGGTGGGGTCTGCCCTTTGCGGGCATTTTGCTGTCGATTGCGCTGTTGCCGTTGATCACCCCCGTTTTTTGGCACCATCACTACGGTAAGGTGGCTGCGTTCTGGGCCCTTTCCTTCCTGCTGCCTTTTGCTGCGATGTTCGGGCCAGCGCTGGCGGCCTCCAATTTTGTGCATGCGCTGGTGGGCGAGTACATCCCCTTCATCATTTTGCTCACCGCCTTGTTCACCGTCTCCGGCGGCATTTACATTCGAGGCAATCTGCGCGGCAGTCCCGCCCTCAACACCGCCATCCTGGCCATTGGGGCGGTTCTGGCCAGTTTCATGGGAACCACGGGTGCGTCCATGCTGCTCATTCGGCCCTTGATCCGGGCCAATGACAACCGAACGCACAAGGCGCATGTGGTGATCTTTTTCATTTTCATTGTTTCCAATGCGGGCGGCTCACTCACCCCGCTGGGCGACCCTCCCTTGTTTCTGGGCTTTCTCAAAGGGGTTGAGTTTTTCTGGACCCTCAAGACCCTGTTTCCCGAAACCCTGTTTCTGGTTGGCAGCCTGTTGACTCTTTTCTTTGTCATGGACAGCTGGTTTTTCCGGCGCGAGGGTGTGCAGCCGGTCGACCCCACGCCCACCACCCGGACCCTCGGTTTTGATGGGACGGTGAACTTCATCTTGCTGGCTGCTGTTGTCGGACTGGTTTTGATGAGCGGGGCATGGAAGCCTGGCATCGCGTTTGATGTCTGGGGGACTGAGGTGGGCTTGCCCGGTTTGCTGCGCGATTTGGGCCTGGTTGCGGTGACCCTGATATCGCTGCGCCTGACCCCCAGCCAAGTGCATGCCGACAATCAGTTCAGCTGGGCGCCCATGCAGGAAGTTGCCAAGTTGTTTGCCGGTATTTTCCTGACCATCATTCCGGTGATCGCCATGCTCAAGGCCGGCGTTGACGGTCCTTTCGGGCCCGTCGTGGGCGCTGTCACCCAGCCCGACGGCAGCCCGGATGTGCTGATGTATTTCTGGATCACCGGTGTGCTCAGTTCCTTCTTGGACAATGCGCCGACCTACCTGGTTTTCTTCAATACCGCCGGCGGGGACCCCCAGGTGCTTATGACCACCCTGGCGCCCACCCTGGCAGCGATATCGGCGGGTGCGGTGTTCATGGGAGCCAACAGCTACATCGGAAACGCGCCCAATCTGATGGTTAAAGCCATCGCGGAGGATCGGGGCGTGAAGATGCCCAGCTTCTTTGGATATATGGTCTGGTCGGGCTGCATTTTGCTGCCCTTGTTCTTCGTCATGGGCCTGATCTGGTTCCGCTGATGCAACGGGCTTTTTTGTGAGCAAACCCCATATTCTTTTGGCTCGGGCCGTTTTTCCCGAGGTAGTGGACAAGCTGCGCGCAGTCGCTGAGGTACAGACCAATCCGGACGATACGGTTTGGACCTCGGCCGAATTGATCGAGCGTTTGCGCGGCAAGCAGGGCGTCTTCACCACCGGCGGCGACCGCATAGATGCTGCCGTCCTGCGAGCGTGTCCTGAATTGCGAATCTGCGCCAATATGGCGGTGGGCTACAACAACTTCGATATCCCGGCCATGACGGCGGCGGGCGTGGTGGCCACCAACGCCCCTGATGTTCTGACCGAGACCACCGCAGATCTCGGTTTTGCCCTGCTCATGGCGACTGCCCGCCGTCTGGCCGAGAGTGAACATTACCTGCGCGCTGGACTGTGGACCAAGTGGGGCTACGATATGTTCGCCGGCTCTGATGTGCACGGCGCCACGCTGGGCATCCTCGGCATGGGACGCATCGGTCAGGCCATTGCCAGGCGCGGAGCTTTGGGTTTTGGCATGCAGGTGATCTATCACAACCGATCGAGGCTCGGTCCTGATCTTGAGGCCCAGCTCAGTGCCCGCTATGTCAGCAAGGCTGAACTGCTGGAGCAGGCGGATCACCTGATTTTGGTGCTTCCCTACACCGCCGAGTCGCATCATGCCATCGGGCAGGCCGAGTTGTCCCGCATGAAGCCCACGGCCACGCTGATCAACATCGCGCGCGGGGGCATTGTGGACGACGCCGCATTGGCTCGCGCCCTGAAAGAGCGCACCATTGCTGCAGCCGGGCTCGATGTCTTCGAGGAGGAGCCCAGGGTTCACCCGGGCCTGCTTGAGGTCCCCAATGTGGTCCTGACGCCTCATATCGGTAGTGCCAGCTTGCCAACGCGCAAGGCCATGGCGCACCTGGCGGCCGATAACCTTGTGGCTTTTTTCACCGGCCAGAGCCTGCTTACGCCGCTCAATCCCGATCCACGGACGCGCTAGAGCGGCCGATCGGCCATGCCCCCGGATCTGCCGGCCGGCCCGGCCCTCCTTTAGGCCCGACAATAGAGGCATGAACGAGATCTTGCTGCTCGTGGCCCTGGCTTTTGTCAGTATGGCCTTGCTGGTCTTGCTCTGGCGCAGGGCCCGGGCCCAAGACCGCGGGCGGGCCGAGGCGGCCGAGCTGCGCGTGGACATTGAGCGACTCGAGCGCGAACTTCGCGCCCAGGTTCAGGACAGCGCCCGGGAAAACCGCGCTGACCTGCAACAGGTGATTGCGCTCTTTCAGCAAACGCTGCTGGCTCAATCGGGCGATGTGGCCCGCACCCAAAACGAGCAGATCGATTCCTTTCGGGTGCAACTGGCCAGCTCGCAGCAGCAGCTGGTCCAGAATCTTCAGGCCTCCAGCCAGACCATGGCGCAGGCCGTGGCGCAGTCGCGCGAATCCCAGGATGTGGCCTTGCGGCGTTTCGCTCAGGATCTCACCGGACAGCTGCAACAAATGGCGCAGCGGCAGGAGCAATTACTGGCCGATATCCGCAAGGCGGTGGAAGATCGCCTGACCTTGCTGCAGCAGGGTAACGAACACAAGCTCGAGCAGATGCGCGCCACGGTCGACGAGAAGCTGCAGAGCACCTTGGAGTCCCGGCTCAGCCAGAGCTTCAAGCAGGTGGCTGACCGGCTCGAGCAGGTCTACAAAGGCTTGGGCGAGATGCAGACCCTGGCCCAGGGCGTCGGGGATCTCAAGCATTTGCTGAGCAATGTAAAGACCCGCGGCATCTTCGGCGAGACGCAGTTGGCCAGCTTGCTCGAGCAGGTGCTCACCGTCGAACAGTATCAGGCCCAGGTTTGTGTCGTGCCGGGCAGCCGCAACGCAGTCGATTTTGCGGTGCGTTTACCCGGTCGATCTGACGACGGGGAGCCGGTGTGGCTGCCGCTTGACGCCAAGTTTCCCAGCGAGGATTACGAGCGGCTGCTCGCGGCCCAAGAGCAGGCTGACGCGACAGCCGCGGAGGCCGCCGGTCGCGCTCTGGAGCAGGCGGTGCGGCAGCAGGCGCGCTCGGTCAGCGAGAAATACATTCAGCCGCCGCACACCACCGATTTCGCGCTCATCTTCCTGCCCAGCGAGGGGCTGTATGCCGAAGTGATGCGACGACCCGGCTTGGTCGAGTCCCTGCAGCGCGATCACCGTATCGTGGTGGCGGGCCCCACCACTCTGCTGGCCATGCTCAACTCGCTGCAGATGGGCTTTCGCACGCTGGCCCTGGAGAAACGATCCAGCCAGGTGTGGCAGGTGCTCGGTGCGGTCAAGACCGAGTTTGCCAAGTTTGGCGATGTGCTCTCCCGGGTCAAGTCGCAGACCGAGACGGTGCTGCGGAGCTTGGATAGCGCCGAGCAGCGAAGCCGCGCCATGGGTCGGGCGCTCAAGCAGGTGCAGGCCCTGCCCGAGTCCCAGGCCCGCGACCTTTTGCCAGGCCCAGTCGATCCTGTGGACGAAGAAGGCAGATGAGACGGTGAGGCTGCTTTGTCAGATTTTTCCGGAGGACGGATGTGCGACCTGAGTTGCTGCGACTGATCCTGGCGCAGATTTTTCTGCACTCGACTCTGGCGGGCAACCGCATGGCCGCCCCCTTGTTGGCCTTGCACCTGGGTTACAGCGCGGCGGCCGTGGGCTTGCTCTTGGCTCTGTTTGGATTGAGCCAGTTGCTGCTGGCCGTACCGATTGGCCGTTACATCGACCGTCAGGGTTCGCGGTCGGTGATGCTGGCCTCCGTCGGTGCGGCCTGCCTGGCGGGTTTGATGGCCGCGGTCTGGCCGGTTTTCGCAGTGCTCTGTCTCGTGGCCCTCCTGACGGGTGGTGCCGCTGGGGCCACCGTTATCGCCGTGCAGAGGCAAGTTGGTCGGCTTAGCGAGGACGCGGCTGAATTGCGCCGGTCCTTCAGCTGGTTGGCCATCGGCCCGGCTTTGTCCAATGTGCTTGGGCCCTTGGCCGTGGGCTTCCTGATTGATCATGCAGGACCGAGCCCAGCCAGCTTGCCAGGTTTTCAGGCGGCCTTTGTTTTAATGGCCCTGGTCCCGCTCGTTACCTGGGCTCTGCTCAGGCGTCTGCGGGAGGCCGCTCCCGAGCCCGATGACGGCGCTGCGCAGGGCTCGGTGTGGCACTCTTGGCAACTGCTGCGTCTGCCGGGGATAGGCCGTCTGATGCTGGTCAACTGGTTCGTTGCAGCAAGTTGGGATGTACATGGGCTGGTGATTCCCCTGCTCGGGGTCCAGCGTGGACTCAGTGCGTCGCAGATTGGTATGGTGCTGGGCTCTTTCGCCCTGGCCACGGGGCTAGTCCGAGTGGTCCTGCCCATGATGGTGGAGCGCCTGCGCGAGTGGATGGTCCTGGTCTCGGCCATGCTGATCACGGCGGTGATGTTTGGTGTGTATCCCTTCACCCAGTCGGCCTGGACCATGGCCCTGTGCTCGTTCCTGATCGGATTGGCCCTGGGCACTGTGCAGCCTATGGTCATGAGCCTGCTGCATCAGATCACCCCCAGCCAGCGACAGGGCGAGGTGCTCGGCCTGCGGCTGATGTCAGTGACTGCCTCCGGCGTTTTTGTGCCGCTGCTGCTGGGCTCTGTCAGCGCCCTGATCGGCCTGCACGGATTGTTTTGGCTGGTCGCAGCCTGGGTCGGTCTGGGCTCACGCTCGGCGCTGGGTATGCGACGCCTATAGCCGATAGAAATCCTTGATGAGATCCCAGGCCTGCTGGGGTGTGTCGACATACTTGAACAGGTCCAGGTCTTCGGGGGAAATCGCGCCTTCTTCAAGAAGGACCTCCAGTTCTATCAGACGCTTCCAGTAAGCGCTGCCATAGAGCAGGATGGGGACCGGTTTGGCCTTGCGCGTCTGCACCAGGGTCAGCACTTCAAACAGCTCATCGAGTGTTCCGTAGCCGCCCGGGAAAGCCACCAGTGCCTTGGCACGCATCATGAAGTGCATCTTGCGCAAGGCGAAGTAGTGAAACTTGAAGTTCAGGTCCGGCGTGATGTAGGGGTTGGCGCCTTGCTCATGGGGTAGGGCGATGTTGAGCCCCACATTGGGCATGCCCGCCTCGTGCGCGCCCCGGTTGGCTGCCTCCATGATGCCCGGACCGCCGCCGGTACAAATGAAGATTTGTTCTGCCGGGGGGCGGTCTTTGCTGTGGTGGGCCACCCGCCGGGCGAACTCGCGAGCCTGTTCGTAGTAGGCCGAATTTTTAACCTGGCGCTCAGCGGCCGCCAGGGCTTTCGCGTCGCCTGCGGCCTGCGCCTGTTCGAGCAACTGATTGGCCTGTTCGGCCGAGACAAAGCGTGCACTGCCGAACACCACAACGGTGCTCTCTATACCCAGGCGCTGCTGCTCGAGATCTGGCTTGAGCATCTCCAGTTGCATGCGCAGACCGCGCGTTTCCCGCCGCAGCAGGAACTCGGGGTCGGCAAACGCCAAGCGATACGCATCGCCGTGCAGCGGTCTGCCACTTTCGGCGTGGGCCCGCAGCTCGGCCCAGGCATCGGCCAGTCGACTGGCCGAAAGATCTTGTGTGTTTTGCATGCCCGCGATTGTGACTCAAGGGCCGCCGCTTGGGCTTGCACCGAGGCCCCAGATCAGGGCAATCGGCACAAAAATCAGAGCCAGGAGGTTGCCGAGCATCACCATCGCCGCCACCTTTGCCGGCTCTTGCTGGAACCGTTCGGCCAGCATGAACTGCAGGACCGCCGGAGGCAGGGCGGCAAACAGGATCAGGTGCGCTCGGGCGGTGCCCTCCAGGCCCAGCCCGTAGACCAGTGGCCAAGCCAGAGCCATGCCAATCAGTGGGCGGGCTGTGGCCCCGATCAGGCCACTGCCCATGCCGCGCCACTCGACACTACACAGCCTGGCCCCAAGTGCGAACAGCATCATCGGCAGAGAGGCGTCTCCGAGCATCCGCATACCGGTCAGCAGCATCGGTGGCGGGCGTACATCGCTGAGCGCACTGGCGAATCCGAGTACGGCAGCAAGCATCATCGGACTGAGCAGCAAGTCGCGGGTTCGGGCACCGGCGCTGGTGATACGAGAGCCCAAGGAGAAGTGGATCAGGTTGCTGATGGAAAACAAAGCCACCGCCGCGCCCATTTGCTGCGGCCCGAAGGCCAGCAAGGCCAGTGGAATGCCGATGTTGCCGCAGTTGTTGAACATCACCACCGGCACCAAGGTGCGAGGCGATTGCCGCGATGCAAGCGCCAGCGGCCAGGCCAGCAGACCGGCCCCCAGAATCAACGCTGTGCCGCCAACCAGCAGGGGAATATGTTGGGCGACATCAAACTGCCTGGAAGCCAGCGCGGAGTAAGTCAGCAAGGGCGTGCAGACCTCCAGCGCGATTCGATTGAACAGCGTCATGTCGGGTCGATAGCGTCGGCCATAGCCGTAGCCCACCGCGATGATCAAGAACACGGGAACGATGATGTCCAAGAGCCTGGCGATGACATCCATACCGGCCTCCCTTCAGCGACCGCGCTCGGTCAGCCAGTCCAGCACTCTGGGCCTGACTTCAGCCAGCCCCTTGTAGCGCGCGACGGCTTCACTCATGCTGGCCAGCCATTCGTGGAGTTTGGCGGCTCGTTCAGGCAATCCGGCGCTGATGTCCAGACGCTCGATTTGAAGCCGTATGCTGAACACCGCCTGTCCCGGCCGGCCTCGTACCGGGAAAAAGCTCTGGCGCTCCACGCGCAGCCAGGCTTGCCGGGCCAGATCGACGCCTTGGGCTGCCGGCCAGGGCTTGCGCGAGGCCCGCTGCGGGTGCTGATCATGGCGATCGCTCGACGCGAGGGTGTAGACCGACCGCTCCCAACACAGGCCGTTGGTACACAGGGCCACAACTTGCCGCTGTGCAGCCATCAAGGCCTGGTTGTCGGCCACCGGCGCATGCGCTGCGCCCCAATCGAGGCCGAGCTTTTCCTCCGGAGCCCAGTGCGAAGGCGTGCAGACGCTGAGCCAGGGCAGGGTGGCTGTGGGTCCGTCCAACACGGCGAGGTCTTCTTCAAGAGCCAAGGCCAGAGGAGTCGGGTCCTCGGGGCTCAAGCCGGCTGCCTCACGCACCGTGGTGATCACCGGGGCCGCATCAAAGCCTGCCACAGTTAGGGGATGCCATCCCGATTGGATTAGCGCCAGCTTTTCTGCATGCAGGACGCTGCCGGGCTGCAGGCGGTGCAGTTGTACCCGCTCGCAGCGCCTGAGACCCGGTTGCATGCGCATGGGCACGGGCAGGTCGCCCAGATCTAGCAGCGGGTCAGGTAGGTCGGGCATGGGAGGATCCGCAAGCAAAAAGGCCCCGCGTTACGGAGCCTTTAAAGAATCGCTGGGTGCTAGACCCTTTTGCGGTATTCACCGGTGCGGGTGTCGATCTCGATGCGGTCGCCTTGGTTCACGAAGATCGGTACACCGACTTCAAAGCCGGTGGCGATCTTGGCAGGCTTGAGTACCTTTCCTGAGGTGTCGCCCTTGACCGCCGGTTCGGTCCAGGTGACCTCGCGCTCAACGCTGGTGGGCAACTCAACCGAGATCGCCTTGCCCTCATAGAAAACCACCTCGGCACCCATGCCCTCCTCCAGGTAGCTCAGGGCGTCGCCCATGTTTTCAGCCTCGACTTCGTACTGGTTGTACTCGGTGTCCATCCAAACATACATCGGGTCGGCAAAGTAGGAATAGGTGCACTCCTTTTTGTCCAGCACGATTTGATCCATCTTGTCGTCCGCCTTGAAGACGATCTCGGTGCCCTGGTTGTTCAGCAGGCTCTTGAGCTTCATGCGCACCGTGGCGGCATTGCGCCCACCGCGCGAGTATTCGGTCTTGAGCACGACCCAGGGGTTGCCACCGTTCATGATGACATTGCCGGCGCGAATTTCTTGGGCGATTTTCATAACATTCTCAGGAAGTAAAGGCGCTTCGGTCTGAAGGCGCGAAACCCGGTAGTTTAACCGGCCGCTATGAGGTGCGGCGACCGATCTCCACCGAGTCGCTTGCACCCGACCCGGCGCGCGCCCTGGGCGTGCCCCGGTAGGCCGGGACGCTTTGGTAGCATTCCAGCCTTACGGAGCCCATCCATGCAACCTTTCCACCTGGCCTTTCCTGTTTCTGATCTCGAAGAAGCCCGCGCCTTCTATGGCGGCGTCTTAGGTTGTCCCGAGGGGCGCAGCAGCCCGGAGTGGGTGGATTTCAACTTTCACGGGCATCAGATCGTTGCGCATCTGTGTCCCTCGATGGACGCCGAGGTGTCTCGCAGCGAGGTCGATGGGCATGGCGTGCCCGTGCGGCATTTTGGCCTGGTGATGACGATGTCCGATTGGCAGGCCCTGGCCGATCGGCTCAAGGCGCTGGGGACCCGCTTCATCATTGAGCCTTACATTCGCTTCAAGGGGGAGCCGGGTGAGCAGGCGACGCTCTTTTTTCTCGATCCGTTTGGCAATGCAATTGAGTTCAAGGCCTTCAAGAATCTTGACTCCCTGTTTGCCAAGTGAAGACCTCGATGAGCCTAGCCATTGCTTACGCTGATGTGGCTGCGGCGCATGACCGTCTTAAGGGGGTGGCGCATCGCACCCCGGTGATGCGCTCACAAACAGCCGACCGCTTGACGGGTGCCGAGTTGTTCTTCAAGTGTGAGAATTTTCAGCGCATGGGGGCTTTCAAGTTCCGCGGGGCCTACAACGCGTTAGCGCAGTTCAGTGCGGAGCAAAAGAAGCGGGGGGTATGCGCCTTCAGCTCGGGCAACCACGCGCAGGGTATCGCGCTTTCGGCCCGGTTGCTCGGTATTCCAGCGACCCTCGTCATGCCCAAGGATTCGCCGGCTGTGAAGATGGCTGCCACTCGGGGTTATGGAGCCGAAGTCATCGTCTATGACCGCTACACCGAGGACCGGGAGGCCATTGGCCGCAAGTTGGCCCTGGAGCGGGGCATGACCTTGATTCCGCCCTACGACCACGCCCATGTGATGGCGGGGCAAGGGACGGCTGCCCAGGAACTGTTTGAAGAGGTTGGATCCCTGGACCTGCTGCTGGTTTGCCTGGGTGGGGGTGGCCTGATTTCCGGCTGTGCGGTGGTGGCCCACGAGCTAAGCCCGTCTTGCCGTGTGGTGGGGGTCGAGCCTGAAGCCGGTAACGATGCGCAGCAGAGCAAGCGCACAGGGCATATTGTGCGTATCGAGACGCCGCGCACGATTGCCGATGGCGCTCAGACCCAGTTTCTTGGGCAGCTGACTTTCCCGGTGATCCAGGCGCTCGTTGATGACATCGTGACCGTCAGTGACGCGCAGTTGATCGAGGCCATGCGTTTTGCTGCCGCTCGCATGAAGATGGTGGTCGAGCCCACGGGGGCGCTGGCAATGGCCGCTGCCATGCAAGGAGCGGTGGAGGTGCGCGGCAACCGGGTGGGCGTGATTATTTCCGGGGGCAATGTGGATATTGCCCAGCTCGCCGGCTACCTGGCCTGAGGCCCTGGCCCGCGAGAGCCCTCTGGCTCTAGTCGGCAAGATGAGCCTGCTCGGCGCGCACCATCCCGATAAGCTGCGTGAGAAGGTCGTCCTGGTCCAGCAGACGCTGGCGGGCCGATGCGGCGCACTGGGCCCATGAGGCCAGGGTCTGGGCGTCCAAGCTGGGCAGTGGGCCTGTCTCGATGGCATTCCAGCATCGATGGAACTGGCGCCAACTCGGCGGCGCTTCCATCCAGTCCAAAAAAGCCTCCAGCTTGGCATGGTGGGCTTGATCCTGCTGGGGGTAAATCTGCCACACGAAAGGCTTGCCGGCCCAGAGGGCTCGCACCCAGGAGTCCTCGCCCCGCACAAAGTTCAGGTCACAGGCCCAAAGCATTTCGTCGAAGCCGTTCTGGTCGGTGTAGGGCAAGGCGGTGCAGGGCGGCGCCTGGGTCAGCATCGGCAGCGCCATTTGCAGGGCGGCCCATGGGCGACCGGGTGTGACCAGCCACTGATCCTCGACGGTCTGTTGCAACAAGTGGGGCAGGGCGGCCGGCTCATAGCAGAACAGGCTGATCAGCCGGGATCGGTCTTGTAATTCAGGCGCGTGGGCTTTGCGCCAGACGCTTGAATCGAAGGCCTGCTGCCTGGCCAACAAATCGCTTTCGCGGAGCAAGCCGCCGGTTTTGGTGGTGAAGCCGGGATAGAAGAATCGCTTGCTCCAGCCCCTGGCAGGCCCCGACAGAATCGGCGAGGGCAATGCATGGTTGCGCTCCACCCAAGCTTCGGCACTGAGGTACTCCAAGTTGATCCACACCGGTTGTCGGCGCTGGGTGGCCGCGCCGTGAGCCACGAAGGCCTCGGGGATGCGGCACGCAAAGGCTTCGATCCATACATCAGCCGGGGACAAACTCCTGAGTCGGGCAAGCTGCTCGGCCTCCTGCCACGGTCGCAACTCGATCCCGGGTTCCTGCCCGAGGGCCAGGCCGGGGGCCATCCAGGCCAGGGCTGAGGCATCATCGAGCCAGAGGCGCACCTTGTGGCCAGCCTCACGCAGCTGCCGTGACAGGCGCCAACACACCCCCAGATCGCCATGGTTGTCGATCACGGTGCAGAAGAGGTCAAAGGTCAGGGCAGGTCGCATGGAAAGGTCGCGCGGTGCTTGCGTTAATATAACCATCGCATTAACAAGCTTGCTTCTTGCGCGCGAAATCGAGCACTCAGTTTTTGTGGCCGTGGATCTGCCGCGGGCCCTGGAGGGTTCGGGACTCGCGGTCGAGGACGGAGACTCCCAGATGATCTTGCTCGCCCCGGCCATTGGCCTTCTGAGCCCAAGGCAATCGGCTCGGTGGACAGGCCCGCCCTGGCAAGCGTGCCCGCGATGAGTGGCGGCACGGTAAGGCCCACGGGCGGTCAGGCGTGGCAGGAGTTGTTGGGGCAGGTCGCCGCGCTGCCGTCCCTGCCCGGGGTTTATCGCTACTACGACCAGCAGGGCGGCGTGCTGTATGTGGGCAAGGCCCGCAACCTTAAAAAACGGGTCAGCAGTTATTTTCAGAAAGACCATGGCGGTACGCGCATTGGCCATATGGTCGGGCGCATCGCACGGATTGAGACGACCGTGGTGCGCTCAGAGGCCGAGGCCTTGCTGCTCGAGAGCAATCTGATCAAGACCCTGCACCCTCGCTTCAACATTCTCTTCAGGGACGACAAGAGCTACCCGTACCTCAAAATCACCGCCGTGCAGCCGGGCCGGCCCGATGCCGTCGGACCGCAGGCCCAGCTCTTTGCGCGCATGGCCTACTACCGCGGCGCTGTTGATCGCAAGCACCATTACTTCGGGCCCTATCCCAGTGCCTGGGCGGTCAAGTACAGCATCGCTCTGCTGCAGAAAGTGTTCCGCCTTCGCACCTGCGAGGACACGGTCTTCAACAACCGCACTCGGCCCTGCCTCCTGTATCAAATCAAGCGCTGTTCGGGCCCGTGCGTTGGTTTGATCTCGCACGAGGCGTACGCCCGCGACAGCGACCATGCCAGCCAGTTTTTACAGGGTCGCACGCAGGACATCCTGCAGGCCCTGGAGTCGCGCATGGTGGCGCATGCCCAAGCGCTTGAATTTGAGCAAGCTGCCGAGTTGCGCAATCAAATGCGCGCTGTTTCGAGGGTGCTGCAGCAGCAGACCATGGATGTGCAGGCCGACAAGGATGTGGATGTTCTGGCGGTGCGGGTGCAAGGCGGTCGCGCCTGCGTCAATCTGGCCATGGTGCGTGGCGGACGGCATCTTGGGGACCGGGCTTATTTCCCGGCGCAGGTTGAAACAGCCCTGGACTTACAGGCCGAAAGCCCGTCCCCGCAGGCGTCATCGGCCGAAGTGACGGTTTTGCAGGCTTTCATGGCTCAGCACTACATCGACCTGCCGGTGCCGCCGGTGCTGCTGATCAGCCACCCGGTGGATCGCACCCTGATCGATTTGCTCACACTGCAGGCCGGGGGCAAGGTGACGGCCGTTCACAAGCCGCGCGAGCAGCGGCGGGTCTGGCTGGAGATGGCCTGCAAGAACGCCGAACTGCAGTTGGCCCGTCTGCTGGCCGAAGAAGGTTCGCAACAGGCCCGCACTCGCGCCCTGGCCCAGGCCCTGGATTTGCCCCAGGATGATTTACAGGCCTTGCGCATCGAGTGCTTTGACATATCGCACACTGGCGGCGAGGCCACCCAGGCTTCCTGCGTGGTGTTTGCGCAGCACCGCATGCAGGCCAGCCAGTACAAGCGCTTTGGCATCGAAGGCGTGGGCCCCGGTGACGACTATGCGGCCATGCGGCAGGCTCTGCTCAGGCGCTACCGGCCACTGGCCGAGGCCTTGCGTGAGGGCGAGTCCGTCGATGATCGTCAGCGCCTGCCCGATTTGGTGCTCATTGATGGCGGCAAGGGTCAGGTGGCCGTGGCGCGAGAAGTGTTCGAGCATTTGGGACTGGATATCGGGCTGATCGTCGGGGTCGAGAAAGGCGAGGGTCGCAAGGTGGGTCTGGAGGAGTTGGTTTTCGCCGATGGTCGTGAGAAGGTCTATCTGGGCCATGACTCAGCAGCCTTGATGCTGGTGGCTCAGATCCGCGACGAAGCACATCGCTACGCCATCACCGGTATGCGCGCCCGGCGCGACAAGGTCAGAGTGACCAGTCGCCTGGAGGACATCCCCGGTGTCGGTCCCAGAAAGCGGGCCAGCCTGCTGCGCCGATTCGGCGGGTTGGCTGGCGTTAGCGCCGCCAGCGCTGAGGATCTGGCCGCGGTCGAGGGCATCTCCCGAACCTTGGCCGAGCAGATCTATCGTGCCCTGCACTAGGGGCAAGTGCTGCCCGTGCCAAAATCCCTAGATGTTCTGGACCATCCCGACGCTGATGACCTGGGCGCGCATTGTCGCCATCCCCTTGATCGTCGCTGTGTTCTACCTGGACTTTCCGCCGGAATCTCGCAACATCGTAGCCACCGCCCTGTTTGTGGTCTTTGCCCTGACCGATTGGCTCGATGGCTACCTGGCGCGTAAATTAGGTCAAACCTCCGCGTTCGGAGCCTTCCTGGACCCGGTGGCGGACAAGTTCCTTGTGTGCGCCTGCCTCCTGGTGCTGGTTGATTTGCAGCGGGCCGATGTGTTCGTGGCGCTCATCATCATCGGCAGGGAAATCGCGATCTCCGCCCTGCGCGAGTGGATGGCCACCATAGGCGCCAAACGCAGTGTGGCCGTTCATGTGGTGGGCAAGATCAAAACGGGCGTACAAATGGTTGCCATCGCCCTGTTGCTCTTCGATGGCGTGCTCTTCGGTTTGATCGACACGCGCCTGTGGGGAACGGGCCTGATCTGGCTGTCGGCGGTGCTCACGGTTTGGTCGATGGTGTACTACCTGCAAAGAGCCGTTCCCGAGATTCGAGCCCGATCCCGATGAGTGCCGAACCGGATGAATCGGCCTGGTTGCGGGCCATGCCCCTGGTCTTCGTGCTGATTTGGAGCACCGGCTTCATCGTGGCCAAGTTTGGCCTGCCGTATGCGCCGCCGTTGGGTTTCCTGGCCTGGCGTTACTTCTTTTCAATTCTGTGCTTTCTGGCCTGGATTGCAGTGGCCGGTGCGCGCTGGCCTGAGGACCCGAAGCAGTGGTGGCATCTGGCGGTGACCGGCGTGCTGATGCATGCCGGCTACCTGGGTGGGGTCTGGGTCGCGGTGGAGTTGGGCATGGGCTCTGGGCTGGCGGCCCTGGTGGTGGGTTTGCAACCGGTGCTGACGGCGGTGTGGGTGTCACGGATCGAGGGGGGGCAGGTCACCCGGGTGCAGTGGTTGGGCCTGCTGCTCGGATTTGGCGGCTTGATCCTGGTGATTTTGCGCAAATTGATGGCCGGCACCGAGGTCAGTGCCTTCACCGTCGCCGGCACCGTTTTTGCCCTGCTGGCCATTACAGCCGGAACGCTCTATCAGAAGCGCCATCTGCGTGCCACCGATGTACGCACGGCCAATGCCATACAACTCGGCGCCGCCCTGATCGCGACGCTGCCGCTGACTTTTCTGGAATCGGAACCGGTGGTCTGGAACGCCCCGCTGGTGGCAGCCATGGCCTGGGCGGTTGGGGTGCTCACCTTGGGGGGCAGTTCGCTGCTGTATCTGCTCATTCAGCGCGGCGCCGCTACTTCGGTGGCCAGCCTGATGTACCTGGTGCCGCCGACCACAGCCATCATGGCGTGGTTTCTTTTTGATGAATTGATCACCGCGGTCACATTGATTGGAACGGGTCTGACGGCCCTAGGCGTGGCTCTGGTTGTGCGCCAACCCAAACCCGCGGCCTCGGGCTGAGTGCCGCCTTGATGGAGAATTTTCATGACGCTTAAACATCGCATCGCAGTCATTGCCGGTGACGGCATCGGCAAAGAAGTCATGCCCGAGGGGTTGCGGGTGCTGGAGGCGGCAGCCCGTAAATTCGACATCGATTTGCAGTTCGATCGCTTCGACTTTTCGAGTTGGGACTATTGTGAAAAGCACGGCAAGATGCTGCCCGACGACTGGAAAGATCAGATCGGGGGCCACGACGCAATTTACTTTGGTGCCGTGGGCTGGCCCGAGAAGATTCCAGACCATGTCTCGCTCTGGGGCTCTTTGCTTTTGTTTCGCCGCGAGTTCGACCAATACATCAATTTGCGGCCGGCCCGACTCATGCCCGGCATCATCGCCCCGGTGGTGCGCAAGGACGGCAGTCGTCGCGACCCGGGTGAGATTGATTTTTATATCGTCCGTGAAAACACCGAGGGCGAGTACTCCAGCATCGGTGGTCGAGCCTTTGCAGGTACGGACCGCGAGTTCGTGCTTCAGGAGTCGGTGTTTACCCGCGTTGGCGTCGACCGGGTGCTCAAGTTTGCCTTCGAGTTGGCGCAGTCACGCCCGAAGAAGCACCTGACCAGCGCCACCAAGTCCAACGGCATTTCAATATCCATGCCCTACTGGGACGAGCGCGTGTCCGAGATGGCCCGGACCTACCCGGATGTCCGTCTGGACAAGTTCCACATTGACATTTTGTCGGCCCATTTTGTACAGCGGCCGGACTTCTTTGATGTGGTGGTTGCCAGTAATCTGTTCGGTGACATCCTCAGCGATTTGGGCCCGGCATGCACGGGCACCATCGGGATCGCACCGAGCGCCAATCTCAACCCGGAGCGACGCTTCCCCTCGCTGTTTGAGCCGGTGCACGGTTCTGCCCCCGACATCGCTGGGCGCGGCATTGCCAACCCCATCGGTCAGATTTGGTGCGGCGCGATGATGTTAGAGTTTTTAGGTCACAGGGCGGCCCACGAAGCCATCGTCAAGGCCATCGAGACCGTCCTGCAGCCGGACAGCGGCGCACCGCGAACCCCTGATCTGGGCGGCACGCACAAGACCATCGATCTGGGCCGTGCCATTGAGCTGGCCCTCTGAGTCTGCCCTGGGACTATAGCGCTGGCCTCAAATCGGTCTAGAATCCGCCTCCTCCCGGCGCACCCAAACTATCGTTCCAACAGTCTCAGGAGCACAAGTGAATAAAGCAGAATTGATCGAACACATTGCCAAGCAAACCGATTTATCCAAGGCCGCCTCCACCCGAGCCCTCGAAGCATTTATCGGTGCCGTCAAGACTACGCTCAAGAAGGGCGGCGAGGTCTCCCTGGTAGGTTTTGGCACCTTCGCGGTGACCAAGCGCGCTTCGCGCACAGGGCGCAATCCCCGCACTGGAGAGACGATTAAAATCAAGCCAGCCAAGATTCCCAAGTTCCGTCCCGGTAAAGCCCTCAAGGACGCTTTGAACTGACACCCGGTTTTCAAGTTGAGGTGGGGTGCTTAGCTCAGTTGGTAGAGCGGCGCCCTTACAAGGCGTAGGTCGGCGGTTCGAGCCCGTCAGCACCCACCACCACCGAGAAAAAAGGCGAACCTGGGTTCGCCTTTTTTGCGTCGCGGGCTTTGTCCAGGCCCGACAATCTGGACGATTCAACTGCACACTCTGCTGGCCAGGATACGCACCATGTTCGACTTCATTCGCAAGCACACCAAGATCACCATGGGCTTGCTGTTCCTGCTCATCGTGCCCTCTTTTGTGCTGCTCGGCCTCAACGATTACGGCCAGAGGGAGGCCAAGAAAGTGGTCGCTCAAGTCGATGGCATGGACATCACCCAGGCCGAATGGGATGCGGCTCACCGACAAGAGGTGGACAGGCTGCGGGCGCAGATGCCGGGCCTGGACATGAAGCTGCTTGACAGCCCCGAGATCAAGTTCGGCATTCTCGAGCGGATCGTGCGCGAGCGGGTCCTGTCGGTGGCCGCCGGCAAGCTGCACTTGACCGCCAGCAACCAAAAGCTGGCCAATGAGCTCCAATCCAATCCACAGATTGCCATGCTGCGCAAGGCCGACGGCAGTCTCGATATGGAGCGTTACAAGCAGTTGCTCGGCGCGCAGGGCATGACCCCCGAGATGTTTGAGGCCAGTGTCCGAGCGGAAATGTCCACCCGGCAGGTTTTGCAGGGTGTGGTCGGTACCGGGTCGGCAGCCCATGCTGTGGCTGATGCGGCTCTGGCGGCCTTCTTTGACCGGCGCGAAGTGCAATGGGCCCGCTTTCAGCCCGTGGACTTTCTCAAGGGCCTCGAGCCCTCGGCAGCCGATCTCGAGCAGTTTCACAAGGCCAAGGCCGACCAGTTCATGGCGCCCGAGCGGGCCAGCGTGCAGTACCTGGTTCTTGACCCACAGGCCCTCAGCCGATCGATTCAGGTCAGCGAATCGGATCTGAAGGCGTATTACGAGCAAAACCGCCAGGCCGGCCGGGAAGAGCGCCGCGCCAGCCATATTCTCATCAATGCGCCCAAGACGGCCGCCGCTGCGGATCGCGAGGCGGCCAAGGCGCGGGCCGGCGAATTGCTGGCGCAACTGCGCAAGGCCCCCGACAGTTTTGCAGCCCTGGCCCGCAAGCACTCGCAGGACGGCGGCTCGGCCGAGCGGGGCGGAGATCTGGACTACTTCGGTCGTGGCGCCATGGTCAAACCGTTTGAGGATGCGGTGTTCGCCTTGTCCAAGGGTCAGGTCAGCGATCTTGTGGAAACCGAGTTTGGCTACCACATCATTCGCCTGACCGATATCAGGGCGCCTAAACAGCGCAGCTTCGAGGAAATGAAGGACGAGTTGGCAGCCGAAGTGCGCAAGCAGATGCTGCCCAAGAAGTTTGCAGAAGCGGCCGAGCAGTTCAGCAACCTGGTCTACGAGCAGTCCGACAGTCTCAAGCCTGCGGCCGACAAACTCGGCCTGCAAATTCAGAGTGCCGAGCAAATCACCCGCACGGCTGCGCCAGGCAGCAAGGGCCCCCTGTCCAGTGCCAAGCTGCTCGGCGCCTTGTTCTCGGCCGAGTCTCTTGAGAAAAAGAGAAACACCGAGGCGGTCGATATCGGCGCGGGCGTCCTGGTCTCGGCCCGCATCGTGCAGCACACCCCCGCCCGACAATTGGGCCTCGATGAGGTGCGAGCTCAGGTGCGATCACGCTGGTTGGTCGAGCGCAGCGCTGCCTTGGCCCGCGAGGAGGGCGCACGGCGTCTGTCGCAGTGGCAGGCGCAGCCCGAGCAAGCCAAGTGGTTTGAAACCCTAACACTCAGCCGCGAAGAGCCGACGAAGATACCCGCCTCGGTGTTTAACGCCGCCATGCGCGCCGACCCTGCGACCTTGCCCAGCCTTAAGGGCGTCGACTTGGGAGCCGAAGGCTATGCCATCGTCAAGGTCAATCAGGTGCTGCCGCGAAAGGAGCGGACCCCTAACGAGCGGGAGCAGGCGCGCAGCCAGTACACCCAGTGGTGGTCCGGTGCCGAAGGCCAGGCCTATTACAAGCTGCTGCAGGATCGCTACAAGGTGAAGTTTTTGATCAGCAAGCCCGATGCGACCAAGGCTTGATCGCCGGCTGCATTTTTAGCGGATCGAGCCCCTATAATTTGCGCTTCGCGGTGGCTGTAGCTCAGTTGGTAGAGTCCAGGATTGTGATTCCTGTCG